>CAZCPB010000221.1:0-7663 GCA_964500365.1 uncultured Phycisphaeraceae bacterium
GTTCGCCCTTCCCTCTGTAGTCTCTGTGCTCTCTGTGGTTCATCCTCCCGGAGCCAAGCCAGCGTGCTGATGACCCTGATCCAGGACGCGGCGTTGCAGACCGGCGAGCCGGGCGTGGTGTCGCCCGCCGACGTCGCCGCCGCCGCACCCGAAGTCGTGCGCCTGGTCGTGCGCTGGCCGCTGGCGATCCTCGGCCTGCCCCTCCTGGCCTTCGCGCTCTGCGGCTACTGCGCCATGACCAAGGTGCGCAGCAAGCTCCCGGCGTGGATCACCGTCGCCTGCCTCGGCGTTGCCTTCATCGTCACCGTCACGCTCTTCCTGCAGATGCAGTCGGGGAAGATCGACAACCCGTCGGTCGCGTCCTTGTACGAGTGGATCAACATCGCCTGGGGCAACCGCGACGGCCAGCAGTTCAAGGCCGACATCGGCCTCTACCTCGACTCCCTCACCATCTTCTGGATGCTCTTCGTCACGGGCCTCGGCACCCTCATCGCCCTCTACGCCAGCGAGTACATGGCCGGTGACCTCGGCGCCGGGTACTGCCGGTTCTTCGCCGCCTTCAGCCTCTTCGTCTTCTCGATGTCGGCCCTCGTCATGGCCGACAACCTCCTCCTGCTCTACCTGGGCTGGGAGGGCGTCGGTCTCTGCTCGTACCTCCTGATCGGGTACTTCTACAAGAAGCCCTCGGCCGTCGCCGCGGCAAAGAAGGCCTTCATCGTCAACCGCATCGGCGACCTCGGCCTCGCGCTCGGCGTCTTCCTCTGCTTCGTGCAGTTCGGCTCGGTCGAGTACGCGGTGATCTTCGAGAAGGCCCGCCCGTTCATCGACGCGCTCAAGGCCGGCGAGCTCCACAAGATCCCCGCCAGCGTTCAGCTGATCCCGATCCTCCTCATGGTCGGCGCCTTCGGCAAGAGCGCGCAGCTCCCGCTCTACGTCTGGCTCCCCGACGCGATGGAAGGCCCGACGCCCGTCTCGGCGCTCATCCACGCCGCGACCATGGTCACCGCCGGCGTCTTCCTCATCGCGCGGACCTACCCGCTCTTCCTGTGCAGCGAGCACGCGCTCCCCGCCGTCGCCTGGATCGGCACGCTCACCGCCCTGCTCGCGGCCACGATCGGCATGTCGCAGTTCGACATCAAGCGGATCATGGCCTACTCGACCGTGAGCCAGCTCGGCTATATGTTCGCAGGGCTGGGCGTCCTCACGAGCGTCGGCGCCGCCTTCCACGTCCTCACGCACGCCTTTTTCAAGGCCCTGCTCTTCCTCTGCTGCGGCGCCGTCATGCACGGCTTCGCGGGCCAGCTCGACCTCCGCAAGCTCTCGGGCGTGATGAAGATGAAGGGCTGGGGCGTCGTCGGCTTCGGCATGCTCATCGGCTGCCTGAACCTCGCCGGCTTCCCCTTCACCGGCGGCTTCTTCAGCAAGGACATGATCCTCGCCGAGGCGTTCACCACGCCCGGCATGAGCATGATCGGGTGGATCCTGCTCCTCACCGCCGGCCTCACCGCCTATTACACCTTCCGTGTCTTCTTCCGCGTCTTCGTCGGCCCCGTCCAGTACGAGCCGGGCGACGAACTCCACGCCCACGCCGACCACCCCCACGCCGACCACGCCCACGACGCTCCCGCCTCCCACGCAGCACCAGCACCCAGCACCCAGCACCCTCCCAGCACTCGGCGCCCGCGCACGACTTCCATCCCCACGCCCCCGGCTGGGCCATCAACGTCGTCCTCGCGGTCCTCACGGCCTGCTCGATCGCCTCCGTCGGCCTCTATTTCATGGGCCACGGGCACGGCGGCTGGGCGGGCGACATGATCGCGCGCTCGAGCGCGGCCTTCGAATCGCCCTTCGGCCACGCGCACGGGCACGAGGCCGCGCCCGGTGAACTCGCCGTTCCCGTCGAGCACGGCGGCTTCGCCCCCGCCTCCCTTGCCGCCCACGCCGACGCCCACGCGGGCAGTTTCCTCGGGCGCGACCCGCACGCCGTGATGTACTACGTCTCGGGCGTCGTCGGCTTCATCGGCATCGCGATCGCCTTCGTCCTTCACTACGCCGGCCGCACGTCCGCCGCGCACAGCAAGGCCGATGCGCTGGTGCCGATGCTGGGCCCGATCGCGACCTGGGCCCGCAACAAGTGGTACGTGGACGAGCTGTACAACTACACCATCCGCGTCCCCCTGCTCGTCATCTCGCACATCTTCCACCTGATCGACAAGGTGCTGGTCGACGGGCTCGTGAACGCCGCGGGCTGGGCGCCCATGGGCGTGGGCTCGGCGATCCGGCCCAGACATGGCTGCATCCTGCACGGGTTCGCCGTCGCGATGGCGGGGGGGATCTGCGTGCTGCTGGTGATCGTGCTGCTCACGGTGCGGTGAATCGGGGTCGGAGAGTCAGGAGCCGGCGAAACGGGAATGTTCGAGAACCTCAACACCAACTCGCTGATGCTCGCGGGGCTCATCGCCCTGCCGCTGCTCGTCGGCCTCGTCGTGGCCTTCGCGCCCGCCCGGCGCGCGTACTCGATCTCGCTGTACGGCTCGCTGATCGTCGCCGGCCTCTGCGCCATCCTCGTCGGCACCTCGTTCGACTGGCACAACGGCGCTTCGTTCCACTACGCCGGCTCGGTCGAGTGGCTCAGGCCGCTGGGCATCTCCTTCTCGATCGGAGTGGACAGCGTCGGGATGATGCTCGTCATCCTCACGGTCCTCCTCGGGCCGATCTGCGTCGCCGCGTCAAAGACCGCCATCACCGAGCGCGTCCGCACCTACTACGCCTGGCTCATGGTCCTCCAGGCCGCCATGACCGGCGTCTTCTGCGCCCGCGACCTCCTCCTCTTCTACATCTGCTTCGAGTTCACGCTGATCCCCATGTACGTCCTGATCAGCCTCTACGGCTCGATCAACCGCAAGGCCGCCGCCACCAAGTTTTTCCTCTACACCTTCACCGGCTCGATCATCGCCCTCGCCGGCCTGGTCTACGTCGTCTGGTTCAACGCCGCCTCCGGCGTCATGCCCCGCGTCCCCTCGGCGGGCTCGGGAGTCTGGACTTTCGACATCGCGGCCCTCGCCAAGGCCGCGCATCGCATGTCCCTCACCCAGCAGTCCTGGGTCATGGGCGCGCTGCTCCTGGGCTTCGCCGTCAAGGTCCCCCTCTTCCCCTTCCACACCTGGCTGCCCCTGGCCCACACCGAGGCGCCCACCGCCGGCTCGGTGATCCTGGCGGGCGTGCTGCTCAAGCTCGGCACCTACGGCATCTACCGCTTCGCCATGGGCTTCACGCCCGCCGCCTTCGCCGAGTACGCCCCGGCCCTGGCCGTGCTCTCGATCGTCGGCATCCTCTATGGCGGCCTGATCTGCTGGGTGCAGAACGACGTCAAGAAGCTCGTTGCCTATTCCTCCGTCGCGCACCTGGGCTTCTGCATCCTCGGGCTGACCGCGATCAACCCGACCGGCGTCACCGGCTCGGTCATGTACATGATTAACCACGGCCTCTCGACCGGCGCGCTCTTCCTCCTGATCGGCATGATCTACGAGCGCTACCACACGCGGAACATGAAGGAGCTCGGCGGCCTTGCCGCGAAGATGCCCGTGTGGGCCACCTTCATGGTCTTCTTCACCATGGCCTCGGTCGGCCTTCCCGGCCTCAACGGCTTCGTGAGCGAGATCCTCTGCCTCGTCGGCGCGTTCCAGTCGAGCGACCATTGGGGCCAGGGCCTGTGGGGCACCGTCGCGGGCCAGGTCCCCGGCGCCTCCGCGCGTCTCGGCCAGCCCATCGGTGGCCTCGGGCCCTGGTACGCCGCTGTCGCCGGCCTGGGCATGATCGTCGCCGCGATCTACCTCCTGTACATGGTCGGCAAGGTCGTCTGGGGCCCGCTCGTCGAGCCCGCCGGGCACGGCGGGCACGGCGCACACGACACCCACGCCACCGGAAAGTCCGGGCATCACGGCCACCTCCCCAGCGACCTGACGGGGCGCGAGATCGGCACGCTCATCCCCCTCGCGGTCCTCTGCCTCGCCCTCGGCGTCTACCCCCAGCCCGCGCTCGATGCCCTCCGCGGCCCCGTCAACTCCGCCGTCGCCATGGTCTGGGACAACGCCCGGCCCCACGGAGGCGTCCGGCCCTTCGACGGCTCGCGCGGCAGCCCGCGCCCGAACGCCGCGGCAGCGCCCGCCCACGCCCCCGTGGCGTCCGGTGAGGAGGCCGCGCGATGATCGACCGCCTCGCCTTCCTCTGGCCCGAGATCGCGATGTTCAGCGCGACGTGCCTCGTCATGATCATGGGCCTCTCGCCCCGCCGCGAAGTCCGCAAGGCCTGCGCCTGGGTCTGCGGCCTGGGCCTGATCGCCGCCGGAATCCTCGCGTGGCGCACCACGCCGCTCCTGGGCCTCGGCCAGGCCGAGAAGGGCCAGCTCCTCCTCCCCGGGATCGTCTCCTTCGTCAAGGTCCTGACCAGCGCCGTCGGCCTCATGCTCCTCATGCTCGTCGCCGGCTCGGTCGACCGCGAGGAGGAGACCGCGATCGCCGTCGGACGCGCCAGGTTCGACCCGCTCCGCAGCAACCGCGCCGAGTTCTACTCCTTCTTCATGTTCAGCCTCACCGGCCTCATGCTCTGCGCCAGCGCCGACGACCTCATCTGGCTCTTCCTCGCCCTCGAACTCACCAGCCTCCCGACCTACATCATGGTCATCATCGCCCGCGGCTCGGGCTCGCGCGGCCAGTCGCAGGAGGCCGGCGTCAAGTACTTCTTCCTCGGCGCCCTGGGCGCCGCCGTCTTCCTCTTCGGCTTCGCCCTCATCTACGGCGGCACGGGCAGCACCAACCTCAACCAGATCCACGACGCCTTCATGCTGAACGGCCTCTCGCCCATCGCCCTCGCCGGCCTCATGCTCTCGCTCCTCGGGGTCTCGTTCAAGATCGCCGCCGTCCCCATGCACTTCTACACGCCCGACGTCTACCAGGGCGCCGCGTCGCAGGTCTCGGCCTTCCTTGCCTTCGTCCCCAAGACCGCCGGCTTCGTCGCGATCCTGCTCCTCTGTGCCACCCCCGGCTGGGTCTGGTCGCCCGGCGCCTCGGTCTTCACGGCGCCGATGGAAGCCGGCGGCTCGCTCCCAGAGCCCCTCCGCCTCATGCTCTGGGTCGTCGCCGCGCTCACCATGACCGTCGGCAACGTGCTCGCGATCTGGCAATCCTCGGTCAAGCGCATCCTCGCGTACTCATCGATCGCCCACTCGGGCTACATGCTCGTCGGCGTCATCGTCGGCCCCGGCGACGGCTCGTTCACCGGCAGCGGCGTCTCGGCTGTCCTCTTCTACCTCCTCTGCTACGGCGTCATGAACCTCGGCACCTTCGCCGTCCTGGCCTGCCTCGAGCGCGTCAACAAGGACGGCGAGCTCCAGGAGATCGACGACATCGCCGACATCCGCGGCCTGTGCCAGACGCGCCCCCTCCTGGGCTGGACCATGGCCGTCTGCAGCCTCAGCCTCCTGGGCTTCCCGCCCCTCCTGGGCTTCCTCGGCAAGCTGCCCCTCTTCACCTCGGCGATCAGCGCGGGCGAGATCGTCCTGGTGATCGTCCTCGGCGTGAACTCCGCCATCGCCGCCTTCTACTACCTCCGCCTCTTCGGCGCTGTCGCCCTCGAGAAGCCCGACCCGACCGCCCGCCCCCTCAGCCCCGTCCCCTTCATGTCGCGCCCCCTCGCCGGCCTGCTCTCGGCCGCGGGCGCGCTCCTGCTCGTCCTGCTCGTCGGCAACCTGCTCATGGAAAAGTCCGGCGCCGCGGCACGCCCGGCGATCGGCACCCTCGGGCGCGGCACGCTGCACCAGCCCGCCGCGCCACCCGCCGCGACGGCCCCCCGCGCCAGCGTCCCGGCCGGCGGTGCGCACTAGGCTTGCAAGCAAGCGGGTTCCTTCGAATCGAGGCCGCATGTTCACCGGTCTAGTCCAGGCCGTCGGGCGCATCGCGGGCCTCGAAGCCCGCGGCACCGGTTCGCGCCTCACGATCGACGCCGCGGGCTGGGACCACCGCCCCTCGCCCGGCGACTCGATCAGCGTCAGCGGCTGCTGCCTGACCCTCGCCGAGCCGCCCGGCCCGCGCCTGGCGTTCGACGTCGTGCCCGAAACGCTCAGGATGACCACGCTCGGCGGGCTCGCCCCCGGCGCCGCCGTCAACCTCGAGCACGCGGCACGGGCCGACTCGCTCCTTGGCGGGCACGTCGTGCAGGGCCACGTGGACGGCATCGGCGAGGTCGAGCGCGTGACCGCGAACGGCGAGCACCGCGTGCGGCTCCGCGTGCCCCCCGCGCTCATGGAGTTCATGACCCCCAAGGGCTCGGTCTGCATCGACGGCGTCTCCCTGACCCTCGCGGCAGTGGACGTGCCCGCAAACGCCATCGAGGTCGCGCTCATCCCGACGACGCTCGACAAGACCACGCTCGGCGCCCTGAACTCCGGCGACCGCTGCAACATCGAGACCGACATCTTCGCGCGGACCGTCGTGCATTGGCTCCGGCACTTCCGCGGGGCGTGAAGAGAACGCGGAGGCGCGAAGAACGCGGAGGTGCGCGGAGCGGAGACAGGGTGAACAGGAACCCTGACATGCCGCGGTTCGCTCGCGTTCCTCTTTCCTGCCTCCGCGTTTCTTCGCGTTCTTCGCTCCTCCGTTCTCTTTCTGGGACGACCCGGGCGCGCACTACACTGCGGGCAATGCGAGTCCTCGGCATCGACCCCGGCCTCCGCCTCACGGGCTACGCATGCCTGGAGGGCCGCGCCGACGTCCCGAGCATCGTCGAGGCCGGCGTCCTCCGCCTGCGCCAAGGCCGCGGCACGTCCGCCGCGAGCGTGTCCGAGCGGCTCGAAGAGCTCGACCGCGACTTCCGAGAGTTGCTCTCCCGCCTCGCCCCCCACGCCGTCGCCGTCGAATCCATCTTCGCCCACTACAAGCACCCCGCCACCGCCATCATCATGGGCCACGCCCGCGGCGTGCTCCTGCTGGCGATCCGCGCCGCGGGCCTCCCCCTCGTCGAGCTCAAGCCCAACGCCGTGAAGAAGTCCCTCACCGGCCACGGCCACGCCGCCAAGGGCCAGGTCCAGCGCGCCGTGCAGACCCTCTTCAACCTCGACAAACCGCCCGAGCCGCCCGACGTCGCCGACGCCGTGGCGATCGCGCTGTGCGCGAGCCGGAGGCTGTGCGCCCACGACGACTTCGGCCCCACGGAGATCGGAACCCCCACGCGCCGTCGCCAGGGACGGCGCGTGCTGCCCCCGGGAGCGCAAGTCGTCGGCGCGCACGGGTGACGTGCATGATCTGCATCAAGTCCGAGGTCCGCCATTTCCAGCACCCGCTGCACCGGATTAATGCGACCGCGCGAGTGCCAAGGCACGAGGCGGGGCAGTGGGCGGTTGGGCACGTCGTGGTGCGGAAGCGGGAATAGACGCAGGCGCCGAGTGATCGCCGCTGGCCCGCGCGTCGAGGCATGTTCACTACGAACCGCGAACGGGAGTGAGCGGCCGAGCGCACGCGCGGCGGCCGAGCCGTTCGGAATCGCCGCCCGTGCCGGGAACGCCGCGCACGTTGAGCGGGCCAACGCCCGGCGGCGCCCTCGACGCAACGCGCCCCCCGACCATTGCTCTCGAACCCCTTGCCCCACCACCACTTACCACCCAGTCTGA
>CAZCPB010000222.1:0-7640 GCA_964500365.1 uncultured Phycisphaeraceae bacterium
AGTAGTCGCCGAAGGACCAGTTGCCGAGCATCTCGAAGAAGGTGTGGTGGTAGGTATCCTTGCCGACGTCCTCGAGGTCGTTGTGCTTGCCGCCGGCGCGGATGCACTTCTGCGAGTTCACCGCGCGCTTGAGCTTCCCCAGCTCCGAGTGCGGGTCGGCCTGGCCGAGGAAGATCGGCTTGAACTGGTTCATCCCCGCGTTGGTGAACAGGAGCGTCGGGTCGTCGTGCGGCACGACCGGCGAACTGGGGACGAAGGTGTGGCCGCCCGCGCCGGGCGCGGGCTTGCCCTTGAAGAAGTCGATGAACGTGCGGCGGATCTCGCTGGCGGTCTGGGGCATTCCTGCTCTCGTTCCTCGTGAAGCCGCATGAACGGCGGGCCAAGGGTAGGGATCCGTAAGTAAAATCTCAAAGAGCCGCTTCTGCGTCCGATTCGTCGAACCCTTCAAGCGCCGAGGCTTCGAAGCCCGGGCGCGCCGCCGCCCATTCGGTGAACGCGTCGAGGTCTTCTTCGTTCAGCAGGATCCCCGCGTGCAGCTCCGAGGTGCTGTCGCTGCTCCACAGCCATGCGACCCAGCCGATCAGCCATCCCAGCCACCAGTTGCCGCCGCCCTTCCTGGTGTGGGTCACGGTCAAGGTGGGGACGCCGGCGCACCCCGGGCAGACCCTCACCGCGTAGACAATGGAGGACTCCTTTGCCCCGGAGCCGTCCCACACCTGCCGGTACAGCTCGCCGACCGAGCCCGCCTTCTTGATGGCTTCGACGGTCTTGTCCGGCGGGCGCGGTTCGCTCAGCGTCCAGTGCTCGGAGCCCGCGTAGCGGCGGCAGTGCTCGCAGAAGGGGCGGCACGACCCGACGACGCCGCCCACGACGCCCGCGAGCCCGAGCAGCGCGGCCTCCACCCACCACGCCGCCTTGGCCCGCCCGCCCGTGTACTTCGAGGGACGCGCCTGGCGTGTCGCCGTCGCGGGGCGGCCGCCGATCCCCTGCGCGGCACGCCACTCAAAGTTGGCCAGGATCGGCGCGGGCGCGCCGCGCGCGACGGCGTGTCGGTACTTCACCGCGTGCGATGAGGCCAGCGCCGCCAGGCCGATGAGAAGCCCCGCGCCGAGGCCGACCAGCGGCGACCGCGAGCGCCCGAGCGCCGCCGCGGACCATCCGCCGGCACCGCAGGCGAAGGCCATGCCCGCGACCAGAAGAAAAGGGATGCGGCGCGTCGTGAAGTGGTCGAGAGCCCACTGGTACGCGATCCCCGCGCCGACAGCGGCGACGATCAGCGCCAGCGTGACAGGAATGATCAGCGGCGAGCAGCGTCCGGATGGAACGTATTTCGAGAGCATGTTTGGGAAAGCGTACCCGCGCGGCCCGGGGCGAATCCGGGTTCAGCGTGGCGTGCGGCGTCGCGAGGGACGCCCCGGGAGGAACGCGTCGAGTGACCAGCGGCCTCCGCCGGCGCCGAGCAGGAACCCCGCGGCGCCCGCCGTGAGCACGGCGTGACCGACCCCGTCGAGTCCGGCGGGTGTGGAGAGCCCGCCGACCCGCGCGTACGAGGAAACACCGGCCGCGACCGCCGCGGCGAGGGCGACCGCCGCGCCAACGCGTGTGAGGAAGCCGCTCGCGAGCATCGCAGCGCACGCGACGGCACACAGGCCCCACGCCGTGAGGAGCGATTCGGGGATCGCTTCGGCGACGCGGGGGCCGCCGAGATGAGAGCGGAGCGGGATCGCGCGGGCGGCTTCGACGGCCAGGTCGATCGCCAGCGCCGCGCGAACGACCAGCGCGTAGCCCCGGTCGGTTGTCCCCGTGATCGCGCGAGGCCAGCGCACGGGCGGATTGTTGCCCGGGCGCGGCCGGGGGGCGGGGGAACGCGAGGGCGTACGCTCCGGCCATGATGGACCTCCGTGACGTGGCGATGCTGGAAGAGGACCGCCTGGCGCTGGGCATGACGGAGGTCGCGCTCGAGACCCGCCGCGTTTCCGACGCGTGGGGCGGCGGCGTCGTGACGCGGGGCGAACCGGGCACGTGGGTGAACACCGCCGTCGGCTTCGGACTGCGCGGGCCGGTTTCACGCGCTGCGGTCGATTCGCTCGTCGAGTTTCACGAGTCGGGCGGGGTTGAGCCGCGGATCGAAGTGTGCCCGTTCGCCGATCCGTCCGCGCTCGAGCAGCTCGAAGCGGCACGGTTCGCGATACGACTCTTCGAGAACGTCTTCTTCAGGCCTCTCGGCGCGGACGGCGTTGCGGTCGAACCGCCGGCGCCCCATGGCGTGCGGATCGGGCTGGTCGACCCGTCCGATGCAGAAGTGGTCGAGGCGTACTGCCGCGCGGTCACGTCGGGGTTCGCCGAGCCGGCGGCGCCGAGCGAGGGTGACATGGCGCTGGCCCGGCGCATCGTGGGGCACCCGAGGGTCGCGAGCTTCGCGGCGTTCGATCCGGCGGGGAAGGTGGTAGGGGGAGGGGCGCTCGAGGTGCACGGGCAGATCGCGGCACTCTTCGGCCTGTCGGTGGCGCCAGCGTTCCGCCGGCGCGGGATTCAACTGGCGCTGATGGCGGCGCGTCTGCGGCGGGCGGCGGAGCGCGGCGCGCGGGTGGCGACGATCTCGTCGAAGCCCGGCGTGGCGACCGAGCGGAACGCGCGGCGGATGGGATTCGAGGTGGCCTACACGCGGGTCGCGCTGGCGCGGGCCGGTCCGGGCCTGGTCGCGGCGAAGGTCTGATTCGTCCCGGACGTCACGGCTCGCCGGCCTTGACCCACTTCGTCGGAACTTCGGCGCGCCGGAGCGAGGCGGTCAACTGGCCGGTGTGATGCTGGACGTGCCGGAGGTTGTAGAGGTGCAGTTCGGCGCGAGAGAAGGGCAGGCGCGGGAAGCCGGAGGGGCCGCGAAGAGAGGCCTCGGTCTCGCGGCCGATTTCGGCGCGCAGCTTCTCGCGGCAGATTTCGACGTAGCCGAGCAATTCGTCCCGCTCGAAGCGGCGGCTCGGAAACTCCTCGTCGAGCTCGGCGCGCCCGGCGGGGTGAAGGCCGCCGCCCGGCGCGCCCGGGTCCTGACGCGGCCGCCACGAGGCATCGTCGGGCGACAGGTAGACATCGACGAAGCAGAGCGCGTGGTAAGCGACCTGCCAGAACGTGTAGTGGGCGATACGGGCGTCCCAGTGCTCGGCGGGGCATTTCTCGAGGCACTCGCGGAGCATGAGGAGCGAGGCGTCAAGCTGCGAAACGATCGATTGCCTGAAGAGATCGAGCATCAGGAAAACCCTCCTTCGCCGGGTGTTCAGGGCGGTGTCGGCTGTTCAGTGGACAGGGAGTTGCGACATTGGTGTGGGCTGACGGATCCGGGGCGGTATGCTGCGGTACCACAGAGAGGTAAAGCCATGAAGACGATTGCAGTCCTCGGAAGTGCGACCCGCGCGCTTGCTCTCGCGATGGTCGCCGCGATCGCCTCTCACGGGAACGCCCAACCGTGGCATGTTCAGTTCGACGTCAGCCAGAAGCACCAGTTCGCGGTGACGCCGGGGGGCAATGTGCTGCCCGAGGTCACGGGGTACTACTTCGTTCACGCGTGGGTCGTGGAGCAGTCGCGGACTGAAGCCAAGTACCTCCCGCCGGGGCAGCAGGCTGGCTTCGACGAATACGGGTTCGAAATCGTCGGGGCCAACGACGTCATCTTCAACGTGCCGCGCGTCGGTCCGCCCGTGCAGGCCTTTCAGGGCTCGTTCCTGATCCCCGCCGCAGGCGTGGGCACGCCGGCGGTGCCCGACTGCGTGCTCGCGCAGATCCTCCCGGGGCCGTCGCAGGCGACCGGGTACTCGTGCTTCTATGTCGAGCCCTTCGCTGTGGGATCGAACGTCTCGGGGACGATCGAGGCCGGCGGGGCGGGGATCGCCTCTACACCGTCGCAGGGAGCGGCGTGGGCCTACGCGTTCGGGTACGCCGCGGTGCGCGTGCGCGCAGGCAACCAGCTCGCCAGCGGTCAGGTGGTGTGGACGCCCGTGCTTACGGACTCGGTGAGCGCCGGGGGTGGGGCGATGGCGGTGCACGATCCAGTCACGATCACGGTCGAGGACCTGAACGGCGGCGGGGTGTTCAGCGAGGAGCTGTTCTCGCTCGAGCTCGCGCCGGCCGATCCGGCGGACCCGCGCCCGATCGAGGGGGACATCTCGTGGGATGCGGGCGTGTTCTCGACGACCGTGCGCAACCTGCGCTTCTCGCTGATCATCGGGGGGACGACGCTCACGAGCCCGCCGGGCCATGCCGAGTTCGAGATCGTGAACGGTGTAGTCACCGGCGCCAGCAGCAGCGGGGCACTGATGGGGAGTGTTCCGCCACTGGGAGCGGGCGTGCCCTTGGCGTTCCCGTTCAACAATCAGTTCACGCTGACATACGACGCGTCGGGGATGCTGCCGAACATCGACCGCGCGACGCTCGATCTGAGCGGCGCGGCGGGAATGCCGGTCGTCGCCAAGTGCGGCGCTGACATCAACGCCGACGGGTTCGTCACGGGCGAGGACTTCGACACGTTCGTCGAGTGGTTCGTCGAGGGTCTCGTAAACGCCGACTACAACAACGACGGCTTCGTCACCGGCGACGACTTCGACGCGTTTGTGGAAGCGTTCGTCGCTGGTTGTTGAGGAATGAATTTGAGAAGGCGACATGTCTGCCGAGCCAGGCCCGCGGTTACGGCGCCACGACGGCGCGACGATGAATCGGCGCCGGAGTTTGGCTCCGCCCGCGCCCGACGGGCGTTCTACATGCCGCAGGAGTAGAAGAACTTGGCCTCGGTGATCCTGCCGTTCTTGACGGTGTAGAGGCAGGTCTCGTTCATGTCCATGCGTTGCCCGGCCATGGGCCCTTCGCTGCTGGTGCAGTCGATGCTCATCGGGCAGACAAACTGGTCGCCGTTGACCAGCGGCTTGCCGCAACTGGCGCTGTGGACCGTCGTGGTCTTGTCCCACTGATCGGCCTTCTCGAGGATCGCCGGCTTCCCCTCCACGATGCGCGAGCAGCCGGGCATCCCCATCACCTCGACGTGACGGGCGTTGTCGGCGTAAAGCTCGGTGATCGCCTCGCGGTACTTGCCTGTCGCGCAGAGTTCGACGAGGCGGTTGGCGACTTTCTCCGTGGCCTGATGCTCGGGGGACATCGGGGGCATTTCGAACGACGGCTTGGCGGGGGTGGTCGTGCTCATGTCGGTAAGGTAACGGGGCAGGGGTTGGGGTGGCAACGAGGAATTCGAAAGATTGACACGGCAGTGAACCGCGCGGCGCAGGTGAGCGCGTTCCGGCGCGCGGCCATTGGGAAAAGTGCGCGCTGGAGTCGCGGCACGGCGAGGCGCGACGGAGCGAGCCAGCACAGGATGACTCTTGAGGCACGCCGCCGTTCGCGGGTGGCGGTACTGCACGTGCACGTGAGCGGAGGACCTCCAGCACGGTGCCTCTGCGATGCGCAAGGCCAGGGAGGTATCCGCCATGCCCAGACGGGCTCGGCGGGCTTGGGGGGCGTGCGAGGCGATCCGCCGCTATTTGCGGCAAATCACGGGCGCGCGCGGAACAAATATAGATTCGGCTTGGTCTCGTCCGCGCACGCCATGCGCGGCTCGTCGTGAACGCGTGGAGCTACCGCGGTGAGGGCGAGAGCAGGGCGATCCATTCGGCATTGCCCGATCCGGAATCCTTGGAGGCGGGTTTGGCGCCGCCGAGCACGGGGGACCGGGTTGTTGCGAGGACTCTCACGCCGAAGTCCGTGAGGGACTGGATGACTTCTGCCGCGATTCGCTCGGCATCGGCGGGATCAAGAACGCCGCCGCGCGGGAGAAGCTCGCCGCGGGCTTTGAGTTCGTAGTGGGGCTTGATCAGGGTGATGATGTGTGGGACGGCCGGAGGGTGGGGGCTTATGGAGAGGGCCGGAGCGGGGGGTATCTGCAACCCAGGGACTGCTGTCCCTGGGGTCTGCGTGGCTGGGTGACGTAGCCACTTCAGCGCGGCCGGAATGAGTAAGCGCTGGGGGGTCCAGCCGAGATCGGCGACGACGAGATCGACGCCGCCCTCGGGAGGCGTGGCGTGCAGCGCGTTGGTGCGCTCCATGAGCGCGACGCGCGGGTCGTTGCGGAGCTTCCAGGCGAACTGGCCGTAGGCGGTGTCCACGGCGTAGACGCGGGCGGCGCCGGCCTGGAGGAGGCAGTCGGTGAAGCCGCCGGTGGAGCAGCCGAGGTCGGCGCAAGTAAGGCCGGTGACATCAACGTTGAACGTGGTAAGGGCGTGCCGGAGCTTGAGCCCGCCGCGCGAGACGAAGTTGGGGGAAGGATTCGCCACAAAGAATCACAGAGCGGCAGAGAGAGAGAAAAAGGGAAAGGATCAGATCGCAGAGATTGTTTCCTCTCTGTGAACGATGTGTTCTCTACGATGATGAATCGCTGCGGCGAGGTCAGGAGTGGGCGTGGGGGATGCCGATCACGGAGATGCCGAGTTCGTCGGCCCGCTCCAGCATTCTGTCTTTCTCGAGCATGATCACGTCGCCCGCGGCGAGGGCGAGGCACCCGCCGCCGTTGGTCGCCATGTTCTCGATGGTCTTGATGCCCACGGTCGGCACATCGGAGCGGCGGTCGTGGCCGGCACGGGCGCCCTTGCAGAGCGTCCATCCCTTGGCGCGGCAAAGCTGGCCGACGCGCTCGATCATGCGGTCGGTGCCCTCGACCGCTTCGACCGCGATAACGTCGCGCTCGCGGGTCGCGATGGCCTGGCCGATGTCGAGGCTCAGGGTCTGGCGAAGAAGGGGCCAGGTGAAATCGATGTCGGCCCGCTGTTCCTTGGTCGGGTGGCGGCGGGTCATGACCCCCTCGGTCGCGAGCTGGTCCGGGATCGGGGCGGTTGAGTCGAGCAGGGCGACGCCGCAGCGGTCGAGTTCCTCCGCGATCGCGTTGAGGACGGCGTGCGAGCGGCGATCGAAGCGGAGGTGCTTGTACCAGGCGACCAGGGTCCGCAGGTCCGGGATGTTCCGGACGATGCGGAGCGGGTCGTGCATCATCTTGGCCTTGTCCACCCGGCCCACCATGATGGCGTGGCGCACGCCGCGGCGGGAGAGCAGCTTGCCCCATGTGCCGACCCGAAGGACGCCGACTTCGCGGAAGGTGGAGCAGAGGGATGGGAGCTCTGGTTCGTACTGGGCCTGGAGGCCGAGTGCGTGCACGGGGTGGCCCGCGGTTCGGAGGCCGCGTGCGACCATGATGGGAAGATTGCCCCCCCCGGCGATCAAGCCGACGGGCGTGGGTGGCGGGGGTGGGTCGGGAAGGATGGTAAGAAGACCGGTCATCTGACGGACAGCCGGGCGATCGCGGGCTGAGTATATCGGCGCTCCGGGACTCGCGGGACCAAAGGCGCGAAATGTGTACGCCTATGGTTAGGTGTGGTCAATGCGCGGCGGCCGACCTGCCGATGGTCATTGACCATGGAGGTTCGAACCGGTCAGGGGGTGCGAAGTCCGGGGCTGGACATTCGCGAGGGGGGCGAGCCGTCGGTCCGCGGCGGGCGACCGTGGCTCGGCGTGCTGTTCCGATGTTCGGGGCAGTACCAGCGCGTGTTCCGGAATGTTGAAGGCACGGCGTACCTGGCTCGTTGTCCGAAGTGCGGGCGGTCAGTGCGATTCGT
>CAZCPB010000223.1:0-6968 GCA_964500365.1 uncultured Phycisphaeraceae bacterium
CGCGTCCGCCGGCCCCGGGTGAGCCGTTCTATGGTGCCGACGCTGCGACCCGGGACCTCGGCTTCATTCTGCACGACATCGACTTCACCGACGATCCCAACGGCGAGATCATCGAGGGGTCTCAGGGCCGGCGCGTCCGGGCCACCGCGAGGTTCTTCCGTGCGCAGATGCACCGCGGTGTCATCGGCGTCCCGCCCCTCCATGCCCCGGAGGTGCGGTCATGATCATTCCGGCGCTCGTCGAGCTCTACAATCGGCTCCTCGAAGAAGGGGACGCGACACTCGCCCCAAAGGGCTACAGCCGCCAGCAGATCAGCTTTAAGATACTGCTCACGAAGAATGGTACGCTCCACGGCTTCGAGCCCGTCACGATCGACGTGCCCCGCGAAATCCGCAAGAGAGTGAAGGGCGAGTTCCACACAGAAACGAAGATCGAACAGCGGCCTGCTCCGATGCTGGTGCCGTTCGCGGGTGGGCGCACTAGTGCGATCAAGCCCGGCTTCCTATGCGACAAGGCATCGTACCTCCTCGGGTTCGAACCGAACGACTCGACGCCAGATCGAACCAGAGTCGAGTTCGAAGCATTCCGCTCGCGTCACGCCCGGCTCGCCAACGAGATAGAGGATGACGGCTTCAAGGCCGTTGTCCGGTTTCTGGAGTCGTGGCGGCCCGCTTGGGCGAGCAGACATGAGGAGCTGAATGAAATCACCAGGAACTTTGGCGTGTTCCAATTACGGGGAGAGGCCGCCTACATCCACGACCGTCCTGTGGTTCAGGGTTGGTGGCGGCGGCACGCCGAGGCAACCACGGGTGATGACGACGGGACGCCGAGGATCCCCTCGCTCGTGTCAGGAGCGATCGAACCGACCGCTAGGCTTCACGAGCCAATGATTCGTGGCGTGGGAAGAGACGCGGCGGCCTTGGTGTCGTTCAACGACTCGGCGTACCGATCGCACGCGTGGAAGCAAGGTACGAATGCACCAGTAGGCGTTGACGACGCCTTCAAGTATTGCACCGCTCTCAATCGCCTCACGACCGACGACATGCACCGTGCGCGGATCGCCGGCGACACCTTCGTCTTCTGGACCGCGGGGAAGCCCGCCGCGGACGCGGCCGCGTGCGGGTGGTTCGCCGCGGCCCTCGACGACTCGGCCGTGGCCGATGAACGACTCAAGGGATTCATTGAGACCGTCCGTGAGGGCAGGCCCGTCAAGGAATTCGGCGACGCGTCGACGCCTTTCTTTGTCCTAGGCCTGTCCCCAAACAAATCGCGGCTCAACGTGCGTCTCTGGATGGTCTCCTCGGTGGGCGATATTACCCGGAGAGTCGCTGCGCACCACCGCAACCTCGAACTCCTTCCCGCACCGGAAGGCACGCCGGCCCTCTCAATCCGCCGCCTCGTCAACGAGACTGCTCCTCTCAAGGGCGGCTTCCCCGACTCCGATCGTGTCAACCCGACGCTCGCCACCGACGTCGCCCGCAGCATCCTCACTGGCACGGCCTACCCGCGTGCTTTTCTGGCCGGCGTGCTCGATCGGGTCCGCATCGAAGGGCTCGCCGACAGCCAAACCCGCAAGGACTTCCGCGCGGCACAACACCGGCGCTGCGCGGTCATCCGCGCATGCCTCACCCGCAATCACAAGATGGAGGTCCCCGTGTCGCTTGAACCCGACCGTTCCGACCCGCCGTACCTGCTCGGTCGTCTGTTCGCCGTTCTCGAACGCATCCAGCAGAACGCGCTTGGCTTGGAAATCAACCGGACCATCAAGGACTCGTACTACGGCTCCGCGAGCGCGACACCCGCCCCGATCTTCCCGCGCCTTCTCTCCCTGTCGCGCCACCACCTGAACAAGATCGAGAATCGGGGACAGCGCATCACTCGCGAACGCGAACTCGAAACCATCATGGACAAGCTCGGTGTCTTCCCCAGAATGCTCAGCCTAGAGGCCCAGGGCCTCTTCGCCATCGGCTACTACCACCAGCGCCAGTCCTACTTCAAGTCGAAGACCGACGCAGAGTGACGCATGCACCAACCCGCAGATGGAGGAAGGACCCATGCCCAAGTCCGCCCCGACCGCGATTCAGAACCGGTACGACATCGTGTACTTCTTCGACGTGACCGACGGCAACCCCAATGGCGATCCAGACGCGGGCAACCTCCCCCGCATCGACCCGGAGACCAATCACGGCCTCGTGACCGACGTGTGCCTCAAGCGCAAGATCCGCAACTACGTGGCCCTCAAGCACGGCGGCGAGCCGCCGAACGAGATTTACGTAAGAGAGAAGGCAGTACTCAATGTACAGCATGACAAGGCTTGGGAGGCGGTCAGTCCCAAGACTCCGAAGGCCCAGCGAAACGACCTGGTTGGCGAGATCGAGAAGGAACGGCAATTGAGCGCGTGGATGTGCAGGAACTTCTTCGACATCCGAACCTTTGGCGCCGTGATGTCCACGAAGGTCAACTGCGGGCAGGTTCGCGGGCCAGTGCAGATTAGCATCGCCCGAAGCGTCCATCCCATCATGACGCAGGAGCACAGCGTCACCCGGTGTGCCGTCACGAGCGAGGAGGACGCGAAGAAGAAGGACCGCGAAATGGGCCGCAAGTTTTCGCTCCCCTACGGCCTCTACCGAACCCACCTGTTCATCAGCCCCCTGCTCGCCGACCCCGGACGCAACGGCACCGGCTTCTCCGATGCCGACCTCGGCCTCGTCCGCGAAGCCCTCAACAACATGTTCGACAACGACCGCTCCGCGGCCCGCGGCGTGATGACCCCGGTCGCCTGCTTCGCCTTCAAGCACCAGAACGCCCTCGGCAATGCCCGCGCCGACCAACTCTTTGCCCGCATCACCTGCAAGCCCGCCGAGGGCGTCGCGGGCACCGCCGATGACGCGGCCGCGGGGAAGCGCCCGCCGCGGAGTAAGGCCGACTTCACTATCGCCGTCCATGGCGAGAAGGATCTGCCCGACGGAGTCACGCTGGAGCGCTGGCTGTAACCGCCCCGGGGGGGCGTGTGCCCGACCCTCTCCCCATCTCCGCCCTTCAGCACCTCATCTTCTGCAAGCGGCAGTGCGCCCTCATCCACATCGAGGGCCTATGGGCGGAAAACCGCTTCACTGTCGAGGGTCACATTCTCCACCGCCGCGCCCATGGCGAGGACCAGGGACCCCGCGGCGGGGGACGAGGCAAGAGCCGCCCGGGCGTCCGTATCGTCCGCGCTCTCGCCCTCCATTCCGAGCAGCTCGGGCTCGTCGGCAAGGCCGACATTGTCGAGTTTCGAGACCAGGGGCATGGCAGCGGGCCCACACCCTTCCCCATCGAGTACAAACGCGGCCGGCCTAAGAAGCACGACGCCGATCGCGTTCAGCTTTGCGCCCAAGCCCTCTGCCTGGAGGAAATGCTCGGCCTACCTGAGGGCAGTATCCCGGTCGGCGCTCTGTTCTACGGCCGCACCCGCCGACGCCTCGACGTGCCCTTCGACGCCACGCTCCGCGCCCGGACCCGCGACGCCATCGTCCGTCTCCACGCCCTAATCGCCTCCGGCATCACGCCGCGCACACGCCGCGAGAAGAAGTGTGACACCTGCTCCCTCCTGAACCTGTGCCTGCCCGACGCGACCGGCCCCGGCAGGTCCGCCGCGCGATACCTCGAACGCGCGTTGGGGGCGCTGACCGAACCGTGAAGCACCACCTCAACACCCTCTACGTCTTCACGCAGGATTCGTACTTGTCCAAGGACGGCGAGACCGTGGCGGTCCGCGTGAACAAAGAGGTCAAGCTCCGCATCCCCATTCACAACCTCGGCGGCATCGTTTGCTTCGGACGTGTCGGGGCCAGCCCGTACCTGATGGCCCTCTGCGCCGAAAAAGGCGTCGCCGTAACCTTTTGCAGCGAGCACGGCCGCTTCATGGCCCGCTTCAGCGGCTTCACCCCCGGCAACGTCCTCTTGCGCCGCGAGCAATATCGCTGGGCCGACAACCCGGACAAGGCCGCCGGCATCGTTCGCTCCGTCCTGCTGGGCAAACTCGCCAACAGTCGGACCGTGCTGGTCCGGGCCGCGCGCGAGAACTCCACGCCCGACGCCATCCAGCGCCTCAACGCGGCCGCCGCGCGTCTCGCCCAGTCTATCGACGCGGCGAAGGCGGCTCCGACCGTGGAAGGGCTCCGCGGCATCGAGGGGGACGCCGCGAATGTCTACTTCGGCGCGTTCCAGAACCTGATCCGCTCCACCGATCCCGCGTTCGTCTTCTCCGGGCGCACGCGCCGCCCGCCACTAGACCGCGTGAATGCCCTGCTCTCGTTCTTGTACGCCATGCTCGCCCACGATGCACGGTCCGCGTGCGAATCGTGCGGCCTCGACCCCGCCGTCGGGTTTCTCCACGTGGACCGGCCCGGGCGCCCGGGGCTGGCCCTCGACCTGATGGAGGAGCTGCGGGCCTTCCTTGCCGACCGCCTCGCCGTGTCGCTGATCAACATGGGGCGGGTCAAGCCGGAGGGGTTTATCGTCACCGAGTCCGGCGCCGTCGAGATGACCGAACCGACGCGCAGGGAGGTCGTCGCCGCCTACCAGCGCCGCAAACAGGAGTCGATGATCCACCCTTTCCTCAACGAGCGGACCACCGTCGGCCTCATGGTCCACCTGCAGGCCCGCCTGCTCGCCCGCCACCTCCGCGCCGACCTCGATGCGTACCCGCCCCTGCTCTGGAAGTGACCCATGTACGTCCTCGTCACCTACGATGTCTCCACCGTGGACAAGGAGGGCCGCAGGCGGCTCGCTCAGGTCGCGCGTGCCTGCGCGAACCGCGGCCAGCGGGTCCAGAATTCGGTGTTCGAGTGCGAGGTGGACCCCGGACAGTTCGCCGAGCTGCGCGCAAAGTTGCTGGGCATCATCGATCCCCAGATGGATAGCATTCGCTTCTACTTCCTGGGAGCCAATTGGCGGCGCCGGGTCGAGCACAACGGCGCAAAGCCAGGTTTCGACATTGATGGAGCTCTGATCGTGTGACCGCGGCGGCCAAGCGCGCAGGGTTTTCTCGGCTGGTCCGCGATGCGCATAAGCCGTTCTTTGACAAGAAGATAGGAAATCGGCTCCGGACAATCCCGAGTTTCAGAGAGGGCGCATGCACGGGTCCGCGGACCTCGGCGGCCAAGTGTTGTGCCCTCTTAGACTTATGACGACGACGGTCGCCCCCTTCACGGGGGCGCGGATTGAAACTCCAGCCCGTTCTGGTTCGCCCACCCGATGACCGTCGCCCCCTTCACGGGGGCGCGGATTGAAACCCAGCGGCCGAAGAGCCACTCGGCCAGGGCGTCGGTCGCCCCCTTCACGGGGGCGCGGATTGAAACTGCGGGTACACCGATACGTCCATCCACATCGAGCGTCGCCCCCTTCACGGGGGCGCGGATTGAAACGGCACGGGCGACGTGCTTTCATGGATCATCGAGGGTCGCCCCCTTCACGGGGGCGCGGATTGAAACTCGACGTGCTCGGTCCAGAACCTGCACACGCGGTCGCCCCCTTCACGGGGGCGCGGATTGAAACTGCGCGAACTCCGAACGCTCGAGGGCGCTTACGCGTCGCCCCCTTCACGGGGGCGCGGATTGAAACGTGGGCGCGGTCTTCAACCACTCTTGGCGCGTCAGTCGCCCCCTTCACGGGGGCGCGGATTGAAACACCGTGCAGGTGAACATGACGACGACCGACAAGGTCGCCCCCTTCACGGGGGCGCGGATTGAAACGAGACGATGTACTCGCCCATCTCCTGCCGGCGCAGTCGCCCCCTTCACGGGGGCGCGGATTGAAACGAGTCGGTGGCCGCGACGACGGTGCCGTCGTCGGGTCGCCCCCTTCACGGGGGCGCGGATTGAAACCCCATGAGGACGCCAATCGAACACCATGCCGCAGGTCGCCCCCTTCACGGGGGCGCGGATTGAAACGTCCCGAGCGTGCGCACGACGGTGTCGGCGTTGGTCGCCCCCTTCACGGGGGCGCGGATTGAAACTGCGAGCCCGGCCGCTGGCGCTGGCGGGGGATGCGTCGCCCCCTTCACGGGGGCGCGGATTGAAACTCCCCCCTCAAGAACGAGAGGTTGTGCGCCAGGCCGTCGCCCCCTTCACGGGGGCGCGGATTGAAACCCCAACGCGGCCCGCGACTACGAGCAGGACGAGCGTCGCCCCCTTCACGGGGGCGCGGATTGAAACGTGGCGAATGACGGGACCGCCGGCAGCAACACCGTCGCCCCCTTCACGGGGGCGCGGATTGAAACTGGATCTCGGCTTGGTGCTGTCGTTGCTGGGCTCGTCGCCCCCTTCACGGGGGCGCGGATTGAAACATCGATCGGGTGTGGGCGGTGATGGCGATGTGCCGTCGCCCCCTTCACGGGGGCGCGGATTGAAACCACTCGGGGTCCGAGGTGGTCGCCTGGGGCGGCCGTCGCCCCCTTCACGGGGGCGCGGATTGAAACACGATCGAGCACCGCGCCCGGTCGAACTCGAAGGTCGCCCCCTTCACGGGGGCGCGGATTGAAACCTTGTCGGCGCGGTCACCGCGCTCTCGCCGTACTCGTCGCCCCCTTCACGGGGGCGCGGATTGAAACCCGTCGAAGTCCGCGATGAACTCCCCCCGCGCGAGTCGCCCCCTTCACGGGGGCGCGGATTGAAACGGCCTTGAAGTCCTCGCGCTGCTCTCTCAGCGTCGTCGCCCCCTTCACGGGGGCGCGGATTGAAACCACATGAACCGCCCCGGCGTGTAGTCCCCGAACGCGTCGCCCCCTTCACGGGGCGCGGATTGAAACCAGCCCAGGTCCCGCGCAATCGCCTGAAAGGCGCGTCGCCCCCGTCACGGGGGCGTGGATTGAAACTGCAAGATGACCGTCACCGATCGCTAAAACGCGGATCATCCCCTTACAGTCGGCGAGGGCGTTGCGCCGTGGACCACGCCGTCGAAGAAGCGATTGATGATGCCGAATTCCT
>CAZCPB010000223.1:6978-7600 GCA_964500365.1 uncultured Phycisphaeraceae bacterium
GGGGACGGTTGTGGGTGAAGGCTGTCGCATCGAATGTGTCTTCGGCGAGGTCCATGCCTAGGAACCAGCGGAACAAGAGGTCGGTGTCGATGCGTTCGACCAGCTGCGCCTCGGATAAATCGCGTAGAGCGCCTGGAGCAGCATGGCCTTGAGCAGCCGCTCGGGGGGTAGGCGGCCCTTGCTGCTGTACGCCTTGTTGAAGAGGTGCCCCATCCGGGCCAGTTCGGCGTCGACCCTCCGCTTGATCGCACGCAGCGGGTGGTCGGCCTGCACCCTCGCTTCCAGATCGATCACCTAGAACATGCCGCTCTGACGCTCGTGCCTGCCTCTCATCCCACCATCTTCGCAGCGCCGGCGTCATCGGTTTTTTGGAAACCGTCAGTTGCTCGACTTTTGCAGCATCCTGCTAGGGAGTCCCCACTCCATAACCGCCTGCGGACCGCATCAATCACCTGGGTTGGCGCGATGTGGTCGAGGTAGCGGATCGTGGTCAGGATAGAGCGGTGGCCCAGCTGCTTCGAGATGATCCCCACGTCGATCCCCTCGGCGCGGAGCTGGGCCGCGTGCGTGTGCCGCAGCCCGTGGGCGTGCACGCGCTTGGCGATCCCGGCCCTCTCGGCCA
>CAZCPB010000224.1:0-7598 GCA_964500365.1 uncultured Phycisphaeraceae bacterium
TGGTTCTTCTCGTCCTTGGGCTGGAAGGTGCCGATGCCGACGCGGTCCTTCTCGGAAAGGGCGATGCGGCGGACCTTGACGTGGGCCATCGCCTTCTTCCAGTCGCCCTCGTAGAACTGCATGAGCTTCTCGAGGATGTTGCGGCAGAAGGGGTCGGGCTCGCCGGCGACGCGGATGCGGCCGTTGTGGTGCTGGGGCTTGTAGCGCTCGTTGAGCCGGGACTCGATCGAGGCGCGGGCCTCGCGGGGGACGAGCACGAGCGGGTCCTCGTGCATCGGGCAGGGGAACTCGTGGGTGCGGAGGGCCTGGCGGTGCTGCGGGTCGAGCTGGCTCGCGGCGTCGGACGACACCTCGCAGTGTTCGTCGAGCAGCCACGAGAAGCTGTAGAGGGCGCCATCGGGCGTGCGCGAGTAGTGCTCGACGCCCTTCTTCAGGAGGCGCGCGATGGTGGACTTGCTCGAGCCCACGGGCCCGTGGAGGAGCAGGATGCGCTTGTCGGTGCCGTAGCCCTCGGCGGCCGAGCGGAAGAAGTCGACGAGCTGCATGAGGGCGAAGTCGAGGCCGTAGATGCCGTCGGCGCCGTTGTCGAAGGGGTCGGAGAAGAAGTGGTAACGGATGCAGTCCTTCTTGAAGAGCTTGTAGTGCTCCATGCCGCGGGAGAGGATCGCGTCGTAGGCGCGCTGGTAGGCGTTGCGGGCGACGGCGGGGTTCTGGTGGACGATGTCCAGGTAATCCCAGAACGAGCCGGTCCAGTGCTGGTCCTGGAAGCCGCGCCGGTCGAGCCGGGACTCGACGAGCGAGACGAGCTCGTGGGAAGCGCCGCCGGTGGGAGCCGTGGTTCCTCGATCTTCGGCCATGACGACCTCCTTGGCCCTTCGTGCACCTGAGTTCCGCCGCACCGCTCCAAGGCGATGGCGCTCGGCGACGTCCGCCCCGCGCGTCGCATCCCCTGATATCGGTCCGGACGGGGAGGGGCGCGAACACCGATCGCCCCAAAGGACCCACAAAGGGTCCCGTTTGTGTATACGTCCGCGGCGGGCGTCCGGATCGGCCCCGGCGGGGCGGGGTCAATGCCCTGTTCGGATAGTTCCTAACCCGCGGCGGCGACGGCGGGGAGGTGGTGATCCACCAGGACACCCGCCGTGGCCCGCGCGGATTTGGCACGGTCCACCATGCCCGTCGAGTGGCGGGTCAGGATGGCGCCGGTCAGCACCATCATGAGCTGGCTGGCCAGGGCGACGGGGGCCGCGGCACCGGCCTTGGCGGCGTTGTGCCGGAGCGCCTCGTGCAGGTTCTTGCCGTGGACCAGGGCGGCCTGGTGCACGGGGTCGTTGGGCGAGGGGTACTCCGAGGCCGCCTTGAGGAACATGCAGCCCTTGAAGGCCGGGTCGGCGAGCCAGTCTTCGAGCAGGTCGAAGAGCGCGAGGATGCGGGCGCGGGGATCGTCGCCGCCCTTTTTCTCCATGATCCCGAGCCACTCGGCCAGCTCGATCTTGTCGCGCTCGAGCAGCACGGCGATCACGAGGGCGTCCTTGCTCTCGAAGTGGTTGTAGAAGGTCGTCTTGGTGACGCCGACGCGGTCGAGGATCTGGTCGAGGCCGACGGCGTGGAAGCCGTGCTCGTAGAAGAGCTCGTTGGCGACGGTGATGAGCTTCTCGCGGGTTTTTTCGAGCACCGGTGGTCCCTCGGGTGGCGTTCCTGGCCCGAGTTTACCTCGAGTCAACCGCGGGTGGACCTCGAGTCAAGGGACAAGCCGGCGCGGATGACGTCTTATTGATGGACGCGGGTCGCGGGGCGCGTGCCGGACCTGGAAAGGAGCTTGCCATGAAGTCGAACTCATCATCGTCGGATCGCGGCTGGCCACGGGCGGGGGCGGTCGTCGCGCGGGGGCTGGCGGGGGCGGTGGCGCTGGCGTCGCGCCGGCCGGACGTGCGGGTGCATGTCTTCGCGCCGGATTGGAAGAGCGTCGACCGGGCGCGGGCGGAATTGGAGGCGCGCGGGCTGGTGGGCCGGGTTCACGTCTGGCACCGTGCCGCGGCGGGGGTCGTGAGGCGCGTGATCCGCGCCGGCCGTGCCGCGGCGTGAGGGGGGCCGGAGCGCGGGGAAGTTCGAGCGGTTGACGGAAACAAGTCTGACGGAGCCGGCGCTGTGCCGGTCGTGATCGTGTTGTGAGCGAGGAAGTTGCCGCGCACCCGCCCGGGTGCCCGGCACTGCAAGGAGAAGCCATGAGCAGCCAGGTGAAGTCGTCGTCGTGTCCGTTTCACGGGTTCCTGCTCGACCGCGACGCGGCGGGCGAGCGGGGTGGGGTGGCGGCCCGGGTCGGGGTGTTCGCGTACGGGCTGGTGTCGTACGCGGCGTTCGTGGGCACGTTCCTCTACGCGGTGGGGTTCGTGGGCAACTGGGTCGTGCCCAAGACGATCGACTCGGGGACGTCGGGGGCGCTGGTGCCGTCGCTGCTCATCAACGCGGCGCTCCTGAGCATCTTCGTCGTGCAGCACACGGTGATGGCGCGCCCGGCGTTCAAGCGCTGGTTCACGCGGTTCATCCCGAAGAGCGTGGAGCGGAGCACGTTCGTCCTCGCGGCGAGCGCTTCGCTGGCGGTGATCTTCTGGCAGTGGCGGCCGCTGCCGTCGGTGGTCTGGGACGTGCAGACGCCGGCGGTGGCGTGGGGGCTGCGCGCGCTGTCGCTGCTCGGCTACGCGACGGTGCTGCTCGCGTCCTTCATGGTGAGCCACTTCGACCTGTTCGGGCTGCGTCAGGTCTGGTTCCGGCTGATGGGCACGGAGTACCGGCCCGTCGGGTTCCGGCTGGTCGGGCTCTACCGGATCGTGCGGCACCCGCTGATGCTCGGCTTCCTCATCGCCTTCTGGGCGACGCCGACGATGAGCGTCGGGCACCTCTTCTTCAGCGTGATGACGAGCCTGTACATCGCGCTCGGGGTGTGGTTCGAGGAGCGGGACCTCGTCGCCGAGCACGGCGAGGACTACCTGAAGTACCGGCGGGCGGTTCGAGCCATCGTGCCCCTGCCCAAGCGGGCGGGGTAAGTGCGACGAGGCCACGGAAACAAGGAGTCATTACATGAAACTCGCGCGTGCCGGGAAGAGGCTGGGGATCGCGGGGGTCGCGTTCTTCACGATCAAGGGGCTGGCGTGGCTGGCGCTTGCCGCGGCGGGGGCGGGATCGCTCTGGCCCTGAGGGTCGCCACGGTCGCTCCCTACGCTCGGGCGTGTCCTTCGGCCTGGGCCATGACCGCGACCTCGACGATGCGCCGGGGCGCGTGGGAGTTTCGCCCGAGGAGCTCCCCGCGCTGCCCGACGCGATCGCGACCGACCCCAAGGCGGGGCGGCTCGACCCGCGCCGCTGGTTTCCAGACCCTGCGCGGCCGTTCGAGATCGAGATCGGCTCGGGGAAGGGGTCGTTCCTGCTCCAGCACGGCGGCGCGAACCGCGGCACGAACCTGCTGGGGATCGAATGGGCCCGCGAGTTCTACCTGTACACCGCCGACCGCGTGCGGCGGGCGGGGCTCGAGAACGTCCGCGTGCTGCACGGGGACGGGTCGGAGTTTCTGAAGTGGCGCGTGCCGGACGGGATCGTGCGGGTGATCCACCTGTACTTCAGCGACCCGTGGCCGAAGTCGCGCCACCACAAGCGGCGGGTGGTGCAGGACGCGTTCCTGCGTGAGGTGTGGCGGGTGCTGGAGCCGGGGGGCGAGTTGCGGATCGTGACGGACCACGAGGAGTACTGGGCCTGGATGGAGGAGCACTTCGGGAGGTGGTGCGGGGAGGACATGGCCGCACAGCGGCAAAGCGGCACACCGGCGCATGGGTCGCTGCTTGTAGTTGAATCACAAACGCGGCTTGCCACGCAGCACTCAGCGCCCGGCACGCAGCACCCCCGGTTCGAGCGATTGCCGTTCGAGCCGCCGACGGGAACGGGCGAAGGGGAACTGGTCGGGACGAACTTTGAACGCAAGTACCGGCGCGAGGGGCGCGCGTTCAACGCGTGCGTCCTGCGCAAGCCTCGGGGTTGAGTCGCGCGAGGCCGCGGCGGTGCGAGAGCGATGTCCATGAACCTTCGCGAGTTGGGCGCATGGGTGCATCGGCGCGAGCGGGTGCTCGCGGGGGCGGCACTCGTGGCTGTCGTGGGCCTGTACGCGTGGTTCTTCATCAACGCGGCGCGGCGGATCGGCACTGTGAAGCCCGGCGGGCTGGCTACGGGCGATTTCGAGCATTTCTATTACGGCGCGCGGGCGTTGCTCGACGGCACGCACCTGTACTCATCGGGTCACGGCGGCTACATCTACCCCCCGCTGCTGGCATTCCTTTATATGCCGGCGGCGCGGCTCGACCTGAACAGCGCGGCGGCCGTGCTGCTCGTGGTCAACATGGTGCTCGGATTGCTCGCGGCCCTTGCGATGGCCCGGGCGTGCGTGGACCGGCTCGGCGCACCGGCCCGCTGGACCGCGGTTGTCCTGGTCGGCGCTGGCGCGACGGTGCTGGCCCTCGACAAGCTCAAGGGCGAGTACCAGATGTGGCAGACCAACACGCTGGTCGCCCTGTGCTTCGCCGGGGCGCTGTGGCAGCTCGACCGGCGGCCGTGGGTCTCGGGGCTGGCGCTCGGCCTGGCGTTCAACATCAAGTACCTGCCGATCGTCGCGCTGCCGTACCTGCTCGCGCGCCGGCGGTGGTCGTGCGCGGCGTGGTTCGTGGCTGGGATCATCGGCTTCGCGTTCCTGCCCGCCCTTGTGACCGGCTGGAACGAGCACGTCGAGAACCTCCGCGTGGCGTTCGCGGGGCTGGCGCGACTTGTCGGGCTGGACGCGGGCGCGGGGGCCACGGCGAACATCGACGGGATCACGGCGCCGTACAGCGTGTCGATTACCAGCGCGCTGGCGCGCGCGCTGGGGGAGGACCGCGGCTACGCGCCCGGGGGCGGGAGCGGGATCGCCCTGGTCGCGGCGGCGATTCTGGGGGCTTCTTTCCTTGCCGCGATCGGCTGGATGTACCGGGCACGCGGCCTGGCGCTGTGGGCGTGGCCCGCGGAGCAGGGTCAGCGGGGCGCGGCGTTTCGCGCGCTGGTCGCCGTCGAGTGGGCGGGCCTGCTGATCGCCGTTCTCGCTTTCGGGCCGCAGACCAACATGCGGCACATGAGCCTGCTCATGCTGGCCTTCGCGCCGGGGGCGTGCCTCGTGCTGTACGGCGCGGCGGGGGTCGCCCGCTGGCCGCTGGTGCTGGGGACGGCGGTGCTGGTGCTCGGCATCACGCTGCCGCCGGGCGGGGAGCGGTTCGCGGAAGCGGTCCGGGCGTGGCACCGGGTCGGGGGGCCCGCCGCGTGCGCGCTCGTGTACTTCGCGACGCTGGTGTGGGCGGGGCTGTCGCAGGCCCGGGCGATGTCGGCGGCGGGTGTGGAGCGGAGCGTTTGTTGAGTGATGCCATGCGTCTGCGCGCGGGAGCGCACGGCTCCCGGGCCGTCACTTCGTTCCTGGTTCGTCGTGAACGCTTCTCGAATCGCGGGCCCATGAGAGCCGGGCTCATGTGTCCCAGCCCATGTGGGCCCGGGTCTGACTCAGGCGCTCGCGCAACGCGGCATCGAACTCCGCGTAGGTCGCGACGCGTGCACGACGGGCGAGCCACGCGACCCATGAATCCAGTCGGGCGATGAGGCGCTCACCGTCGATGCGTCGTGCGTGGGAAGGAAGATCGAACGCCGCGAGGTCGGTGAACTCCCACGGGTGCATGTAGATGTTGATCGAGCGGTCCCACCAGAGCGACCACGCGCACGCGGCGCGGTAGAGCGGGGAGGGCAGATTCTTGAACGAGAGCCAGAAGAGAGGGAACCGAACGACGGGCGTGACCGACGCCGGGATGTTCAGGAGGCCGCCCACGAAGTACGGCCGTCGCGGCTTGAAGAAGTTGTTGTAGCGCCCCGGCAGCCACGTCGGGTGCTCGGAGGCGTTGTACCGGTACCCGGCCTTGCGCAGCTCGGCCTTGCTCACGGGCGCCATGCGCGGCATGCGGAAGCCGATCACGGGCTTGCCGGCGATGCGCTCGAGCTCGACGCGGGAGCGGGCGAGATCCTCGAGAGAGAAGGTCGAATGCGCCCACCCGTGCGAGGCGATCTCGTGCGATGCGGCGGCGGCGCGGACGAGGTCGGGGTAGCGCTGTGCGAACTTCACCGTGCAGAAGAGGGTGCACGGCGCGCCGTGGCTCTCCATCACGTCGAGCACGCGCGCGAGCCCCGCGCGCGTGGTCTCGAACTGCGTCTCTTCCGCGATCTGCCGGCCGCGCTCGACCGGGGCGTCGAACTCCTCGGCGTCGAACGAGATGCACGCGAGGGGTGTCATCGGCACGGCGGGGCGATGGGCTGGGCAGTGGACGCGATCGAAAGCACGGGCGGGCGGCGGCTCAGTCGTACCGGCCCCTTGCCGCGGCGGCGCGGATATCGAGCAGGGCGCGGAGCATGCGGAAGGGATCGCGGACGAGGTTCACCTTGGAGGCCTTGTACGAGTGCTCGGGGCTGATCCGCGCGGGGACCTCGCCGACGGAGAAGCCGAGGCGCCGTGCGAGGAAGATCAGCTCGGCATCGAAGGCGAACCCGTCGTGGCGCTGGCGGCGGAAGACCTCGCGAGCGGCGCGGGCGCGGAAGCCCTTGAGGCCGGCCTGCGTGTCGCGGTGCGGGAGGGCGATCAGTGCCCGGGCCATGGCGTTGAACGCGCCGCCCATGAGGCGCCGGGGCGCGCTGATGCGTGCTCTTTCCACCGGCGCGAGCGAGCGCGACCCGATCACCACGTCGAACGACTCCAGCGCGGCGGCGAGCGGGTCAAGATGGTCGAGCCCGTAGGCCAGGTCGCCGTCGATGAAACAGACCCGCCCGTGGGTCCCGTGGCCGGCGAGGTCAAGCGTCCGCAGGGCGCGCTCGACGCCGGTGCGCACCGCGCGCCCCTTGCCGCGGTTGGAGTCGAGCGCGACGAGCGACGCGGGCGCCCCGACCCCGTCGAGCCGGTCGCGGACCAGCTCGGTCGTGCCGTCGGTGGACCCGTCGTCCACGAAGATGAACCGGTACGCGGGGTGTTCGCGCGCGAACGCGAGCACCTCCTCCAGCGTGCGCGCGATGATCCGGGCCTCGTTGTAGACGGGGACGACGACCTGCACCCGGCCCGTCGGCGTGAGGGCGTGACCGCCGGCTGCGGCCCTCCAGGGATCGATGGCCCGCGGGGCGGCGCGCCGCTCCGGACGCGGAGTGGGATTGGCCGTTGGCGTGCGGATCATGGGTCGGCGTGCGACGCCGGATGGTAGCCGCGGGCTCGGCGTCACTCGCGCGGGAGGACGATGTCCTTCCGGCGCGACTCGGGCGTGACCACCAGGCTCTGGATGGCCCCGTCGCGGTAGACGCACTCGACCGTCGTCTGCCTGGGGGCGTGGAGCTTGAAAGAGACGTTCCACTCGCGCGGCCAGGCGGGGAGCAGGTAGACCTTGTCGTCGTAGCACTGCATCAGCATGAGCTGGGTGGTGGTCATCAGGTTCCCGCCGTGGCATTGGTCGGGTTTCCAGTCGCAGTTTGGACCGCTCTTCGCGTGGAAGGGGAAGTTCTTGTTCGTG
>CAZCPB010000225.1:0-7566 GCA_964500365.1 uncultured Phycisphaeraceae bacterium
TCTCGACGCACTACGTCGAGAAGATCTCTGACGAGCGGCTCCGCAAGGTCGCGGAACACGTGCGAGCGTGGCTCAGACCCCGCGGGCACTGACTTCTGCAAGCTGGGACTTTGGTTGCGAGCGGTTGATTCTGGCTGCCCACGTTCTAGGCTGGCGCACTGTCAGGAAATCAGTCATGCGAAGGGACGTGCTGGTGGTGCTGAAGGAGCTACGAGCTTCGTTCCAAGAGATCGCTTCGCTCCAGCCCGACTTGACCGCGACGTTCGAGACCAAGGTCGGGTGCAACGAGATCCTCCGACTCGATGTCGTGAGCAAGCGCAACCGGTGCATCGAGTCGCGGTTCGAGGCCCTTGCCCTCCGCACGAGCCAATGGCTGGAGACGATTGGGCTTCCGTCGTGCCAGCCAGCGGTTGCACGTTGGCGGCGGCAGCACCCGGTGATTTTCTACGCCGCCCTGATCGATGTGATCCCGCTGCACCCTGCTATTCACGCGCTCACGGCGAGCATGGAACGGTGGGTCCTCTACGAAGTAGAGCACGCCGCGGTGAGCTTCCTGGAAATCCTGATCACTCAGGCCGAGGATGTGTCGGGACGATTGCCGCCGGACCTGATCAGTCGCGCGCGAGCCGCCGTGATTGCCGAAGTCGATCCGACGACGATCAAACGGTGGATCAAGAAGCAAAAACTCCCGGTCTATGGACCCAGCGGGCTGGTCTGCGAGAGCGAACTGATGAGGCTGCTTCCGAGCCTCCGCGAGCGCTGGTCGCGCGCCAAGGGCACCAAGCCGCGGGCACAAGGCAAGCATTGCGCGGGCACAAGCGAGCGTAAGCGAACTTAGTGCGACCGAGCCCTTCACGCGAACCTTCGCCGCGCCTTACCTCGTTCAGCAAACCCCCGCGCGGGCTTGCCGAGGGACGCGGCGATGCACGACCTGCTGGCCGAGGAGTTGATCACGCTGACCGAGGCGGCCCGGATGCTGCCAAAGCGTCGCCAGGGTCGCCCGACGCACCCCGGAACGCTGTTGCGGTGGGCCACTACGGGCCTTCGCGGCGCTCGTCTGGAGGTCGTGCAGGTCGGGGCGACCAAGTGCACGAGCCGACAAGCGCTTTGGCGATTCTTCTCCAGCCTGAGCCGCAACGCTGAAATGGAGCGTGGGGGTGCCTGAGTGGTTCACGCCGCCGCAGATCGCCCGCGCGCGCGGTGTCAAACCCGCGAAGGTCCTGGCGTGGATCGCCTCCGGCGAGCTTGAGGCGGTCAACCACGCCAGCACCGTGGTGGGGCGCCCGCGCTGGCGTGTGAGTGCTGCGTCGCTCGAAGCGTTCGACAGGGCGCGTTCAAACAGACTTGCCTCCGTCGCTCGCGCTCGGCCTTGCCGCAGCACGAAGGCAGGTGTGATCCAGTTCTTCTAGGGAGCCGTGATGGCCGGCGATTGGATCAAGATGCGTCTCGACCTTGCGGATGATCCGTCCGTGCTCGCCCTCGCGCGCGAGCTTCGTATCGACCCCGACGCCGCGGTCGGCGTGCTTCACAGATTCTGGTCGTGGGCCTCGCGGAACACCAAGGACGGTCGGCTGCGCGATGTGACGGTCGACATGATCGACGCCATCACCCGCCGACCGGGATTCACCCGGGCGCTGCAGGCTGTCGGCTGGTTGGCTCAGTCGCCGCGCGGGTTCTCGATTCCGAAGTTTGACAGGCACATGAGCTGGTCGGCGAAGGCTCGGTGCGGCGAGGCGCTGCGCAAGGTGAGGCAGCGCAGCAGGTTGGGCGCCGGAACATGTCCGGACATGTGTCCGGACAAAAACGGGACCAGAGCAAGAGCAGCACCGAGCAGAAAAGAGGAGAGAGAACATTCGAGCAGCAGCGGGACCTCGCTGCGTCTTGCAGAACCACCATCCCTGATGACCTCCGCCCTCGGCGCCCGTCAGCGAGAGGTCGCTCGGATGCTCGGCACATGCGTTGTCAACGGCAGACATCTCTTCGATCCGCGCACCGCCGCGGCTGTAGCCGCTCACCCTCGGGCAACTCGGGAACAGGTCGCCTGGGCTATCGAGCGCACGCAGAAGGCCCAGAGAGCGAGCAGGGTCAAGAACGCCGCTGGGTACCTCCGAAGCCTGATTGAGAGCGAGACGCCACCGGCCGAATGGGTGCAGGAGTACAGACGCAGGCAGCTCAGTGAGATCGTTGGGTGCGAGCAGCAGCGGCAACGCCTTCGCAACGTCATCGGCGCGGGCGCGGGGGTCGAGGAGACGCAGCAGTCGGGCCAGTGCGACCCCGCCGACCAGGGCGGTGCGGTACGGAGCGTCGCGTCATGATCGCCGCCGCGTCCACTTCAGCACGGCGCAGCGCTCCGGCGCGCGGACCGCCCTAGGGGGGAGGGGGGGTCGGATCTCTACAGGGCTTCCAAGGGACCGGTGCGTGGACCGCTTTTTTTCCACGCACGGGTTTCGGGGAGGGGGGGCCGAGGGGTTGGGGACGGGGCGTGGGGCTGGGATTCCCGGGCAGGAGCAGGGCGCATGAAGATCCGCGACCGCGTCAAAGAGCTGCGCAGGGTGCGCGCAAACGAGCTGTTACCTTCACCGCGCAACTGGCGCACGCACCCCAAGGCCCAGCGCGAGGCCCTGCAGGGGCTGCTCGCCGAGGTCGGGTACGCCGACGCGCTGCTGGCCCGCGAGCTCCCCACCGGCGAACTCCAGCTGATCGACGGCCACCTGCGGGCCGAGACCACCCCCGACGCCAAGGTCCCCGTGCTCGTGCTGGACGTCACCGAGGAGGAGGCCGACAAGCTCTTGGTGAGCCTCGACCCCCTGGCCGCCATGGCCGGGGCCGACCCGGCCAAGCTCGACGAGCTGCTCAAGAGCGTGAGCACCAACTCGGAGGCCGTGGCGAAGATGCTCGGGGACCTGGCGGTCGAGTCCGGCCTGGAGCCGGCGGCCGCGCAGGTCGTCGAGGACGTGCCGCCCGAGCCGCTCAAGAAGGCCGTGAGCAAGCCGGGCGACCTCTGGATCCTGGGCGAGCACCGCCTGCTCTGCGGGGACTCGACCAAGCCCAAGGACGTCAGGCACGTCATGAACGGCCAAAGGGGGGTGCTCTTTGCGACCGACCCCCCCTACCTGGTCAACTACGACGGGACGAACCACCCCAACTCGAAGAAGGACTGGCGGCCCAAGCGCAACAAGGACTGGTCGGGGTCGTACGGGACCACCCCGACGAGTTGGGACGACCCCGACGCCAACCCCGAGCTCTACGACAGGTTCATCGCCGCGGCGCTCGCCGAGGCGATCTCCGAGGACGCCGCCTGGTACTGCTGGCACGCCAGCCGCCGCCAGGCCATGCTCGAATCGGTCTGGGCCAAGCACGGGGCGTTCGTGCACCAGACCGTGCTGTGGGTGAAGAACCGGCCCGTGCTCACGCGCTCGTGGTACATGTGGCGGCACGAGCCGTGCTTCTTCGGCTGGCTCAGGGGCCAGAAGCCCCGCAAGACCAGCGACGAGGTCCTCCCCAACGTGTGGGAGGCGTCGACGGTGGGCTCGGCGACCGACGCCGAGCACCCGACGTCCAAGCCCGTCGAGCTCTTCGCGATCCCGATGCGCCAGCACACCGCCGTCGGCGACGTCTGCTACGAGCCGTTCTCGGGGAGCGGCAGCCAGTTGATCGCCGCCGAGCAGTTGAAGCGGCGATGCCGCGCCGTCGAGATCGAGCCCTTGTACATCGACGTGGCGGTGCGGCGCTGGCAGGCGCTGACCGGCAGGGACGCGGTCCTCGAGGGCACCCGGGAGACCTGGAACGCGCGCGCCCGGGCCGCCAAGGTCGTCGTGAAGGAGAACACGTGAATGGGGCGGCGCGGCCCGAGGCCCAAGCCCACGGCGCTGATCCGCGCGAGCTCCCGCACCTGGCGCGGGAACCGCAACCGCCACGAGCCCGCGCCGCCGCCGGGCAACCCGGCGTGCCCGAAGTGGCTCGACCCCGAGGCCAAGAAGGTGTGGCGCAAGGTACTCAAGCACCTGCAGATCATGAAGCTGCTCACCCCGCTCGACGGCAACATCCTCGCCCGCTACTGCGAGACGTGGGTCCGGTACAAGCGGATGCTCCTGTTCCTGAGGCAGTACGGCGAGACCTACCGCATCACGCGGCCCAACGGGACGCTGGCGTGCCTGCTCCCGTTCCCGCAGGCGGTGATGGTGTCCAAGCTATCGGGCGAGCTCCTGCGGATGGAGCAGGAGCTGGGGTTCACGCCCTCGGCCCGCTCGCGGATCATGGTCGTCGCCCCGCCGACGGTGCAGCCCTCCTCGGACCCGGTGCGGGACGCGAGGCTGCGGCAACTGTTCGAGGGCGGCGGGCCGGCCAAGCCGCGCAAGCCGCCGTGGAACAAGGACGATGGCAAGAAAGGGTCGGACGCCGGCGACGGCGCCGCGATCTCGGCGTGACGGGGCGGTCACTCCGCGGAGCCACGCCTCGCTCGAATCTCCGGTACGAGTCCGGCACTGCCCATTCCCGATCTCCAAAACCGTGCTCGAACGACGGTCGAATCCAGGAACGCGGGGGTCGTCGGATTCGAACTCGTCGGGCGCGGGTTACGAGTCCGGGGTTTCGAGTCAGGGTGGAGCAGATCGCGAACCGTCACGGCCGGAGTACCGTTCGATCCATGGGTGGGGCTCGCCGGCATCACTACGTCCCCGACTTCCTCCTGCGGCGCTTCGCGGTCCGCGGGGCGGGCAGGGACTCGATCGTCCGCGGGCTGGTCCGCGGCCGGGTCTGCGAGGTGAACACCAAGAAGGTGGGCGTAATCAGCCTGTTCCACCAGTGCAGCGGGCTGCCCCAGGACGCCGAGGCCGTGCTGAGCGGCTACGAGGACGACTTCGCCCGGGAGACCTCGGCCTGGCGGCCCGGTCCACTGGACCGCGACGGCGCCGACGCGGCCCGCGAGCTGGTGCGGCACCTGCGCACGCGCAGCCCCCGCATCCGGGCGCTGGTTCGGCACGTCGCCGGCTGTGTCGGGGAGGTCATGGAACAGTGCGTCCGCGAGGCGATGCCGGAGACACCGCCGCCCCGGAGTTTGAGCGACGAGTTGCTCAGCCTGTGGGACGGGACGACGACGCCGGACGGTCAGGACCTGGAAGCGATGAAGTCGCGGCTGGCGTCGATTGTGCCGGAGGTAGTCGGGAGGCACGTGCGCTGGGCGATCATCAAGGGTCTGCGCGAGTTCGTGACGGCGACGCGGCTCCTCGACATCGTCGGACAGTCGCACACCCTCGTGGTCATCCAGGGACTGTGCCGGGCCGCCGAGACCGATGCGCTCCACGAGCTCGAATGGGAAGTGATCGGCGTCCCGACCGACGAGCTCCTGATCGGCGACGGCGCGCCGGTGGCCCGTTACCGGGGGGAAGCCGGGTTCTTCGAGCTGTTCCAGCGCGACCAACCGCTCGAACTGACCGCGCTGCCGGTCGCGCCTGGGGCTTTGCTCATCGGGCGCAGGCCCGGGGCGGCGATGCCGTCGGTCGAGTCGGTCAACGCGGCGATGATCGGGCTGAGCCAGGAGTTCGTGGTCGGCCGCTGGCCGGCCGCGTCGTTCGAGTCGTCGCGCGAGCGGTTCGGCGCGTCCGTGGACGGATCGCCCATGCAGCGCGTGCTCGGGAGCGAACTGGAACCGATGCGTCGCGAGATGCGCGCGGCCCTGGTGGAGATGTCGAAGCGGCTGGACGCGTTCCTTGCCGGGGCGATGGGCGTGTCGCCGCTCGATCGACGGCCGAGCTCGCCCGCGCTCGCGGTCGTGACCCCGACGCCGGGCCCGCCGCTCGCCCCGGCCGTCGCGCGTCCTCAGGGCTGACGGGCCAACTCCGCGCGGGCCCACGCCCTCCAGCGTTCGGTGTCACCCCGCATCGCGATCTCGTGCAGGTACTCGGGCGTCGCGTCGTCGGTCCGGCTCGTCCGAACTTGGAGCCGCGCGATCGCCTGCAACGTCTGGATGTGGCCCGGGTAGACCTCGAGCGCCGTGCGGTAGGTGTCGAGGGCCTCGCTCACGCGGCCGGCCCGCTCCAGCACGAGCGCAAGGTTCATGCGCGGGTCGGGCAGCCCGGGCAACAGCTTCCTGGCCCACTCGAACTCGCCGGCGGCGCCGTAGAAGTCGCCCCGCGTGAGCAGGAGCACGCCGAGGTTGTTGTGCGCGGGGCCGTGGTAGAGGTCGAGGGCCAGGGCCGCGCGAAGCAGGCGCTCGGCCTCCTTCGGGTCCGAAGCCACCAAGTCCGCGGCGCGGAGCGTCAGCCGCTGGGCTTCGGCGGGGTCCCTCTCGCCCTCGGACTGCGGCGCGTAGGGCGACCCGCCCGGCGACGCGCAGCCGCTGAGCGCGGCGGGCGCCGCGGCCAGCGCGGCACAGGCGAGCGCCGCGAGCGTGCGCCGGGGTTTCATGAGGACCCTCCCGTCTCCTCGGCCAGGGGCGATTCGACCACCAGCGTCGCCCGCAGGGGCAGGTCGGCCCCGGGCGCGACCGCCGCGGCCTGGTCGGGCGCGACTTCGATCGACGAGACGATCCAGCCCGGCTCCGACTTCCGCCACGCGTCCAGGAACGCCCCGAGCTCGGGCAGCCGCACGGGCGTGAGCGTCATCGCGGCCTTGCGGCGAACCAGCCCCCCCACGCCGCCCGAGGGCCCGCGCACGCGCTCGCTCTGGGGGCTGAGCGACGAGAGCGCCGAGGCGGGCAGGCCGGCCGAGGCGAGCGAGCCCGTGACCCGCGCGGCCAGGGCCGCTTCCCCGCCCGAATCGGCGACGGCCTGCGCGGCCGCGGCGAGCGCGGCGCGCACCCGCTCGACCTCGCCCCACTTGGTCCGCAGCGCGGCCAGCCGCTGACTCTGCGCCGCCGCGCCGCGCTCGGCCCGGGCGCACGCCCGCCACGCGACCAGCGTCGCGGTGACCGCGGTCGCGGCGACGATCAGCCAGAGGATGGCGATGCCCCTGGTCATGGCGTCCTCGGCGTCTCGGCCCGACGTTCCGCCGGCCCGCTGGGGGTGAAGCACAGGGAAAGGCGCGTGAGCCCCCCCGCCGAGTTCATGCGCGGCTCGTCCAGCGTCCAGCCCACGGGGGGACGCAGCGCGCCGAGGAACGCCACCCCCGCGTCCCCGTCGAGCGCGACCGACGCCAGGATCGTCGCGGGCCCGACCGAGATCGATTGCGGCCTGCTGGGCACCTGCGCGGGCCAGGCCGAGAGGAGCCCGGCCAGCGCGAGCGCCGCGTCGGGCGGTGGCGCCGCGGCCCCCGACGCCTCGGCGGCGCGGCGCACGCGGGCGAGCTCGGCGTCGACCGCCAACTCGAACGCGGCGGCGTCGTGCCCGAGCGCGGCCGCGCGCGCCAGCCCCGCGATCTCCTCCCGGGCGGAGGACTCGACGGTCGCGAAGTGCGCGGCCCGGCGGGCCCACCCCGCGCACAAGAGCCCCGCGATCACCAGCACCGCCAGGCCCCTCAGGGCGTGCACCCGGAAGCGCGCGACCCGGGCCTCGCGCGGCTCGTAGTCCCCGACCCTGAAGTTGAGCCCCCAGGCGCTGGCCTCGACGCCGAGCCCCGGCGGGATCGAGT
>CAZCPB010000226.1:0-7510 GCA_964500365.1 uncultured Phycisphaeraceae bacterium
CGCAGGACGGCCGCCCGCACGCCAAGGTCATCGACTTCGGCATCGCCAAGGCCACGGCGAGCAAGCTGACAGAGAAGACCCTCTTCACCGAGCACCGCCAGCTCATTGGCACGCCAGAGTACATGAGCCCCGAGCAGGCCGAGGGGAACCTCGACATCGACACGCGGACGGACGTCTACTCCCTGGGCGTGCTGCTCTACGAACTGCTCACGGGCACCACGCCCTTCAGCGGAAAGGAACTCCGCTCCGCGGCCTACGCCGAGATCCAGCGGATCATCCGCGAGGTCGAGCCCCCCAAGCCCAGCACGCGCCTGAGCGCCAACACCGACACCATCGCCAGCGTCGCCGCCAAGCGTCACACCGAGCCCCAGCGACTGGGGACGATCGTCCGCGGCGAACTGGACTGGATCGTGATGAAGGCCCTGGAGAAGGACCGCCAGCGCCGCTACGAGACGGCCAACGGTCTGGCCATGGACATCCGGCGCTACCTCAGCGGCGAGGCGGTGGTCGCCGCGCCGCCCAGCGCAGCGTACCGCTTCAAGAAGTTCGTCAAGCGCAACCGCGTGACGGTGACGGCGGGCGGTGCGGTGGCGGCCGCGCTCTTCATCGGCGCGGTCGCCTTCGCCTGGCAGGCCAAGGTGGCCAGCGACCAGCGGGACATCGCGGTGGCGGCCCAGTTGGCCGAGGCCCAGCAGCACAAGGCGGCCGATGTCGCGCGGGCCGAGGCCGTGGCGCAGCAGACCAAGGCCGAGGCGCAGGAAGCCGAAGCCAAGAAGCAGGAGGCCGAGGCCAGGAACCAGGCGGCCATCGCCGAGGCGGTGGCGAGATTCCAGACCGACATGTTCGCGGCGGTCCACCCGGCCAACCTGCCCAAGGATCCGGCGACCGGCGAGCCGCTCAAGGACACCGTGACGATAGTGCAGGCGATGGAGGCCGCGGTCGAGGCGCTCGACCAGGGCTCGCTCAAGGACCAGCCGCTGGTGGAGGCGGAGGTGCGCAACGCGATCGGCCGGACGCTGCGGGGGCTGGGTCGCTACGCGCAGGCCGAGCCGAACCTGCGAAAGTCGCTGGCGATCCGCCGCGCGGCCCTCCCCGCCGGGCACGCGGACATCGCCAAGGGCATGAACAACCTCGCGTCGCTCCTGCAGGCCCAGAATAAACTGGCCGAGGCCGAGGCGCTCATGCGCGACGCGCTGGAGATCCTCCGTCAGGCCCTCCCCGCCGGGCACGCGGACATCGCCAAGGGCATGAACAACCTCGCGGTGCTCCTGGTTACCCAGAACAAGCTTACCGAGGCCGAGCCGCTCTACCGTGAAGCCTTGGCAACCTATCGCGCAGCCCTCCCGGCCGGGCACCCGGACATCGCCAATGGCCTGAACAACCTCGCGGAGCTTCTGCGGCTCCAGAACAAGCTCACCGAGGCCGAGCCGCTCTACCGTGAAGCGCTGGCAATCTACCGCGCGGCCCTCCCCGGCGGGCACCCGGACATCGCCAAGGGCCTGAACAACCTCGCGGAGCTACTGCGGCTCCAGAGCAAGCTCGCCGAGGCCGAGCCGCTCATGCGCGAAGCGCTGGCGATCTGGCGCCAGGCCCTCCCCGCCGGGCACCCGGACATCGCCAAAGGCCTGAACAACCTCGCGGTGTTCCTGCTTGCCCAGAACAAGCTCGCCGAGGCCGAGCCGCTCTTCCGCGAAGCGCTGGAGACCGGGCGCCAGGCCCTCCCCGCCGGGCACCCGGACAACGCCAGCCGCTTGGACAACCTCGCGAAACTCCTGCTTGCCCAGAACAAGCCCGCCGAGGCCGAGCCGCTCATGCGCGAAGCGCTGGAAATCCGCCGCGTGGCCTTCCCCGCCGGGCACCCGGACATCGCCCTGGGCGTGAACAACCTCGCGATGCTCCTCGAGGCCCAGAACAAGCTCGCCGAGGCCGAGCCGCTCTACCGCGAAGCGCTGGCGATCCGTCGCGCGGCCCTTCCCGCCGGACACCCGGACATCGCCCAGGGCCTGAGCAACCTCGGGGCGCTGTATTGGCGGCAAGGCAAACTCGAGCAGTCGATCCCGATGTTCGAGGAGGCGCTCAAGTTGCGGGAGGCGTCACTCGGACGGCGGCATCCCGAGACGCTCACGACCGTGGCGAACCTGGGCGTGAACTACACGGATGCGGGCCGGCTCGCGGAGGCCATCCCGCTTCTTGAAGAGGCATACGAGGCCTTGAAACAGGATCCGTCGCTCGCCTGGGTCGGCAGTGCGCTGCTCGACGCCTACGCCAAGGCGGCCGACCCGGCCAAGCCGGAGAGCATTGCCAGGGTCACGAGACTGATGCAGGAGACGCTCGCGGGCGCACGCGCCACGCTCCCCAAGGACAGCCCGCAACTGGCCGGGCAACTCGCCGCGTTCAGCCAGGCGCTGCTCGAGCTGAAGGCGTGGGACGAGGCCGAGCCGCTGCTCCGCGAGGCGCTCGCCATTCGAGAGGCGAAGGAACCCGACGACTGGCGGACGTTCAACACGAAGTCCATGCTCGGCGGCGTGCTGCTGGGCCAGAACAACATCGCCGAGGCCGAGCCGCTGCTGCTCGACGGCTACAAGGGATTGAAGGAGCGACAGGCCGCCATCCCGCCGCAGGGCAAGGTGCGCATCGCTGACGCCCTCGAACGCCTCGTGAAGTTGTGCGAGGCCAAAGGCGACGAACCCGAGGCCGCGGCGTGGCGGAGCAAGCTCCATGGGGCGAGGGCGGAGCAGGCCAAGCTCCAGGGCAAGTGAATGGGCTATCGAGGCGCGCGCCGGCCATCAACGCCGCTCGCCACGAACATCGGTCAAGACACCGATGATCGCGGCCAGTCACTTCCGCCTGCTCATGAAATCCAGCACGTCGATCTTGCTCACGATCCCCACGACCTTGTTGTTGTCCACCACCACGCCCACCTGATCGGTCTCGAAGATCCTGAACAGTTCTTCGATCCGGGCCTTCGGGTAGATCAGCCCGCCGATCGGATGGGACACCGACTTCGCCGGTGAATCGGGCGAGACCGCCCCGCTCTGCAATCCCCGCAGCACGTCCACCTCGTGCACCATCCCCACCGGGTTCTGCTTCTCATCCACGATCGGCACCTGCGACACACCCTTGCTCTTGAACGTCTCGATGATCTGCGCGATCGTCGTCGTCGGGGTCGCGGTGTGGATGGTCCGCGGCGGCATGAACTTGAGCACCTCCTCCACAGCGCCCAGGTCGCGATCGCTCCCCAGGAACCCGTAGTCCTTCATCCACTGGTCGCTCAAGAACTTGGTCGTGTAGCGCGTGGCCGAGTCCGGCAGCACCGTCACCACCGTCTTGCCCGGCCCCAGCTGCCGGGCGATCTTCACCGCGATGTGCACGTTGCAGCCGGATGACCCGCCGCAGAAGATCCCCTCCTCGCGCACGAGCCGGCGCGCCATCGTGAAGGCTTCCTTGTCGTTGGTCTGGTGGAACTCGTCCACCACCGAGTAATCCATCGCGTCGCAGAGGATGTCCTCGCCGATCCCCTCGACCTTGTACACGTGCGGCGTCGGCATCGTCTTGGTGTAGAAGTAGTGGTAGTGCACGCTGCCGATGGGATCGACGCCGACCACGCGCACCTTCGGGTGGTTCTTCTTCATGTAGCGCCCGACGCCCGAGAGCGTGCCGCCCGTGCCCGCGCCCAGGACCACCGCGTCGAGCTTGCCGCCCGAGTCGCGCCAGATCTCGGGGCCCGTCGAGAGTTCGTGGGCGTCGATGTTCAGGGGGTTGTGATACTGGTTCACGTAGAACGCGCCGGGCGTCTCGCGCGCGATCCTTTTGGCCGTCTCGACGTAGTGCTGGGGCGAGTCGCCGGGCACATCCGTCGGCGTGATCACGACCTCGGCCCCGAAGGCCTTGAGCATGTTGACCTTCTCGAGGCTCATCTTGTCGGGCATGGTGAAGACGCAGCGGTAGCCCTTGACGGCGGCCCACATCGCCACGCCCTGGCCCGTGTTGCCGCTGGTGTTCTCGACGATGGTCGCGCCGGGCCTGATGAGCCCCTGCTTCTCGCTCTCGTTCAGGATGTGCACGGCCATCCGGTCCTTGATGGAGCCGGTGGGGTTCATGTGCTCGCACTTGACGAGGACGTCGGCGGCGCCCTTGGGGACGACCTTGTTCAGGCGGACCAGGGGGGTGTTGCCGACGGCGTCGAGGATGGAGTTGGAGATGGGCATGCGGATCTCGCTGGGTTGCATCGCGACGTGGGCACTGTACGGCCCGCGCGGAGTTGGCCCCGGGCAGAGCGCGGAGCGCCCGAGCAATGAAAAAGGCGGCCACACGTTGCCGTGCGGCCGCCCGGAGGGAGAAAGAGAGAGACCGTCATGACGCCCGGGGCGTCGGGAATTCAGGTTTCAACGAAATACGAATCAACTAGTCTTTTTATCGGACGGCGGTTGTGTCAAGCCTGTTTGCGTCGAAGTAGGGCTTTTATCCGCACTCTGTCAATTCGTGAGATACCTGTCCATCGGCCGCGGCCGTGGAACGTCATGACTTTCGGCGATCTTTATTGAGCGAGGACCTGCCCGGCGTTCTTGAGGTGTTCGGGCAGCTTCTTGCGGACCTCGTCCAGCGTGCCCTGTGACAACTTCAGTTGTTCCAGCACGTTAGCGTCGATCTCGTTCGAGAGCAGGTCCATCCGGAAGCCCTTGACGGCTTCGGCGGCGAGGCGGTCGGCGACGTAGACGAGGCAGCAGAGGGTGCGGCTGTCGGGCGCGAGTTCGAGGGGCCGGTGGTGATAGCCGGTGACGATTTTGAAGCTCTGGGGGAACTTCCACTTCTCGCAGAGCCCGGAGCCGAAGTCCTGGTGGGTCGCGCCGAAGATCGCCTGCTCGGCGTCGAGCATCGAGTTGGCAGGGACGCCCTCGGCATTGGTGCCGACCCGGTCCACCACCTCGATCAGCTTCGAGCGGTCGAACTGCATCTCGACCATGACGCCGATGTCGTGCATCAGACCGGCGAGGAAGGCCTCGTCGGAGAGACCCATCTTGAGGGTGTCGGCGAGCATCTTGCTCGTGGCGGCGACTCCGGTCGAGTGGTTCCAGAGGTCGCGGGCCGAGAAGTTGGGCGTGAGTTCGCCGCCGCGGAAGAGCTTGGCGAGGCTGGCGGCGATGGCGATGTTCTTGACGGCGTTCAAGCCGAGCATGACGATCGCGCGGTTGATGGAGGCGATCTGTCCGGGGAGGCCGTAGAAGGAGGAGTTGACGACTTTCAGGATGCGGCTGCAGAGTGCCGGGTCGTTGGTGATGACCTTGTTGAGGTCCTGGGCGGTGCTCTTGGGGTCCTCGACCAGCTCGATGATCTTGAGCGTGATCTCGGGAAGGGTGGCGATGTGGGAGATTTCGCGGATCGCCGAGGCGACGATCTGGTCGCGTTGTTCGGTGGCCGAGCTCATGCCGCGGGCTCCTCTCTGGGGGTGGTCTCGCAGGTTCATCGGCGCACCCGGACCAGCACTTTGGGGCGAGAGCCGAGAACGACGATTCCCCGCGGCGCTCCGCGCCAAGGGAGATCGCGCGTGAGAGTGCTAATAGGCGCAGATCTTGCGGAGGAACCCCGGCCGGCGCGGGTCGGTCCGAGAAAGAAGGTCGGCGATCCGCTCGCCGCTGCGACCGTCACCGTAAGGGTGTGTGAGGGCCGACAGGTCCAGGGCGCGGGCCCTGGCGATAGCCTCGATGATCGCCCCGGCGCTCTCGCGTTCGACGTGCACGACGTTGGCGGGGCGCTCGCGGGCGCGCTGGCGCGGGCCGACATCGACGGCCGCGAGCCGGAGTGCCGCGGCCTCGATGAGCCCGGCTGAGGAATTGCCGACCAGCACGCCGCGGCGGGCGGCGACGCGCTTCAGGAGGCCCACGAATTCCGGGCGCGGCAGGTGCTCGACGTACTTCACGCGCCTCGCGTCCTTGTCGGCGCGGGCGATCGCGCGGAGCACGCCCGATCGTCCGGGGTCGAGGTTTGGCGCGAGGCAGACGACGGGGAGGTCGGGGGAAGCGTGCAGCGCGGCGTTCAGCGTTTCTGCCGCGGCGGCTTCTTCGTGCTCATCGGCGCGTCCGACGGGGTGGAGCAGGGCGATGATCTCGGGCGAGCCGAGCGCGGCGTCGCGGTCCTCGGGGAGGGCGGGGATCTCGGCGAGCCCGTCGATCGCGGGAGAACCGGCGAGGTGAACGCGCGAAGGGTCCTCGCCCATGCGGACCAGCCGCGATCGCGACTGCTCGGTCGCGGCGAAGTGGAGGTGGGCGAGCTTGGTGATGGCGTGGCGCATCGATTCGTCGGCGACACCCTCGGCGCGGTCGCCGCCGTGGATGTGCGCCAGGGCCCAGCCGCCGATCGCGGCGGCGGCGGCGGCGGCGAAGGCTTCGATGCGGTCCCCGAGCACCACGACCCAGGTGGGCGAGGCGCGTTCGAAAACGCGCGCGAAGCGTCCGACGCCGCGCCCGACGCTCTCGGCGTCCTCGGCGCGCCCGACGCGCCCGGCGATCTGCATGGGGACGCTGTCGAAGACGGGGAACTCGGCCTGCACATCGCGCAGCGTGAGCGCGGGGGAGACCAGGTGCGAGCCGGCGGCCACGACGAGGAGTTCGAGGTCCGGCCGGGCGGCGACGGCGCGCATGACGGGGCGGAGAAGCCCGAACTCGGCGCGCGAGCCGGTGACGACGGCGATTCGGGCGCGCGAGGCCTCGCCGGAGTGTTCGATGGCTCCTGGCCTGATCGAGGGTTCGCCGTCCCAGCCGTCGCCGATCAAGAGTGGTCTCCGAGTTCGGTTCCGAAGATCCCCTGCGCCGGGGCGGAGGGGAAACCTGCGTGCCCGCGGCTATTTGAGCGCGTCCGGGGGAATCGGACAATCCGCATCCACGGGGCGAGCAAGGTGGTTTCCGATCACTTCATCGATCCGCCACGGCTCGATCCCGGTGCCCGGGCGCTTCACGGTGAGGTCTTCGCGCGCGATGCGGTGCCCGGCCTCGAGCGCCCGGGTGCTCACGAGCGACTGGCGCGAGACGGTGCGCACGTCCTGTTCGACCGGCAGGACGCGCTTTTCGGCCTTGCCCAGGGCACGGTGCGCGAGGCGCGCCAGGCGGACGTACTCGCGGAACTGTGCGGGGTCGAGCGACGCGGCGTGGTCGGGTCCCGCGGCGGCGCGGTCGAGGGTGAGGTGCTTCTCCAGGATGCACGCGCCCGCGGCGACTGCCAGGGCGCCGGTCTCGACGAGCGGCGTGTGGTCGCTGTAGCCGACGGGGGCGGGGCAGAGGTCGCGCAAGGCGGCGATGCCGCCGAGCGCCGCGTGCTCGGGGGGCGCGGGGTAGCTGCTGACGCACTGGAGCACGGCGAGGCGCGGGAAGGCGGCGGCGAGCCAGGTCATCGCGCGTGAGACTTCTTCCGCGCTTGCCGCGCCGGTGCTGAGGATGAGCGGCCGTCCCGTGGCGAGGAGCGCGTCGATGAGGGGCTTGTTGATGATGTCGGGGCTCGCGGTCTTCCAGGCGTCCCA
>CAZCPB010000227.1:0-7433 GCA_964500365.1 uncultured Phycisphaeraceae bacterium
CGTCGATGCGGTACCGCATCTTGAACTCGTTCTCGAACGGCTCGAAGTGGATGTCCGACGCCCGGTCCTTGATCGCCTGGAGCAGCACCAGGTTCATCAGCCGGACGACCTTGTTGTCCTCGGCCGCCTCCATCACGGCGTCGAGATCCACCGACGCGCCGCCCTTGCCCGCCAGCGACTTGAACTTGTCGTCCGCCGCCAGTTCCGAGACCACCTCCGTCACCGAGCCCTGCTTGGAGTAGTGCCGCTTGATGAGCGCGTCGATCTCCGCCGGGTCGGCGATCACCGCCTCGACGTTGAAGCCCATCAGCAGGCGCAGGTCGTCCACCGCCCGGAAGTTGTCCGGGCTCTTCATCGCGATCTTCAGACGCTTGCTCGTCGGGTTGAACTCCAGCGGGATCACCTGGTACGTCTGCACGCTCTCCGCAGGGATCGCCGACTTCGCCTCCTCCGGGATCTCAAACCCCGTCAGGTCCATGTACGCCATCCCCGCCTGGCCCGCGAGCGCCGCGGCAACGTCACGCTCATTGCAATAGTTCAGTTCGACCAGCAACTGCCCGAGCAGCACCTTCCGCGTCTTCTGAACCTCCAGCGCCTGGTGAACCTGGTCACGGGTCACCTTCCCCATCTTGGTCAGAACCCGGCCGATCTTGCGGCCCTTCAGTTCCGCGGGGTCAATGTTGCTGGCGTGCTGAGACGTTGGTGCCGGCATTTCTTGATTCCTGGCTGACGGCCCGTCGCTCGAGCCGTCCCGCCCGCTCAAGACCAGGTCGGTCGATGAGCCTCACCGCGCGTCGATTCGTCCAGAATAACGGCGCGGTTCGCGGAGTGCACTGAATTTGACACACGATTGGGAGTTGCGACACCAGGAATTTTGACCTGAAATCGCCCCGTCCAAACACCTGGAAACGGGAATTTTCCAACACCGCGGCACGCCACCCCAACGCTCAGGATGCCGCGTCCTCTTCCTCATCCCACTCCGGCCGGCCCACCGTCCGCCCCAGCTTATGGACCTTGTCACGCAGCGCTGCCGGGTCCTTGCTCTTGTCGATCATCTCTTCCGCCGAGATCATGCCGCGTGAGTAAAGCGACCACAGGTGGTCATCCAGCAACTGCATACCGAACTTCTTCCCGGTCTGGATCGCCGAGTCGATTCGGAAAGTTTTCGCCTCGCGGATCAGGTTCGCGATCGCCGGGGTCACCACCAGGAACTCGTACCCCGCCACCATCCCCGGGGTGTCGATCCGGGTCAGCAGCACCTGGCTCAGGATGCAGATCAGCGCCGTCGAAAGCTGCACGCGGATCTGGTTCTGCTGGCTCACCGGGAAGGCGTCCACGATACGGTCGATCGTCTTGGCCGCCCCCGTCGTGTGCAGGGTCGCGAACACCAGGTGGCCCGTCTCGGCCGCCCGCACCGCCGACTCGATCGTCTCGAGGTCTCGCATTTCGCCGACCAGGATCACGTCCGGGTCCTGACGCAGCACGCGCCGCAGCGCTTCAGCGAAGCTCGGCACGTCGTCGTGCACCGCCCGCTGGTTCACGATCGACTTCTTGTGCGAGTGGTAGTACTCGATCGGGTCTTCCATCGTGACGATGTGACGGTCCATGTTGGCGTTGACGAAGTCGATCATCGTCGCCAGCGACGTCGTCTTCCCCGACCCCGTCGGGCCCGTCACCAGGAACATGCCGCGAGGACGCCGGATCAGCTCGCGGCAGATCTCCGGCAGGCCGATCTGCTCGAACGTCAGCAGCCGCCTCGGGATCTGGCGGCACACGATCGCCAGGTCGCCCTTCTGCCTGAACACCGACACGCGGAAGCGCGCCGCCTCGCCGTACGCAAAGCCGAAGTCGCTGCCCCCCTCCTCCTGCAGCTCCTGCTGGTTCCGCTCCGGCGTGATCGATTTCATCAGCGCGACCATGTCGTCCGAATCCAGCACCTTGGTCTGCAGATTCCGCAGGTGCCCGTGCAGGCGGATCGTCGGCGGCCGCCCGACCGTCATGTGAAGGTCGCTGGCCCCCGTCTTGACGACGGTATCGAGCAGTCGGTCGATCTGGATCGTGGACATGGGTGGCTCTGATGCGTGCTAAGCGCTGGGTGCTGGTGTGGAGTCCTCGAACGCTACTTCTTGTTGTCCAGGTCGACCTGCGTGTTCCGCGCGATCTCTTCCGGCGTCGTCACGCCGTTCATGATCTTGAGCTTCCCGTCCTCGACCAGGGGCCGCATCCCCGCCGCCAGCGCCGCGTTGCGGAGGTCCGACAGGGGCGCCAGCTTGAACGCAAGCTCGCGGATCGTCGTGTTCATCACCATCATCTCGAAGATCGCCTTCCGCCCGCGGTACCCCGTCCCCACGCAGTGGTCGCACCCGACGTTCTTGTGCACCCGCCCCACCGCCTCGTCCGGCGTGATCCCCGTCAGCGTCAGGTACTTGTGGTCGTACTCCTCCGGCTGCGCCAGCGTCTTGCACTTGGGGCACAGCACGCGGATCAGCCGCTGCGCCATCACCGCCTGGATCGACGACGCCACCAGGAACGGCTTCACGCCCATGTCCACCAGGCGCGTGATCGCGCTCGGCGCGTCGTTCGTGTGCAGCGTGCTGAACACCAGGTGCCCCGTCAGCGCCGCCTGGATCGCGATCTCCGCCACTTCCTTGTCGCGGATCTCGCCCACCAGGATGATGTTCGGCGCCTGGCGCAGCATCGAACGCAGCACCGCCGAGAACGTGAACCCGATGTTCTCACGCACCTGGCACTGGTTGATCCCCTCGAACGCGTACTCGATCGGGTCCTCCGCCGTGATGATCTTCTTGTCCGGCCGGTTCAGGATGTCCAGCGCCGAGTACAGCGTCGTCGTCTTCCCCGAGCCCGTCGGCCCCGTCACCAGGAAGATCCCGTTCGGCCGGCGGATGATCCGGTTGAAGACCGCCAGGTTGTCCGCCTCGAACCCGAGGTTCTCGAGGCCGATCCGCACCGAGTCCGGCCGCAGAATACGCAGAACCACGCTCTCCCCGTGGTACGCCGGGCACGCGCTCACGCGGAAGTCGATCATGGTCTCGTCGACCGGGTGCTTGATGCGCCCGTCCTGCGGGACCCGCTTCTCCGCGATGTTGATCCCCGCCATCAGCTTGAACCGCGACAGCACCGAGTTCTGCATCCGCTTCGGAAGCTTGTCGCGCTCCATGCACACGCCGTCGATCCGGTACCGCAGCCGAACCCGGTCCGCCATCGGCTCGATGTGAATATCGCTCGCCCGCATCTTCACCGCCTCGACGATGATGCGGTTGCACAGCTTGACGATCGGCGCGTCCTCGGCCGACACGTCGATCGACTTGTCCACCGACCGGTCCACCGACCGGTCCACCGACTTGTCGATCGACTCCGACACCAGCGACTCGTTGGCCGCCACCATCCGGACCTGCTTGTTCTTGTCCCCCTCCAGGAACCCCTTGATCGCCGAGCGCGACGCCAGCTTCGGGTCGATCTCCGTGTTCAGCCTGAACCGGAGCATGTCCAGCAGCTCCAGGTTCATCGGGTCATGAATGATCAGCTGCAGCTTCCCGTTGGACTTGGCCATGGGAAGGATCAGGTGCTTCTTGACCAGGTCCTCCGGGATCAGCTTCAGGTCGATCTTCCCCGACACGTCCTTGCCGTTCAGATCGACGAACTCCATCCCGAACTGCTCGGCCAGCGCCTTGGCGACCTGGTCCTCTTTCGCGAACCCCGTCTCGACCAGCGCCTCGCCCAGCCGTTTCCCCGAACCCTTCGCCACGTTCGCGGCCTTCACCGCCTGCTCGGGCGTGATCACGCCCCAGCCGATCAGGATCTCGCCAAGCTTCTTCCGCGAACGTGCCATGCGCGCCCTCAGGTCCCCGGGTACTCCACCCGCCCGGTGCGCGGCAGCCGATCCAGCCGAACCCGCACGCCGTCGCCGACATCGTAACGGCTGCCGGCCGCGCCATGCGCCGGGCGAAGAGGGGAGTGTAGACCGAACCCCCCGCACGATTCCCCCCCGCAACGCGCCCCTACTGTGTCAAGTTCGCGCAAGCGAGAGTTCAAACCGGTGAAGACTCCATCCAACCATCCCCCGCTCGCCACTCCCGCCACCACGCGCGCCGCCCCGCGCCGCCTGCTCATCACCGCCGGCCCCACACAGGAGCCCATCGACGCCGTCAGGTACATCGGGAACCGGTCTTCCGGACGCGTCGGGGTCGAACTCGCCGACGAAGCGGCCCGCCGCGCTTGGGACGTACTGCTGCTCCTGGGCCCGACGGCCCTTACGCCAACCGATTCGCGGGTCGCCCTCGCACGGTTCCGCACCGCCGAGGATCTCCGCGCCCTCCTCCGCCGCCACGCCCCCGAATCCGCCGTCCTCATCATGGCCGCCGCCGTCGCCGACTACCGCCCGAAGATCGACCCCGCCTTCCTCGGCGGCAAGTTCCGCCGCCAGAACCAGAAGCTCACCCTGGACCTCGAGCCCACGCCCGACCTCCTCGCCGAGGTCGGCGCCACCCGCCGCCCCGACCAGCTCCTCGTCGGCTTCGCCTTGGAGCCCCGCGACGAGATGATCGCCTCCGCCCGCGCCAAGCTCGAGCGCAAGCGCATCGACCTCGTCGTCGCCAACCCCCTCGAGACCATGGACAGCCCCACCATCGAGGCCACGCTCCTCGCCCGCGATGGCGCCGAGCAGCGCACGCCGGGCGCGATCAGCAAGAAAGCCTTCGCCGCGTGGCTCATGGACAGGATCGACCAGCGCGCCGCGCCCCTCGCGCACAGCGCTCCGGCCACCGCGGGCGCCGCCCATGCCTAGCCCATCCGGCAAGCCCCCGCGCGGCAAGCCCCCCCGCGCCAAGTTCTCTCACGGCAAGCCCTCACACAAGCCCCGACCCGCCGGCCCGCGCTCGTTCCGCCCCGACCGCCGCGACCCCTCCCAACTCGGCCACAACGTCCGCCTCGTCTTCGAAGACGATGAAGTCATCGTCGTCGAGAAGCCGCCGGGCATCGTCACCGCCCTCCTCCCCGGCGAAGCCGGCGCCACAGACATCCCCAGCGTCTTCGGCGAAGTGAAGCGCCACGCCCGCGCCCGCAAGAAATCCCCCGCCCGCGTCTGGGTTGTTCATCGCCTCGATAAAGAAGCCTCGGGCCTCCTCGTCTTCGCCAGGACCGAGCGAGCCTTCGCCTGGCTCAAGGAAGACTTCCGCGCCCGCCGCGCCCACCGCCTATACCTCGCCGTCGTCGAGAACGAGTTCCCCGACACCGCCACGACCGGCACGCTCCAGGGCTTCCTCGCCGAGGACGAGCGCGGCCTCATGCGCTCCGTCCCCGGCCGCACCACCATCGCCGGCCCACGCGACTTCGGACCCCAGCTCGCCGTCACCCACTACCGCGTCCTCCACCAGTCACGCGGCATGGCCCTCGTCCAGATCCGCCTCCGCACCGGACGCAAGAACCAGATCCGCGTCCAGATGAGCGAGGCCGGCCACCCCCTCGTCGGCGACTACCGCTACCGCAAGTCCGGCCAGCCCCAGGACCCCATCAACCGCCTCTGCCTCCACGCCGTCGAGCTCGGCTTCGCCCACCCATCACGCGGCGAGACCCTCCGCTTCCAGAGCCCCGCCCCGCGCGAGTTCTGGTCCCTCGTCGGCGCCGAGCCGCCCGCGTTCGATCCATCGACGGGCGCATCCACCGGCGCGAAGCCCCCCGCAACCGAACCCTGGCCCGACGACACCGGTTCGATCTCATCACCACGCGCCACAAGCACCGCCCCCGACGCCACCGCGCCCGCGCCCATCGCCGCGCCGCAGGACCCCGCCGTCTCCACCTCGTGGGACCACGTCGCCGGCTGGTACGAGCACCTCCTCGACCGCGGCCGCAGCGACCACCAGCGCGATGTCATCGTCCCCGGCGCCCTCCGCCTCCTCCAGCCCCGCCCCGCGATGCGCATCCTCGATGTAGCCTGCGGCGAGGGAATGCTCTGCCGCAGACTCGCCGCCCTCGGCGCCGAAGCCGTCGGCGTCGATGCCTCCCCCCGCCTCATCGATGCCGCCCGCGCCGCCTCCGCCGTCCCCGGCCCCACCCCGCCCCGCTTCGAAGTCGGCGATGCCCGCGCCCTCGGCGCCCTCGACCTCGGCCAGTTCGATGCCGCCGCCTGCATCATGGCCCTCATGAACATCGACCCCATCGAACCCACGCTCCGCGGCATAGCCGACTCGCTCAAACCCGGCGGCGCCTTCATCGCCGTCATCCTCCACCCCGCCTTCCGCTCCCCCGGTCAGACCTCTTGGGGCTGGGACGAAGACAACCCACCCCGCGATCCCCGCGCCACCGACCCCCGCGCAACCAGCCGCCGCGCCACTCCCGCCCACCCCGGCCGCTCGGGGCCGGACCGCAACGGACCGGACCGCTTCAACCCGAATCGCTCCGCCCCCGATCGCCGCGATCCGAATCGCGCCGACCATGGGACCCGCCCCGGCACCCCACGCCAGTTCCGCCGCGTGGACGGCTACCTCTCCCAGGGCCAGACCCCGATCATGATGAACCCCGGCCACGCCGCCCGCGGCAAGGCCCCCATCACCACCTGGACCTTCCACCGCCCCCTCCAGTTCTACATCCGCGCCCTCGCCGAAGCCGGCTTCCTCCTCGAATCACTCGAAGAATGGCCCAGCCTGAGACGCAGCGAGCCTGGACCACGAGCCGCCGAAGAAAACCGGGCGCGAAGGGAGATCCCGCTGTTCCTCGGGTGGCGAGCCAAGAAGCAATAACGAACCCAGAGCGTCAGCGACGGGCCCGCGTCCAATTGACAATACGCGCCGAGCCAACGCCGCTCCCGCAATCAAACAGATTCTCGGTTCCTGTTCTCATTCGATTCGCGATTCTCGATGCACGATGCCCAAACGATCACGCACCCGCGCGACCGGCTCCTCGCCCGCTTCGGGCGCACGATCGCTGCAAGGAGCGCAGCGCCCCGCAAAGCCTCTTCGTGCCCCATGCGCCGGCGAAGATCTGCCGCACCGTTCTGCTGCCCGGCAGTTTTTCCGCTAGGGAGTGCGGCGCGGCAAGGCAAAGTCCAACCCGTTCGCGGAGCTGAAGGCCGGTGCGCAGGTCAACCTCGCCCGAGCGGTGTTCGTGCCGTGCGAGACGATCGCTACCGTGATCGACGCGGCCCCCGATGCCGAATGGCGGCTGATCGCCTTGGGCCGGTTCGGTGGATTGCGCGTGCCGAGCGATGCGCTGTCGCTACGGAGCGGGCGAACCGGCAACAAATCCGGCAACACAAGCGCGCCCACAAGGGCCCAAGGGCGACCCCGCGCCTACGGGCGACTCACCCAAATCACCTGTTTTTGTAGAGTCTGGGCGCGCATGTGATCGCGTGGAAAAATTCCAAGTGGGCAGGGCCGGACTTGAACCGGCGACACCCGCATTTTCAGTGCGGTGCTCTA
>CAZCPB010000228.1:0-7333 GCA_964500365.1 uncultured Phycisphaeraceae bacterium
TGCTCAAGCACGAGGAGCCGGCCCTCACGCTGGTCTTCTGCCGCCTCAAGCGCAGCGTCGACGAGCTGTCCACCTACCTCTCGCGCCACGGCGTCGAGGCACACGCCATGCACGGCGACATGAGCCAGGGCCGGCGGAACACGACCATGCGCGCGCTCCGGGCGGGCGACCTGGCGTGCCTCATCGCCAGCGACCTGGCCAGCCGCGGCATCGACGTCGAGGGCATCAGCCACGTCATCAACTACGACCTCCCCGAGGACCCGGAGGTGTACGTGCACCGCATCGGCCGCACGGCCCGCGCCGGGCGCGGCGGGATCGCGTGGAGCTTCGTCACCCCCGCCCAGGGCGAATTGCTCACGCAGATCGAGTCCCTCATCAACACCGAAATCCCCAAGATGGACTACCCCGACTTCACGCCCACCGACCGGCCCGAGGGCTTCCGCGACGTGAGCAAGGGCGGGCGGCCGGAGGTCGTCGTCGAGGGCGTCCCCGACACCCCGAAGGCCAGCCGCACGCAACTGGCGGTCTCCCCCGAACTGCCCCCGACGGACCCCAACAAGATCGACCTCGAGCGCTTCCCCGGCGGCATCGTGCCGACCAGGCTCCCCCCCAAGCGGCTCTTCGGACGCATGCCCGGCCGCAGGCCGTAGCCGCACGCCCGTGATGGAGGCCCGCGCGGCATGAGCGCGTACATCACGCAGAGGCTCAGGGCGGCGTTCGCAAAGATGAAGGAAGGGCGGGCGGCCGAGGCCGAGGAGATCCTCGGCCTGGTCCTGAAATCCCAGCCCGAGAACGCCGAGGCGCACGCCATGCTCGCCTCGATCGCGCTCAGTCGCGGCCAGACTCAGAAGGCCCTCTCCCACGGCCAGCGCGCGGTCGCCTCGGACCCGGCGAGCGTCACGGCGCGCCAGACCCTCGTGGGCGTGCTCACCGCCGCGGGCGATCGACAGGCGGCGCTTCGCCACATCGCCAGACTGCTCGAACAGAACGCGGGAACGCCCGAACTGGCGGTCACGCACGCGGGCACCCTGCGCGACCTGCTGCGGTACGACGAGGCCCTGCGCGTGTACCGCGAGGCCCTGGTGAAGTTCCCGGATGCGCCGGCTCTGATCACGATGATTCCGTACTCGCTGAACTACACGCCGGGCGCCGCCGCCGAAGAGGTCCTGGCGGCGCACGAGGAGTTCGGGCGGCTGATCGACCGCACGCACCCCCCCGCCGCGCGCCGGTTCCGCAACGACCCCGATCCCGAACGGTGCCTCCGCGTCGGCTTCATGTCCGCCGACCTGCACACGCACTCGGTCTCGTACTTCCTGGAGCCGATCCTCGCCCACGCCGATCCGGCGCGGCTGCGGTGCCACCTCTACCAGACCGCGGCGCCCATCGCGGACGCGACGACGGCCCGCCTCAAGCACCTCGCGGCGGGCTTCCGGCCCGTCGCCGGACTCCCGCCGGCGCAGGTGGCCGGGACGATCCGCGACGACGGGATCGACGTGCTGATCGAGCTCAACGGCCTGATGACCACGACCGCCGCCCTGCCGGTCATGAACGCCGCCCCGGCCCCGGTGACCGCGACGTACATCGGGTACCCCAACACCACCGGCCTCCGCTCGATCCAGTACCGCTTCGTGGACTCGATCACCGACCCGCCGGGGGCCGAGCGCTTCGCCACCGAGCAACTGGTCCGGCTCGACCCGTGCTTCCTGTGCTACTCGCCGCCCCGCGAAGCGCCGCCCGCCGACCCGCGCCCGCCCGGCGCCCGCGCCGGGCACGTCACGTTCGGATCGTTCAACAACATCCAGAAGCTCAACGACGGCGTGATCGCGGCGTGGTCCCGGATCGTGCTGGCCGTGCCCGGTTCGCGCCTGCTGCTGAAGCACTTCCGGGTCCGCGAGCCCAGCCTCCGCGCCGAACTGCTGGAGCGCTTCGCCCGCGCCGGCGTGGCCGCCTCTCGCATCGAACTGCTCCCCAAGGCCGACGACCTCGCCGAGCACCTCCGCCTCTACGACCGCGTGGACATCGCCCTCGACCCCTTCCCGTACAACGGCACGACGACGATCTGCGAGGCGGCCCACCAGGGCGTGCCCACGGTCACCCTGCGGGGCGACCGGCACGCCGCCCGCGTCGGGGCGAGCCTCCTGACGGCCATCGGAACGCCCGAGCTGATCGCGGGGAGCGTCGATGAGTACATCTCCATCGCGACCGGGCTTGCGCACGACCCCGGCCGGGCGGGCTCGTACCGCGCCGGCCTGAGGGACCGGCTCCTGGGCTCGCCGCTGTGCGACGGGCCGGGGTTCGCGCTCCGGTTCGAGTCGGCGCTGCGCGGGCTCTGGCGGAAGTGGTGCGAGGGTCCAAGGGCGGACTGACCGCCGCGCGGGACGTACCATCGAACCCTGTGCGGAACCGCAAGACGCGAAACCCGCTCCCGCGCGACGCGGAGACTCCCTGCTTCACCGCGCCCGCCGCGCGATTCGCGCTGGCTCCATCGCGGCGCCGTCTCTTCACGCCGACCGTCGGCGCGGCAACCGCCGCGAACCCATCCCCCGGGCACCCCTCCCTCCGGGGAACGGGAGAACGCATGTACGCCCGGTTGCCACGCGCGGGTCCCGTGCTCCGCCACGGCGCGCGGGGAGCGAGCCCGCGATGAGCGCGTACATCACGCAGCGGCTCAAGACCGCGTGGGAGCTCTTCCGCCAGCGGAAGCTGGACGAGGCGGAGGAGATCGTCGCCAAGCTCCTCAAGTCGCAGCCCGACCACTGCGACGCCAACAACCTGATGGCCGGGATCCAGCTCTACAAGAAATACGTCTACCGCGCGATCGCGTACGCGCAGGCCGCGATCCGGAGTTCCCCGACCAACATCCCCGCCCGCCAGACCATGGTGAGCGTGCTGACCGCCGCGGGCGACCGGCGCGGAGCCCTGGGGCAGATCCAGAAGCTCATCGAGATGAACGCCGAGGACTCGGAGCTGGCCATCCAGCACGCCGGCACGCTCCGCGACCTGTGGCGGTACGACGACTCGGTCGCGCTGTACCACAAGGCCATCGCCAAGTACCCCGACAACGAGCTCCTCCCCTCCCTGCTGCCCTTCACGATGCAGTATGCGCCCAGGGCGACCCGGCGCGAGATCTTCGAGGCCCACGCGGCCCTCGGGAAGGCGATCGAGCGGCGCGTCCCGCCCGTGACCCGCAAGCACCGCAACAGCCGCGACCCCGACCGGCTGCTCCGGGTCGGGGTGATCTCGGCCGACTTCTACGGCCACTCGGTCATGTTCTTTTTCGAGCCGATCCTCGAGCACGCCGACCCCTCGCGGGTGCGCTTCTGGGCGTACCAGACGCGCAACCCCGGCAGCGACTCGACCACCGCCCGCCTCAGAACCCGCTTCGCGGGCTGGCGCGAGGTCTACGGCGAGACGCCGGGGAAGATCGCCGAGAAGATCCTCGCCGACGAGATCGACGTGGTCCTCGATCTCAACGGCCTCACGACCACGCTGAAGGGCCTCGAGGTCCTCAACCACGCGCCGGCCCCGGTCACCATCACCTACTGCGGCTACCCGGACACCACCGGCTGCCGCGCCGTCCACTACCGCTTCGTGGACTCGATCACCGACCCGCCCGGGTCCGACGAGTTCGCCGTCGAGGAACTGGTCCGCCTCGACCCTTGCTTCCTGTGCTACACGCCCCAGCGCGACGCCCCGCCCTTCAACCCCCAGCCGCCCTCGGCCCGAAACGGGTACGTCACGTTCGGCTCGTTCAACAACCTCCAGAAGCTCAACGAAGGGGTCATCGCGGCGTGGTCACTGATCGTCAACGCGGTGCCCGGGTCGCGCCTGTTCCTGAAGGACTTCCGCATGCGGGAGCCCTCGCTCAAGAAAGAGCTCCTCGCGCTCTTCGACGCCGCCGGCCTCCCCGAGGATCGGCTCGAACTCTACGAGCGGGCCAAGGAAGTCGCCGAGCACCTCACGCTCTACGACCGCATCGACGTCGCGCTCGACCCCTTCCCCTACAACGGCACCACCACGACCTGCGAGGCCGCGTACCAGGGCGTGCCGACCGTCACGCTCCGCGGCGAGCGCCACGCCACCCGCGTCGGCGCCAGCCTCTTCACGAACATCGGCGTGCCCGAGCTGATCACGGCGTCCGTCGACGAGTACGTCGCCCGTGCGGTCGAGCTGGCCGGCGACCCCGCGCGCCTCGCGGGCCTGCGCGCGTCCCTGCGCGACCGGATGATCGCCTCGCCCCTCTGCGACGCCGGCGCGTTCGCCGGACGCTTCGAGGCCGCCGTCCGAGCGCTGTGGAATCGCTGGTGCGACCGAGCCGAATGAGCCCCGCCCCGTACCATCCGGCCCGGAGCACGAGATGAGCGACCAGGCGGCGATTCTGGCGGACGCCCAGCAGCTCTACGCGGCGGGCCGGTTCGTCGAGGCGGGCGAGGCCGCCGAGCGGGCCCTCGCGCTCGAACCCGGGAACGTCGAGATCCTCGACCTGGTCGCGCTCTCGTGGATCATGGCCGACCGCCCGGAGCGGGCGATCGAGCCCGCCCGGCGCGCGCTCGAAGCCGACCCGCAGCGCCACATCGCCCGCCGCCGGCTCGCCGCGGCGTACGGGTTCGCGGGCCGCCGCCTCGAGTCGCTCGCCGAGGTCGATCGGATGCTCGCCGCGGGCGTGGACGACCCGACGCTCCGGCTGATGCGGGCCGAACTCCTCCGCGACCTGCTCCGCTTCGACGAGTCGCTCCGCGCGTTCCGCGAGGCCGTCGCGAAGTACCCCGACGACGGCCCCCTGGCGGTGGGCATCCCGCACGTGATGAACTACCTGCCCGGCGCGGACCCCGCCGAGATGCTCGAAGCGCACCGGGAATACGGGCGCTTCATCGCCCGGGCCGCGGGCGCCCGCCCGTCCTGGCGCGTCACCCCCGAGCCCGACCGCCCGCTCCGCGTCGGCCTGCTCTCGGCCGACCTGCGCCTGCACTCGGCCGCGTACTTCGTCGAGCCGCTGCTCGAGCACGCCGACCGCTCGCGGATGGCGCTGATCTGCTTCGCCACCGGCGAGGGCGCGGACTGGATGACCGAGCGCCTGAAGAAGCACGCCGCGGGCTGGCACGACCTCGGCGGTCGCGCCGCCGCGACGGTCGCGCACCGCGTCCTGACCGAACGGATCGACGTCCTCATCGACCTCGGCGGGCTCATGACCAACCCGCTGGCGATCCAGACGATGCACCTGCGGCCGGCGCCGGTCCGCATCACCTACCTCGGCTACCCCAACACCACCGGCCTGGAGGCGATCCAGTACCGGCTCGTCGACTCCCTGACCGACCCGCCCGGGAGCGAGCCGCGCGCGACCGAGGAACTCGTGCGGCTCGACCCCTGCTTCCTGTGCTACCGGCCCTCGGAGCGGGCGCCGGCGGTGGACGAGACCTCCGCCGCGTCGAGGAACGGGGCGGTGTTCGGCTCGTTCAACAACGTCCACAAGATCAACGAGGGGGTGATCGCGCTGTGGGCGAAGACCGTCGCCGCCGTGCCCGGGGCGCGGCTCCTACTCAAAGAGCCCGGGCCGGCGTTCAGCGACCCGCTCTTCCGGGACGAGATCGCCGCGAAGTTCGAACGCGCCGGCCTGGCGCGCGACCGGGTCGAAATGCTGAGCAACACCGCCGAGGTCCGCGACCACCTCGCGCTCTACTCGCGCGTGGACGTGGCGCTCGACCCCTTCCCCTACAACGGCACGACCACGACGTGCGAGGCGCTCTGGATGGGCGTTCCCGTCGTCACGCTCGCCGGCTCGGCCCACGCCGGGCGCGTGGGCATCAGCCTCCTGAGCGCGGTCGGGCTCCCGGAGTTCATCGCGCAGACGCCCGACGACTACGTCAGGATCGGCGCCGCCCTCGCGAACGAGGCGCCCCGCCGCGCCGAACTGAGGCGGACGCTGCGCGGGCGCATCGCGGCCTCGACGCTGTGCGACGGTCCCGCCTTCGCGCAGCGCTTCGAGGCGGCGGTTCGGGCGCTCTGGCGCCGCTGGTGCGCCGAGCGCTCCCAGGCGAAGCAGGCCACGTGATGCCCGGTTCTCTACCATCCCCCGTGACCGGGATTCCCGACCAGGCGCGCACCCAACACCTCGACACGCTCCTGACGCTGACCCAGATCCCGACCGCCGCGGGCAGGGAGCACCGCGTCGTCGAATGGATCGAGCGCTGGGTCGACGCCCGCCCCGCCCTCGAGCGCCGCGCCGACGGCGCCGGGAACATGGTCGTTTCCGTCCGCGCCGCGACGCCGTCGCCCTCCCCCGTCTTCTTCACCGCCCACCTCGACCACCCCGCCTTCGTCGTGGAGCGCGTGGTCGCCCCCGGCACGCTCGAGCTCTCCTTCCGCGGCGGGGTCATGGACGACTACTTCGAGGACGCCCGGATCGTCGTGCACGACTCGCGCGATGCGCGGCACGGCGCATCCCTCGAAGCCCGGCTCGACCCGCCCGCCGACGGCAAGGGCGGGCCATTCCCCCACTACCTGGCCGCGCTGGACGCTCCGGCCGGGTCGATCGCCGTGGGCGACGTCGCCACGTGGGACCTGCCCCCCGCGGAGATCCGGGACGGGCTGGTCCACACGCCCGTCTGCGACGACCTCGCCGCGGCCGCCGCGGCGCTCGCGGCCATGGACGTGCTCCTGGCGCGCGGCGTTCGAAGCGATGTGCGCCTGCTCTTCACGCGGGCCGAGGAGGTCGGCTTCATCGGCGCGATCGCCGCCTGCCGCGCCGAGCCGCCGACCATGGCGCGCGGCTCACGCGTCCTCGCCCTGGAGAACAGCCGCGCGTTCCCGGAGGCCCCGATCGGGGGCGGCCCGATCGTGCGCGTGGGCGACCGGATCAGCGTGTTCACCCCGTCGCTGACGGCGGCGGTCGCGAAGCGTGCCGAGCAGATCGCGGGCGGCCCGGCGACCGTGAAGGCATCGCAGAAGCTGAGCGAAGCCCCGGCGTGGAAGTGGCAGCGCAAGCTCATGCCCGGCGGCGCGTGCGAGGCGTCGGTCTTCTGCCACTGCGGGTACGACGCGACGTGCCTGTGCCTGCCGCTGGGCAACTACCACAACATGGCCGACCTCGACGCGGTGCAGGCGGGGACGAACTCGACGCCCGCGAAGGTCGCGCGCGAGTTCATCAGCGTGTCGGACTTCCACGGGCTCGTGGACCTGCTCGTCGCCTGCGGCGAGAATCTACCCGAGCCCGAAGGCGTCGGCGCCCTGATCGAGAAGCTCTGGCGGGAAAGGGCCTTCGCTCTCGGCTGAGCGGGTTCTCACGCGTCCACCCTACGATCGGCGATGCCCATGACCGCCTCCCCCGCCACGACCC
>CAZCPB010000229.1:0-7198 GCA_964500365.1 uncultured Phycisphaeraceae bacterium
CCGGACTCGCGCGCCCGGAACGTGAGCGAGCACTCGGCGCCGGTGAACAGGCCTCGGCCGGAGACGCGGGCATCGTGCGCGAGCGTGCGACGCTTCGGACCCGGGGTCACGACCCGCCCTCGGCGCGCCGGGCGGTGGTGTCCCCGCGGCGTTCCGCCGCCCGCTGCTCGGTCAGGCGCTTGAGCGTCGCGTGCATCTTGAAGAACTCGCGCACCGGAATGGGCGGGACGCCGATGAACTCGCCCGGGCCGATGTCGCTGATGACGCCGGACTGCCCGGCCAGGCGCGTGCCGGGCGCGATGTTGAGGTTGTCGGCGACGCCGACCTGCCCGCCCATCTGCACGCCGTCGCCCATCGTCACCGACCCGGAGATGCCGGCCTGCGCCGCGATGAGGCAGCAGCGGCCGATGACGCAGCCGTGCCCGATGTGGACGAGGTTGTCGATTTTGGTCCCGTCGCCGATCAGCGTCGAGCCGAACTTGGCGCGGTCCACGCAGGCGTTCGCGCCGATCTCGACTCCCCGCCCGATCACCACGTTGCCGATGTGCGGGATCTTGCGCACGCCGCGACCGTCGGGCGAGGGGCGGTAGCCGAACCCGTCGGCGCCGAGGACCACGCCCGCGTGCAGGATGCTGCCGTCGCCGACGACGCAGCGGTCCAGGACGGTCACCCGCGGATGGAGCGTGCAGCCGGCGCCGATGGACGCGTCGCGCCCGATGTACACGCCCGCGCCCAGCACCGACCCCGGGCCGATCCGCGCACCGGCCCCGACCACCGAGTGCGGGCCGACGCTCGCGCCCTCCGCGAGAGCGGCGGAGGGGTCCACCGCCGCGGCGGGGTGCACGCCCGGGGCGGGCTTCTCGGGCGCGGGCGCGAAGAGCTCGAGTACGTCGTTGAGCGCGAGGTCGGCGTCCGGGACGATGATCAGGGCGCGGTCGGCGCCGTGGCCCGAGGCGTTGACGCCGCGCGTGACCAGCGCGGCGGTGGCGCGGCTCGCGGTCCAGCGCGACGCGAAGCTCGACGAGCGGATGAACGTGAGCGCCCCCACGCCGGCCTGCTCGATGCGGTCGAGGTGGGTGACGGGCAGGTCGGCGCGCCCGATGAGCTCGGCGCCGCCGCCCGCGCCGAGGCGGGCGTTCAGGTACGCCGCGATCGAGCCGGTGGTGTGCTGGGCCGTGGGCATGCGCCGCCCGTGGTCAGGGGCCCTTGGGGGTGGGGGCGTTGAAGGCGTTGTCCATCTCGGTGAGCACGCGGGCGGTGATGTCCACCGAGTTCTCGGCGTACAACACGCGCTTGTCCTTGATGATCATGCCGATCTGCGACGGCGTGAGATCGGGCCGCACCTCGATGTCGCGGTCGTCGAGGAGCACGAGCTGCCAGCCGTCCTGCGTGGCGACGCGTTGCACCGCCTTGGTGACGCTGTCGTAGAGCAGGCGGTACATCTCGGCCCGCTCGAGGTCGGCCAGGCCGTTGTACAGCTTGGACTTCACCTCGAGCTGCGCTTCGAGCTCCTTGAACATGACGAATTCGTTGCGGGCGTCCTTCGACCCCTGCGGGAGCATCTCGAGCTTCTTCTTCTTGTCGTTGAGCGAGGTCTGCAGGTCCAGCAGTTCCTTCTGCAGGGGCGCCTTGTACTTGTCGTACTCCGACCCGCGGGCCTTGGCCTCGGCGCACTCGTTCATGAGCTTCTCGACGTTCACGGTCGCCACCGCCGTCGGGGACGCGGCCTGCACCCCGGCCCGGTAGAGGCCGAGGCCTGCGACCCCGGCCAGGACGATGCCGACCATCACTTTCAACCCTGAACGCTTCGTGCTCATGCGTGGCTCCACGGTCCGCCGGAGCGCCCGGCGGGGCCGGGAATAGTAGATGGTTTCGGCGCGGGCGGCGCTTCACGTGCCGCGCCGGTTCCCGAACAGCTCGACGTGCAGGCGCGGGCAGTAACGCCAGGCGCGTTCGATGCAGGCCGCGGCAAGCCAGCGTCGGGAGGCCAGGGCCTCGGGGGTGACGCCCTCGGGCATGAGCAGCACCTGGTCGCCCGTCCAGCCCCGGAGCGAGGCCAGGAGCGACTCGATCTCCGCGAGGTCGGCGGGCTCGCGCACGACGAACTTGAGCTGTCGCGAAGCGTGGGCGTCGATCAGGGACTGGAGGGAGCCGATGTTCACCCGCCGCTCCTCGTGCCGGCGCCGCCACGCGCCGCCGGGGTCCCGCGGGTCTCCCTCGGCCGGGGTCGAGTTGGAGAGCTTGGGGCTGATGCTCATGAGGTCGCAGGCCACGGGGCGGAAGACCGTGCCCGCGGTTTCGATCGTGACGTGCAGGCCGGCGGCGCGGAGGGCATCGCAGAGCGGCACGACCTGCTCGAAGATCATGGGCTCTCCGCCGGTGACCACGACGTGGCGCGCGGCTCGCCCTGCGCACTCGGCGACGAGGTCATCGATCGCCCGTGCCGCGCCCTCCGGCGCCCAGCTCGCGTACGGCGTGTCGCACCACGAGCAGCGCAGGTTGCAGCCGCTGACGCGGATGAACGAGGACGGGACCCCGGCCAGCGTGCCCTCGCCCTGGATGCTGAGGAAGGTCTCGGAGATGGGGAGGGTGGGGGTGATGGGCGTTGGGGTGGGGAGGAGAACAGGAGAACAGGAGAACAGGAGCAGAATTCTACGATTTCCGGTTCACCGCTCACCATGCCCGCGTTGCGCGTAGCGCGTCGGGTCGGGGATTCCGGCGTCGGCAAAGCCTCTCGCACGAATGCGGCAGCTGTCGCAGGCGCCGCACGCCGCGCCGCGCTCGTCGGGGTCGTAGCAACTGGACGTGAGCGAGAAATCGACGCCGAGGCGCGCGCCGAGCCGGATGATGTCGGCCTTGGCCAGCTCGACCAGGGGAGTGCGGACGCGGACGGGCCGGCCCTCGGCCCCGGACCTTGTTCCCAGTGCCGCGGCGTGCTCGAAGGCGTCGATGAAGGGCCGGCGGCAGTCGGGATACCCGGAGAAATCGACCGCGTTGACTCCGATGAAGACATCGCGGGCCCCGACGACCTCGGCAAGCCCCGCAGCAACGCTCAGAAAAAGGAGGTTTCGCGCGGGGACGTACGTCACGGGGATCCCGCCCGCGACTTCATGCCCGGCGGGTGTCTTCGGCACATCGATGTTGTCCGTCAGCGCCGAGCCGCCGACCGCCCGCATGTCGACGCCCACGACGCGGTGCGATGCGGTACCGAGCTGCGCGCACACCCGCCGGGCCGCGTCGAGCTCCGCCCGATGGCGCTGGCCGTAATCAAAGGAAAGCGCGTGGCACTCGTGACCCGCCTCGCGCGCCGCCGCCAGCACCACGGCGCTGTCGAGGCCGCCCGAGACCAGCACGACGGCGGGGCCGGTTGAAGTCACGCGGCATCGTAGCGAACGGGGCTTTCTCTCCGCGCGCCCGTCAGATCGCCTCTCTCAGCATCAGAGACGGCTTGAACCCGCACGTCGTCGTCGCGGGCAGGGTCATGCGCTCGCCGGTCGCGGGGTTGACGCCCGCCCGCGCGGCAAGGTCCTTGCGCGTAAAGGTGCCGAAGCCGGAGATCGTGACCTTGCGGTCGGCCCGGAGGCCCGTGGCAATCGACGCGATCACCGCGTCCACCGCGCGCCCCGCCACGGCCTTGCTGAGCCCCAGTTGCGACGCGACAGAATCCACCAGCTCGCCCTTGTTCATGCGCGCGTTGCTCCCACGGATCGGCGTTCTCGGACGGCCCGCCCCACGGGACCGGGCGCGGCGGCACTGCTATCGACCTCCCCCGCTCCGGCCTCTCAAAATCTCCGTTAGGGTCACCGGGCCGGCGAATCCTGACCGCCGGGCGTCGGCAAGGGGGGACTATGATCCCGGCGTTCCGGACAACCGAAATAGAGAAAGAGCCATGTCAGAGTCTGCCGCGACGTTGCTTCCGCCCAAGCAGGCCGCCGCCAGCGCCCCCGAGCGTGCGCCCGCGAAGCCCCGTCCGGCGTCGGCGTGGAACGTGGTCCTGCTGGACGACGACGACCACACGTACGAGTACGTGATCCGGATGATGGGCCGGGTCTTCGGGCACCCGCTCGAGCGGTCGTACAAGATCGCCTGCACGGTGGACAGCCAGGGGCGGGCCGTGTGCTTCACGACGCACAAGGAACTGGCCGAGCTCAAGTGCGAGCAGATCCACTCGTTCGGTGCCGACCCGCTCATGGCGCGGAGCGCCGGGTCGATGTCGGCCATCATCGAGCCGGCTCTGAGCGGGGAAGGGCAATGATCGGCGTGCTCGCGGCGGCTTGCCGCGCCGGGTAGGGATTTACCCCGCACCGCAAGGGCGCGGATCGCGGCGGGACGTGGATACGGTTCGGGCCGGTGGCGGATCGCGGGGGTGAAGGGGACGGTGGGACGGTTCGTGAGCAAGCACCTGGTCATTCAGAGCGAGGACCTGAACCCCGAGCCGGCGCAGTGGCTCGCCGAGCGCTGCGAACTGGTCGCGTGCCCGCCCGACCTCGACCGCTTCGGACAGCTCATCCACGGCGCCAACGGCCTCGTCGTGCGCACCTACACGAAGGTCGACGACGCGTTGCTTTCCGACGCGAGCCGGTTGAAAGTGGTCGGGCGCGCCGGCGTCGGGCTCGACAACATCGACCTCGACGCGTGCGCCCGGCGCGGCATTGCGGTCGTGCACACCCCCGACGCCAACACGACCGCCGTTACCGAGTACGTCTTCGCCCTGATCTTCGACGCGATCCGGCCGCGGGCGTTCGTCGACAAGGCGATGCCCAAGGAGGCCTGGTGCGGCGTGCGTCGCGAGTTGACGGCGCGCCGGCAGCTCTCGGAATCGACGCTCGGCATCTACGGCATGGGGCGGATCGGGAGGCGGATCGCCCGTGCCGCGCGGGGCCTGGGCGTGTCGAAGGTGATCTACAACGACCTGCTCGAGATCCCCGAGGACGAGCGGTCGGGCGCGGTGCCGGTCTCTCCCGACGAGCTGCTCGCATCGAGCGACATCCTGACGGTGCACGTGGACGGGCGCGCCGAGAACCGGAACCTGATCGGCGCGGACGCGCTGCGGTTGCTGCGGCCCGACGCGGTCCTGATCAACACCAGCCGCGGGCACGTCGTCGATCCCTACGCCGTCGCCGATTTCATGCTGACGCACCCGGGCGCGCAGGCCCTGCTCGACGTGCACGACCCCGAGCCGATCGAGGCGACGTGTCCCCTGCTCGAAATCTCCAACGTGCACCTTTCGCCGCATATCGCCGCGTGCACCGAGGCCGCGCACCGCAACATGGGGTGGGTGGTTAGGGATGTGTGGCGGGTGCTGAGCGGGGAGACGCCGGAGCACGCGGCGGTAAAGCCGGCCTGAGAATGGCACGCCCGACATAGTCACGCTTCGGACCTGGGCGTCGCAGGCCCTGCCCCCCGCGCGGTATCTTGTGCTTGCCGCAGCACAGGAGTTCCGCCGTGCGACATCTCATGACGTTCGCCGGGCTTGCAACGACGATCTGGCTCGCGCTGGCACCGCTCGCCGGCGCACAAACGCGCGACGAACTGGCCGCCGGGTTCGCCACCCCCCCCGACTTCGCCAAGCCGCACACCTGGTGGCACTGGATGAACGGCAACATCACCCGAGAGGGGATCACCGCCGACCTCGAGGCGATGAAGAAGATCGGGATCGGGGGCGCTCAGATCTTCAATGTCTCCGAACACATCCCCGAGGGACCGATCACCTACAACTCCGACGAGTGGCGGGCGCTCGTGAAGTTTGCCGCGGAGGAGGCTGGACGGCTCGGCCTGGAACTCTGCATTCACAACTGCGCCGGGTGGTCGAGCAGCGGGGGGCCGTGGGTCACCCCCGAGGATGCCATGCAGACCGTGGTGACCAGTGAGAAGAAGGTCACCGGGCCGGCTCACTTCGAGGGCGAACTGCCCCAGCCGCCGAAGAACGCGCGGTACGACTATTACCGCGACATCGCGGTCCTGGCCTTTCCGACGCCTGCGGACGATGCCTTCCGCATCGCCGACATCAGGGCCAAGTCGCTCAGCGGCGAGTACCGCTACGGCCTCATGCCCTCGCTCGAGGAACTCCCGGCGGGGGCGGCAATCAGTCGCGACGCGGTCCTCGACCTCACGGACAAGTTCAAAGACGGCCGGCTCGAGTGGGACGTGCCCGAGGGTGAGTGGACGATCATGCGGCTGGGTCACACGCCCACCGGCGCGGTGTGCGCCCCGGCGCCCGTCTCCGGGCGCGGCCTGGAAGTGGACAAGATGAGCCGCGAGGCCCTCGACCGCTTCTGGGCCGGCGGCATGGCCCCGCTCCTCAAGGAGCTCGGGCCGCTGGCCGGGACCGTCGTCAACAACGTGCTCGTCGATTCCTACGAGATGGGCACGCAGAACTGGACGCCGAAGTTCCGCGAGGAGTTCATCGAGCGCCGCGGCTACGACCCGCTCCTCTACCTGCCCGCCCTCACCGGGCGCGTGATCGACTCGGGCGAAATCTCCGAGCGGTTCCTGTGGGATTTCCGGCGCACGGTCGGCGACCTCTTCGCGGACAACTACTACGCGTACTTCGCGGAACTCTGCCGCGAAAACGGGCTGCTGTCGTCGGTCGAGCCCTACGACGGCCCCTTCGAGTGCGCACAGGTAGGGAAGGACTTCGACATCCCGATGGGCGAGTTCTGGGTGACCGGCGGGATGAGTTCCTCGTGCAAGCTGGCGTCGAGTACGGCGCACGTGTGGGGAAAGAAGTTCGTGGGCGCCGAGGCCTTCACCGCCGAGCCGCGCACCGGCCGCTGGCGCAACCACCCCGGCGGCCTGAAGGCGATCGGCGACCTCATGTACACCGAGGGGATCAACCGCTACATCATGCACCGCTACGCGCACCAGCCGTGGCTCGACGTGAAGCCGGGCATGACGATGGGGCAGTGGGGGACGCACTTCGAGCGGACCAACACGTGGTGGGACCGCGGCGGGCCGGAATGGATGAAGTACATGGCGCGCTGCCAGTACCTGCTCCAGCAGGGGCGGTTCGTCGCGGACGTGCTGTACTTCGCGGGGGAGTCGTCGCCGAACGGCGTGCCGCACGAGATCGGGCTTAAGGCGAAGGGGTATGACTACGACACGTGCGGTCTCGATGCCTTGCGAACGGCGACGGTAAAAGATGGACGAATCGCGCTCGCGAGCGGGATGAGCTACCGCGTCCTGGCGATCCCGGTCG
>CAZCPB010000230.1:0-7194 GCA_964500365.1 uncultured Phycisphaeraceae bacterium
ACGAGGTTCGAGCGGTGGATCCGCTCGAAGCTCTCGGCGATCACCGCCTTCACGCCCAGGAGCAGCGTTCCCTTGGCCGCCCAGTCGCGCGACGAGCCCATGCCGTAGTCCTTCCCCGCCAGCACGACCAGCGGCGTCCCCTCGGCCTTGTAGTTCATGGCCGCGTCGAAGATCCACGCAATCTTCCCGCCCCCCCTCTTTGAAAAATCCTTCGTCCAGCCGCCCTCGCGGACCTTCATCTTTCCCGCGCTCTGCGGGTCGGGTTCGCTCGCGAGCTTGTTCTTCACCCGCACGTTCGCGTACGTGCCGCGCAGCATCACGAGGTCGTTGCCGCGGCGCGTGCCGTAGGTGTTGAAGTCGGCCTTCTTGATCCCCAGGCTCTTGAGGTACTCGCCCGCGGGCGACTTCTCGGCGATGTCGCCCGCCGGGGAGATGTGGTCGGTCGTAATGGAGTCGCCGACATATGCCAGCACCCGCGCGCCCCTGATCGCCCCCGGCGTGCCCGGCGTGGCGCTCATCCCCTCAAAGAACGGCGGCTGATGGATGTACGTGCTCTTCTGGTTCCACGCGTACAGCTCGCTCTTGGAGACCGGCACCTTGTTCCATGTCGGGTTGCCCGTGAACACGTTGGCGTACTGACTCCTGAACTGCTCGGGCGTCACGCAGCGCTTCTTGTACTCCTGCACCTCCGCGTGCGTCGGCCAGATGTCCTTGAGGAACACCTTCTTTCCGTCCTTCGTGATCGCCAATGGCTCATTGAGCATGTCGATGTCCACCGTCCCCGCGATCGCGTACGCGACCACCAGGGGCGGGCTGGCCAGGTAGTTGGCCTTCACCGCCGGGTGCACGCGCCCCTCGAAGTTGCGGTTGCCGCTGAGGACGCTCCCGACGATCAGGTCGCCCTGCTTCACGGCACCCTCGATCGCCTCCGGCAGCGGGCCCGAGTTCCCGATGCACGTCGTGCAGCCGTAGCCCACCGTGGTGAAGCCCATCGCGTCCAGGTCGGCCGTGAGCCCGCCCGCGTTGAAGTACTCGGTCACCACCTTCGAGCCCGGCGCAAGGCTTGTCTTGACCCACGGCTGGCGGTTGAGGCCCAGCGCCTTGGCCTTTCGCGCCACGAGGCCTGCCGCGATCATCACGTCGGGGTTGCTTGTGTTCGTGCAGCTGGTGATCGCCGCGATCACCACGTCGCCGTGGAAGAGCTTGAAGGAATGGTTGTCGTACTTCACGGGCACGCCGCCGGCGCCGGCGTCTCCCGGCGCACCCTTGTGGATCTCCGGCGGGTTCACCGCGGGCATGCCGTTCCCGGCCGCCGCCCGCGCGCTCTCGCCGCCCTCGCCGGCCCAGCGGTCGGCGGCGACGCTCTCGCTCGAAACAGTCTTCTTGAACGAGTCGGCCAGTTCGCGGCGCCACATCGACTTCATCTGCCCGAGCAGCACACGGTCCTGCGGGCGCTTGGGCCCGGCCATCGCCGGCTGCACGGTCGATAGGTCGAGTTCCATGACGTCGGTGAACTGGGGCTCCGGCGCGTCCGCCGACCACCACAGGCCGTTGGCCTTGCAGTACGCCTCGACCAGCGCGACCGTCGCCTCGTCGCGCCCCGTGAAGCGAAGGAAGTCCACCGTCGCCCGGTCGATCGGGAAGAAGCCCATCGTCGCGCCGTACTCGGGCGCCATGTTGGCGATCGTCGCGCGGTCCGGGACCGACAGCGCCGCCAGACCGGGGCCGAAGAACTCGACGAACTTGTCCACCACGCCCTTGGAGCGCAGCATCTCCGTCACGCACAGGACCAGGTCCGTCGCCGTCGTCCCCTCGGGCAGCTTGCCCTTGAGCTTGAAGCCGATCACCTCGGGCGTGAGCATGTAGATGGGCTGACCGAGCATCACCGCCTCGGCCTCGATCCCGCCCACGCCCCAGCCGACGACGCCGAGGCCGTTCTCCATCGTGGTGTGCGAGTCGGTCCCGACGCACGAGTCGGGGAAGGCGACCGGGTCAATCCCGCCGTCGCGGTCGGCGCTCGTCAGCACGCCCTTGGCCAGGTACTCCAGGTTCACCTGGTGCACAATCCCCGTCGCCGGCGGCACGACCGTGAAGTTGTTCAGGCTCTGCTGCCCCCACTTGAGGAACTCGTACCGCTCGCCGTTGCGCTCGAACTCCCGCTCGGCGTTGATCGTCAGCGCCGTCTTGCCGCCCGCGGGCGCGCCGAACGCATCGACCTGCACCGAGTGGTCGATCACCAGGTCGCATTTGACGAGCGGGTTGATCAGGTTCGGGTCGCCGCCCAGCTTCTTCATCGCGTCGCGCATCGCGGCGAGGTCCACGACGCACGGCACGCCCGTGAAGTCCTGCAAGACCACCCGCCCGGGCATGAAGGGGATCTCTTCCTTGGCCGGCGCCTTGGCGTTCCAGTTCGCCAACCCCGACACGTCGTCGGCCGTCACCACGAACCCGTCCAGGTTCCGCAGCATGGCCTCGAGCAGCACCTTGATCGAGTACGGCAGGCGGTCCACGTGGCCGATGTCCTTTTTCTTCAAGGCGTCGAGCGCGAAGTACGTGTACGTGCCGTGCGCGGTCTTCAGCGTCGAGCGGGCGTTGAACGGGTCGGGGCGGGTTGCCATGGTCGGGTCTCCAAGGGCGTGCGGTCCAGCGCGTTGCCCGCGCTTCGAACGCTCAACCCTAGCCCGGCATCGGCATGAATCGAATCGATGATGATTACGCCATTCATCACAATGAGTGATAGCGCCACTACGGTAACCATTCTTGCGCCACGCTCTCGTCGCCGCGACGATGCGCGAGAAAATGAATCCGCACACTTCCGTCCGGCAACCACTCGCAAGGAACCGCCGCGCGCTTTACGGCGACTGAACCGTCCAGATACCCCTCGGCCACGACTCGCCTGAAGCCCAAGGACCCCTCGCTCACGACCCAGGTCCAATGGTTCCCGCTGTGCATCGCCCCCGAATCGTTGAAGTACACCCACAGCGTCGTCCCGCCATCGGGTGACCGGAGCACCGGTCCGTCCACCCGCGCCAGGAGCCACGGCAAGGGGCTCGCGCCCAGGGGAACGATCGCAAAGTACGTCATCACCCCACCGAGAACGACCGACAGCATCGCCGCGGTCCACGCAATCCAACGGCGCGACCGTGGTTGCAACCGAGGCGGCGCTTCGCCGATCAGCTCCGGCGATGCTTGCCAAGGGTTTTCGTTCCCGCTTCTCGCCATGCCTGAAACGTACGATGAGCCGACGTTCCAAGTGCGACTTGCCCCTCTCGCCGTCTTTCGATCTCCCCACCTGCCATGTCAAACGCACAACTCCTCGAAACCTTCCCCACTCCCCACGACACCCCCTTCGTCGTCGAGCACATCGCCGACGAGTTCACCTCACGCTGTCCCAAGACCGGCCACCCTGACTTCGGTGTTGTGACGGTCCGCTTCCAGCCGCGCCCCGCCAAAGGGGGGGGCACCTGCGTCGAGCTCAAGAGCCTCAAGCTCTACTTCCAGTCGTTCCGCGAGGAGGGAATCTTCTACGAAGCCGTCACCTGCCGCATCCGCGACGACCTCGCCGCGGCCATGAACCCGGCGTGGCTCCTCGTCAAGACCGACTGGCGCGGGCGCGGCGGGATCCGCTCGACGATCCGTGCCGAGCATGGCGATGTGCCGGCGCCGTGGAAGCAGTGACGCGCGGGCACGCGTCGGTGATATCATCACTTCTTGTCGCTCCTGCCCTTCAACCAGCGAGACCCAATGGCACCAACCGCCCCCGTCGCGCCCGCTTCGAGCGTCACTCCCGCCGGTTCGAAGCCAGAACCCGCCCGCCGATTCATCAGCGACTTCTCCGGCCCCGAGCGCATCGAGGGCGCCTTCTCGATCGCCAACGCCCAGCTCGGCAAGACCCGCAACGACAAGCCCTACCTCCGCTGCCTCCTGGGCGACAAGACCGGCGAGATGCCCGGGCGCAAATGGACCATCGACGAGGGCGAGTTCCGCCGCCTTCCCACCGACGGCTTCGTGTGGATCACCGGCGAAACCCAGCCCTACCAGGGCGAGCTGCAGTGCATCATCCACACCATCGACCCGATCGAGCCCACCGCCGAGCAGATGCGGGACCTGCTCCCCTGCTCCAAGCGCCCCGCCGACGACATGCTCGCCGAGCTGACGGCGATCCTCGGCACGCTCAAGCACCCGGCCATGAAGGCGCTGGCCGATGCGTACCTGAAGGACACCTTCCTCATCGACTGCTTCAAGCGTGCCCCCGCCGCGAAGTCGATGCACCACGCCTATCTCGGCGGACTGCTCGAGCACACCCTCGCCCTGCTCAAGCTCGCCGACGTGGTCTGCCCCCTCTACCCCAAGATCAATCGCGACATCGTGATGATGGGCCTCTTCCTTCACGACCTCGGCAAGACCCGCGAGTTGTCGTACGACCGGGCCTTCGGCTACACCGATCGCGGCGAACTCATCGGCCACATCGTCGAGGGGGCCATCATGCTCCACGACAAGGCCCAGGAGGTCATGCGCCAGACCGGCACGCGCATGCCCCCCGGCGCGGTCATGGTCCTCCAGCACATCATCATCTCCCATCACGGCGAGCCCGAGTTCGGCGCGGCAAAGGTCCCGGCGACCCCCGAGGCCATCCTCGTTTCCATGCTCGACAACATGGACGCCAAGACCACCATGGCCCTTGCCGCGGCACGACCCGATCGCGGCGCCCTCGAACTCGGCGGTAACTTCACCGAGAAGCAGTGGGCCCTCCAGAACGCCAAGCTTTACCGGCCCGATCCGCTCGCGTGAAAAAAAACAAAGCGAAGAGCGCAAAGCGCAGATCAGATCCGGCAAACCGATAAGAATCGGACGCTTTGCCGCGTTGCCCTCCCCTCCGGATTTGCGCATTGCGTTTTGCGATTTGCGCTTTCCCCCGTCTAGGATCCTCCATGTCGACATCCGACTCGGTGTCGGTGCAGGTGAACTTCGGCCGGCCGATCCCGCTCTTCCCGCTCCAGCACGTCAGCCTGCTGCCGCAGCAGGTCATCCCGCTCCACATCTTCGAGGACCGCTACCGCCAGCTCGTGGAGCGCGCCCTTGACGGATCGGGCCAGCTCGCGATGGCCGTCTTCTCCGGCGATGACTGGAAGAAGAACTACCACGGCCGGCCGCGTATCCGCCGCGCGGTGTGCCTCGGCCAGATCGCCCAGCACGAGCACCTCCCCGACGACCGGTACAACATCCTGGTCCAAGGGGTCTGCCGCGCCAAGATCGTGAAGGAACTCCCTGCCGAGGAGGGCACGCTGTACCGCCAGGCGATGCTCGAGCCCGTCGGCATCGCCGACGAGGACGAGGATTCTCTTTCCGGCATCCGCGGCAAGATCGAGGAGATGCTCAGCGACGGCCCGCTCACCCACGCCCGGATCGCCGAGCCCCTGCTCGAGTACATCCGCAACGACGAGATCCCGACGGCGGCGATCCTCGAGATCGTCTCGTTCACGATCCTGGGCGACACGCTCGGCGACGCGGAGCTGCGCTACAAGCTGCTGGCCGAGGGCAAGGCCGCCGTGCGGGCGCGGATCATCGAGACCCAGCTGACGACGATCGGCGGGCTGATCCAGAAGGCCCTGCGCCAGCACCCCGAGGACTGGCCCAAGGGCTGCAGCTGGAACTGACGACGGGATTTACCACAGAGACACCGGGACACAAAGAAGAAAGAACCCGATCACTGAGTTCTGTGATCCGGCTTCACGTGCCCGCTGACGATGTCCCGCCTCTGGATTCCGCTCTCATCCTGAACTTCTCTGTGTCTCCGCGTCTCACGCCCCGGCGTCGCCCGCCGCGGCGCTCATTTCCTTCACGGCGTCGAGGCGCGTCCTGGTCAGGCGGTGCTGCGCGTAGAGCATGAGGCCGGCCCCGGCGATCGCGCCCGAGCCGCTGGCCCACTGCGGGGCGTTGAGCTTCTCGCCGAAGATGAAGTACGACGCGATCGACACGGTGATCGGCTGGAGCTGCACCACCCCCGAGGCGACGGCCAGCCCCAGGCGCGCGATCGAGAAGTAGTAGAGCGTGTGCCCGATCCCGATCCCGACGACCGCCGAGAGCACCAGCATCGTCATGTTCGCGCCCGTGAGATCGAGCGCGTCGAGGCCGGCGCGCCGACCGAAGAGCAGCATGAGCGCGACCAGCGCGACGCCCGTGTACTGGCTCACGGCGCTGAAGGCCTGGAAGGGCTCGATCCCGTGCATGAACCGGCGCACCGAGAGGGAGTACCCCGCGTACAGGAACCCGGCGCCGACCGAGAAGAGCACGCCCATGAGCGAGGCGCCCTTCAGCACGCCGAGCCCCTCGTCGCCGAGGAGGATCGTGCCGGTGGTGCCCAGGACGACCATCGCGACCCCGGACAGGAAGAGCGGCGTGCGGATGACGCGGCGCTCGGCCGCGAAGAAGATCGCCGCGCCGATCGTGAGGAAGACGATGTGGACGCGCATCGAGAAGGTCATGAGCCCCGGCGGGACCATGTACGGGGCGAAGGCGAAGCAGATCTGCGCCGGGATGTTGAAGAGGCTGGGGACGAGCGCGGCGCGCCACAGCCCGGGCGCGGTCTTCTTCCGCGCGCCCGCCACCAGCAGCACCGGCAGCCACATCAGCGCCGAGATCGCGTAGCGCCACCCGTTGGCCGTCCACGGGTCGATCATGTCGATGAAGTGCCGGAGGAAGAGCGGGATGCTCGACCACCCCGCGAGGGTGAGCACGACGGTCACGAACCCCGCGAGCGTGCCGGTCGAGTGATCCGGTTCGGTGCGCACGGGGCGAGCGTAGGGGCGGGAACAACACCGAGGGAAGACCGACGCGTGCGGAGCGGCGATTCGCGCGCCGCCGGCGCCGGCATCACGGCTCGGAGCGCAGCTCGTCCTCGCTCTCCCAGCCGCCCCCGAGCGCCTTGTAGAGCGCGATGAGGCCCGAGGTCACGGCGCCGTCGCTCTGGGCGAGCTGGTCCTCGGACTCGAAGAGCTGCTGCTGGCTGGCCAGCACGTTGAGGAAGTCGGTCAGGCCGCCCGAGTAGAGCTGGTTGGCGAGGTCCACCGCGCGGGTGTTGGCCTCGACCGCCTCGGTCAGCGCCGCGCGCCGGGTCTGCTCCTGCGCGAAGGAGACCAGCGCGTTCTCGGTCTCCTCGAGCGAGGCAAGAACGGTCTGTTCGTACGCCGCGAG
>CAZCPB010000231.1:0-7051 GCA_964500365.1 uncultured Phycisphaeraceae bacterium
GCAGGGATGCGCCCGGGGGCGGTCGTCCGTCCCGAAATCTTCCGAGCGGACGACGGTGCAGCGCCGGCGCCGACCACGGCGTCGGCGGCGCATGTGTGTTCGCGGGCCGTGGCGGGATGGGGCCGCGGCAGGCCCGCCGGCGCGGCGGACGCGTATGCCGCCCGGCGGAGGCCGGGATCACCGCGCCGAAGCGGGCCGACATGTTCCGGCGCGCGACCGCAGCACGAGGATGCGTTCGGCGCCGCAACGACGGCGGGGGCCGCCCCCGACCGTGTCGCGGTTCACTTCACCAGCTTCACCGGCGGCGGGTCCCACTTGCCCGTGAGCGCCTCGGACTTCGGGCCGTACAGGCGCATGCACAGGTTGAACGGGCCCGCGGGCGCGGGCAGCCAGTTGGCCTCCAGGTCCTTGCCCGGGCTCTCGTGCTGGAAGTACAGGTCGATCGAGCCGTCGGCGTTCTTCTTGAAGGGCATGTAGCTGCTGACGGCGAAGCGGTTGAGCGGGTTGGCGACCTGGAATCCCTCGCTGTCGTAGAGCGTGATCGACCAGAAACCGTTCACGGGCGGCATGGTGTTCTTGTCGAAGTGCAGCGTGTACGCGTGCCCGCCGTCGAGGGGCTTGCCGGACTCGTCGCCGAGGTTCAGAGGATAGATTGCGTCCTCGGGGACGTTCGCGCCGAGGCCCTCCATCGCGACGATCGCCCGCTTGAGGTAGTAGTTCCCGTAGACGCCCATCGTGTCGGTGTTCATCGACCAGCCGTTGACGACCCGCGCCATCGACTTCACCTTCCACTTCATGAGTTCCTGGGCCGCGGCGGGCGCGCCCTCGACCGCCGCCTTCACGCCCGGGTCCAGGCGCGCAAAGTCGAAGCTCTTGCCCGCGTCGATACCGATCCGCTTCATCACCTGGAGCATGGGCCCGTCGGTGATATGGGGCGGGTGCACCTTGAGAAGCTCGGACGCGTACGCGAAGTACGCGGCCCCGGACATGGTGTCCACCTGCGTCTTGGGCGGCGTCTTCATGTCGATCGCGGGATCGATCTTCGGGGTCACGGGAGCGCCCGGCTTGCCCCACTGCGAGAGCGCCGTCACTTTCAGGCCCGCCTGGATCTTGTGCACCGCGGCGTAATCGGCCTCGCCGTCGGTCTTGATGCGCCCGATGACCCACACGTAGGGCGTCGGGGCCTCGATGCGGGACATTCCCTCGGGCACCTTGCCGCTCCAACCCGGCGGCGTGACGACGTAGTTGGCCGCCTTCGTTCCGGTCGTGCGCCAGCCCGGCGAGGCGAACACGTCCGACCACATGTCGAGCATGGGCAGGAGGTAGTACCGCCCGTCGGTGTCGGGGGCCGAGACGACCTGCGGCTCGCGGGTCAGATCGAGCCAGATGCTCGAGTAGAGCGTGTCGAAGTTCGGGCGCACCACGACCTTCATGTCCGCCGGCGGGTACGCGGGGAGGTTCGCGACGGTGTTCATCGGTCCCTTGGCGAACTCCTTCCCGGCCTCGATGTTCGTGGACTGCTTGCGCGTGACGTCCATCGTGATCAGCGGGTAGAAGTAGAGGTACGCGTCGACGGCGATCGCGCGGGCTTCCTCGGGGGTCATGGCCGGCTGGGCGATCGCCCGCGAGCCGGTCAGCAGCGTGACCGACGCGAGCAAGCAGAGAAGCGTGCGTGTGATGAACTTCACGGTGCGGGTCTCCTTGAAGGGCGGGCGCTGCGCGGGCGGCGGCCCGTCCGCGCTTCGTGGGCTTGGGGTTGAACACGGCGGCGGTTGCGGCGCCGCTCGACGGGTGCTGCGAAGAATACCGGAGATTCAGAATCGAACGCGGGCCCCGGGGGGACCACCAGCGGGCGTGTCTCAAACGAGCGTGCCGCTCGGCTCCGGCTCCCCTCGCAGAGGTGTCAGAGCAGTCGTGCGATGGCTGTCGATCCGCGTGACGCTCGCCGAGGTCGAGTCGGCGTGTGGATCGCCTCGGTCGGCAAGGCTGAATGATCGGAGCGGGGGCTTTGACGGCCCGGGGACATCCAGCGCGACGCGCGGGTTTCGCCCATGTTCTCAACGGCCCGTTCTGGCCAAAGGCCGCCTGCCGGGACGATATCCCATGCCATGCCGATCGAAATCGAAGCGAAGGTGCGGGTCGAGAGCTTTCACGGGCTTCGCCGGCGGCTGGCGGAGTTGGGGGCCGACCGGCTCGGCGTGAGCCTCGAGCGCAACGAGCTGTACGACATGCCCGGGCGGGATCTGGCGGAGCGCGGGTGCCGACTGAGGCTGCGCACGGTCCGGAGCGGCGGGGGCGGGGGATCGCCCGTGCTGACGTTCAAGGGCCCCAAGCTCGGGGGGCGGTTCAAGAGCCGGCACGAACTCGAGGTCGGGGTCTCGGACGAGTCCGTCGTCCGGCGGCTGCTGTCGGCGATGGGGTACGTCCTGTGTTTCTCGTTCGAGAAGCGGCGGGAATCGTGGCGGCTGCGCGGGTGGACCATCGCGCTGGACGAGGTGCCGCACCTGGGCCGGTTCGTGGAAATCGAGACGGCGGGGGTCCGCGAGGTGGAGGCCGCGCTGGCGGCGCTGCGGCTCGACGGGCAGAAGCCGATCAGGCGGGGGTACGCGTCGCTCCTGCGGAGGCACTTGCGCGAAAGAGGGATGGCATCGCGCCGGGTGAGGTTCAGGGGTGTGGCGGCGGCGGCGTAGGGCGCGCGGCGTGGTCGATGCTCGAACCTCGGGCCGCTCGCCGTCGCCGGGCGGTGATCCGGTTCTCACGTGTGCCGCTCACTTCGGCGGAGCCGCGCGGACGGCAAAGCCCGTGGTGCCGAACTCGCGCAGGGTCTGGCCGCGCCGCGTATTCATCGCGAGCATGATGTGACGCGTGCGCCCCGGTTCGTGCGCATCTTCGTAGCCGCTGTCGGGGTGCAGCACGAACTCCATCCGCAGGACGGAGATCGGGACCGGCGGGCGCGGCGGGATCCGGTGCACGTCCCCCGATTGCTCGAGGTCAACGAGCCGCAACGACCACTCCAGCACGATGTGGCGCGCGCCGGCGACGTCGGCGCGGAGCGTCCAGGCATCGCCGGACGCCTCCGGCACGACCGGACGACCTTCGAGCTCGGCGCCCCGGAGCGATGCGCCCGAAGCGATCCGCGGGATCCGGAGCGGGCCCGTCAGGCCGGTCTCGAGCGTGAAGCGCTCGACCACTTCGAGGCGATCTCCGGACATGAGCGTCCATTCCTGAACGCAGGCGCCCGGGTCGGGCGCCTCCGACGCGGGGGCGAGGTGCTCGCTGCGCAGCGCGAGCCCATGGAACAGCGTGAGGATCCCGAGCGCCGTGATCACGATCGCGCCGATCGCGGCCGGGACCGCGAGCGGACGGCCCGCTCCCGGCTCATCGGGCGTGCGCGGCGGCCGGCGGTCCCTGCCCCACCATGTCGCGGGGCGTGCCGCGCTCGCCGGCAGCGCCAGCGCGCTCCCGCCCAGCGCCGCCAGACCGACGACGGCGAGCACCGCGCCGAGCCCGCCCGATCCCACGTTGCCCAGCGCGATGAACATGGGCGGGCCGAGCACGTTGGCCGTCGCGTGCGCGGCGACGCAAAGCCAGTAGCGTCCGGTGCGCTGGTAGATCAGGCCCATGCAGACGCCGAGGAGGAACGTCTCGGGCACCCGTTCGAGGGCGCCGTGAAAAACCGCGAACAGGCCCGATGCCGCGAGCACGCTCGACCGGGGGCCCAGGGTGCGGGCGAGTGAACCCTGGATCGCGACGCGGAAGAGAAGTTCTTCGCAGACGGGGGCCAAGACCCACAGGGAGAAGACCGCCAGCAGGAGTGAGAAGCCCACCCCCTTCCCCCGCATCGCCTGCGGGTCGATCACCGACCCGATCCCGCGACGAATCAGCAGTCCCGCGACGACACCCGCGAGCACGGCGCACGCCGCCGCGATCACGACGCGGGCGAGCATCCCGAGCGGCGGGCGAGAGAACGTCGCGCTGTCACGCAGGCGGTCACGTCGGCGCAGGAACCACGCCGCGGGCGCAGCGATGCAGAACAGCTCCGTGATGACCAGGCCGAGCCCGAGGTGAACACGGAGCTGGAGGACGACGCCGATGGTGAACACGAGCAACGTGCACGCGCCGAAGAGCGCCAAGGCCCCGGCGCCGTCCCGGCGCAGCTGCGAGAGAAACCCCCGAGCTTGAATCGTCGGTTCCGTCATGACCACGCTCCATGGATTGGCGCAGTCGGCTTCGGAAACGATAGCCTGATTGGGAACTCTGTCATCCCGTGCTGTCGAGTCCGAAGGTTACCCGGAGTGTCACGTGTGGCTCGCGGCTTGGAAGGAGTGAGCCCACCCGCCGCCGTTGGGGCGCGAGCGGGGCTCGGTGCAGGACGCGCGGGGGGGGCGGGGGCGAGAGGTACCAGCGGTGAATCCTGGAAATAGCGCGAGCGGGATGATCCCGGCGAAGCTCGCCCGGCGCCTTCTGAAGTAGAGCGCGCACGGGCCGGCGTTCCGTGCGCGCCGCGTCGGGCCGCGCTCGGCGGACGCGACGAGTCGCGACGCGCCGACCCGCAAACCCAGGAGATCGTCCATGAACATTCGCCTCGCAGTGCTCGTGCTCCTGCCCGCCGCGGCGGCAGCGCACGCCGGGATTTCGTACCACCGCGCGGAGTTTGACGCGGCGTTCCCCGGCTCGGTGGTCGAAACGTTCGACTCGCGGGCGGTGGGCCACGTGTTCACGCCCGGCGTGTTCTCCAACGGCGTTGCGTACCAACCCGTGTTCAACGGCAACCCGTTCACGCAGGCGATGGTCGTGGGCTTCGGCTCGGCGACCGCGCCCAACTGCCTGGGCACGGCGTCGAACGTCTTCTTCCCGCAGGGCGCGGGGATCGTGTTCACGTTCGATTCGCCGCGCACGGCGTTCGGGATCGATATCGACATCCAGAACTCAACGGTGGTGGGCGTGACCAGCGCGGGCGAGTCGTTCAACAGCTTCCTGGACCCGTTCCCGGGGCAGAGCGCGGGGTTGTTCCTGGGCTTCTCCGCGGATACGCCGTTCACATCGGTGACGCTGATTCCTCCCGCGGGGCAGGCGTATTTCCTGGACACGGTGCGGGCGGTGCCGGTGCCGGGGGTGATGGGGGTGGGGGGGGGGGGGGGGGGGGGGGGGGGGGGTGGGGGGGGGGGGGGGGGCCGGGGGGGTGGCCTTGGTGGGGCGGAGGCGGCGCGGGATGTGCTACTAGCGGTGTATTGAGCGCGAGATCAACAGGAAGCGTGCGGCGTTCCGCGGGCAGGGTGTCCACGCCACCCATCGGGGGCCGAGGACGAGAGTCAGATGGCGGATTGACCAAGGCGCCCGGCGTTCCTGAGGTCGTGGGACGGTCACCTCGGACGAGGGCGCCAGGCCACCCGGCGCCCCGTCCCCCGTGCGAGGGACACGAGGTGCTCTGAGACTCTTGTCGCTGATTACCACACTCAACAATTCGCGAACTATCCGCTGGCGTCCTTCAGCACGGTGCGGGTAGGCTGATCGTAGTTTCCGACCCGACGGTTTCGGCTTGCGATCATCCGAGGAGGAGCACGGCATGCGCCACGTAATCATCACCGCCCCGGTGTTGCTGCTGCTTTGTTCCAATCCGGTCCGGGCGGATATTTTTTCCGTGAGCAGCGCGATGACGATTCTCCCGCCGCCGCTGTCCGTGGCCGGCGAGGGGATCACCGAGAGTTCATCCACGATGTTCATCATCGACGAGGGGATCTCGATGGTTCCCGCGGGCCCGCCGGACCTGTTCGTCAACGCGTTCGGCGCCGGGACCCACGACGATAGCTACCCTCCGTCGCTGATGATGCCGTCGGGAACGCTGTTTCACAGCTACCTCGTCCACTTCGATCCCAGCGGCGGTATCGTCTCCCTCACGGCCTCCGTGACATTCGATCCCGGCGAGTTCATCTTCGGCATCCAGACTTACACGCCGCTCCTCTACACGACCGACGGACCGTTCGGCCACCCGCTCGTGTCCTATCCCGGCGCGTTCATCTCGACGCGCGGGTTCGACACCCTGCCCGGCCCGGCCGACACGGTCACGATCGCGGGCGACCTGAACTCGGCCATGTTCTCGCTCACCGCGGAACTGGGGATAGACCAGGCCCGGATTTTCACGTTCCCGGTGCCGCAGCCGGGGACCCTCGCCTTGCTCGCGAGCGCCGGACTCGGGCTGGTTCGGCGCAAGCGCACGTGAGCTTGGCTTCTGCGCCGGCGTTCCGGCCACATCCACGGAAAGTCCGGGCAGCGGCGGGTCCGATCAGCCGCACTGCATGAGCCAGCCGCCGTCGCCGTTCCCTCGCGCGAACAGATACAGCGTTCCGACATCGCCGAGCATGAAGAAGCCTTGGTCGTAGGGGTAGCGGCCCCACGATGGCTTCTCGACGTTCGGGAACGGGTACTCGTCATCGCACGGATTGACCGAGGGGATCGAGGCGAAGTAGCGGCCGAGCCCCTCGCTTTGTGTTTACCTTGTTGCCACGTTGTCGAGAGACATGGCGCGACCTGGTCGAGCCTCGGTGGCGACGCGGTGTTCCCGAGATGAGTCGGGCGGTCAGCTCAGCAGCCGGCGCCGAAGTTCAGGACGAAGGCGTCGAAATCGTCCCCGTTGACAAAGCCGTTCTGGTCGAAGTCGGCCTCGTGGTTCCCCGAAGCGAAATACACGATGAACGTTTCGAAGTCATCGCCGTTCACGAACCCGTCGCGGTTGTGGTCGGCCGGGCAGGTGATGGGCTCAAACTCGAAGGCGCCGGCATCGACGATGGGCGCGGCGCCGGAGCCCGTATCGAGCGTGCCGGGGTCATCGATGAAGCGCGGCCGGCCTGCGAGATCGGTGAGCACGCCGGAGGGGACGGCGTCGTTGTCGCCGGCGTCGATGCCCGGCGAGCCCGCGGAGAGGCGGAAGTCATCGTCGAGCGTGCCGGGCAGGCCGTCGGACCCGGCGGGATCCACGAAGACGGGCTCGGCGGTGGCGACGCCCGTGCCGACGTCGGTGCCCGCGAGGACGGGGCCGTTGACGACGGAGTAG
>CAZCPB010000232.1:0-7018 GCA_964500365.1 uncultured Phycisphaeraceae bacterium
TCGTGGGCCGCGATCCCGACGATGTACTGCGAAAGCGTCCACCGCCTGCCGCGCTCCGGGCTCGAGAAGAGCGCCCCCTGGTCCGCGTGTTCGACCGCCGCGCGGAGCAGCGCGTGCTCCTTTTTCAGGAGCGCCCGGTCGCGTGTCCACGCGAGCGCCGCCGCCTTGCCCGCCAGGTCCGGCACCACCGGCCAGTTGGAGGGGGATCGGGAAAAGCCCTCGCCGGGGCCGTGCGGTCCCGTCCGGGATCTGACGCCGACCGCCACCTCCTCCACGTGCCGGCGCACCGCGTACTTCCAGTACGCCGCGTGGAGCACGATCTCCCAGATGCATCGCCTGCCGCGCCCGGGTCGGAACGACGCGATCGCGGGAGTCACGCCGCGCAGCGAGCCCGCGAGCGTCGGCCCCTGCCAGCCCCGCGGCCCGAAGGCCCCGTTGATCGAGTCCAGAAGAACGGTGAGAACGGGCGGAGTGGTCGGCATTGCTCCAGTATGCCAAACCGGGCGAAGGCCGGGGCGCCCGGCGGCTCGGGCATGTCCGCGTACATGCGCAAAGCCGGCCACAATTCGTCAAAGTTCGACAGGACCGCGTCGAAAAAGGCAAGGGCGGAACGACCGCCGCCGCGTATTCTTTGCTGCGGGCCGACGCCCGTGCTGAAGTGGTAATGGCACGCGTTTGAATCAAAAGGCCGCGGCCAGAACCCGCACCTCTCTGCGGGAGTAGTTTCAGAGTGTTCTGGCTGATCGTCAGCGCCATCCCCCTCCTCGGGCTGATCTGGTGGTGGTGGGCCGACCGCCGTCTGCGGCGCCTGGAGCGCCCGCGACCGTGGCGCCTCGGCCTGGCCGCGTTCGTGGTGTTTCACGGGGCGGCGTTCGTGTGGCTCTTCGCATCGCGTTACTACCGCACCGATCCGCCGCCGCAGGGTGTGCTGGTCACCACGTACATCTGGAGCCTGGTTGTCCTGCCGCTGGCGGTCGGCGCGACCGCGAGCATCGTCGGCATCGAGTCCATCGTGGCCGCCGTCCGTGCCGGCGCCCGCCTGCTCCGAGGCAGAAGCCGCGCGGCGGCGAGCGACGGTGCCGAGCCCCCGGCCCCGGCGCGCGGGGCGCGCATCGAGACCGTCGGGCCCGTCGAGCCTGGCATCAGCCGCCGGCGGGCACTGGCGAGCCTGGCGATGGTGGGAGGGCCGGTGCTCACGCAGGGAGCGGCGTTCACTCGTGGGCTCTCCCAGCTCGACGAATTCCGCGTCCGCGAGTTCGACGTTCCGTGTCCCTCGCTCCCGACCGAACTCGACGGCCTGACGATCGCGCACGTCAGCGACACGCACGTCGGACGTTTCACGAAGGGCAGGGTGCTCGACGCGATCGCCCGGCGCGTGAGCGAACTGGACTGCGACCTGGTCTGCTTCACGGGCGACCTGATCGACTACACGATCGCGGACCTGCCCGAGGCGCTCGCGATGGCGCGTGATTTCCGCTCGCGTCACGGCGTGTTCGTCTGCGAGGGCAACCACGACCTCTTCGAGGACCGGGCGCAGTTCCGGCGGGGCGTGAGCCGGGCCGGGCTCGGCCTGCTCGTCAACGAGAGCGCGACCGTCGAGATCCGCGGCCGGCGCGTGCAGCTCCTCGGCCTGCGCTGGGGCGCCGAAGGCCCGACGCGCGGACGCGGAGCCCAGCATGAAGCCAACGCCGAGACCCTCGCCCGCACGCTCGACCCCGGCGCGTTCCAGGTCCTTCTCGCCCACCACCCTCATTCGTTCGACGATGCGGCGCGCCTCGGCATCCCGCTCACGCTGGCGGGTCACACGCACGGCGGGCAGTTCAACTTCGCGGAGGGCGTCGGCCTCGTACGGCACTGGTACAAGTACATGAGCGGGCTCTACACGCAGCCGGGCGCGGGAGGCACGGCGTCGTGCGTGGTGAGCAACGGCGTGGGGAACTGGTTCCCGCTGCGGGTGAACGCACCGGCGGAAGTGGTCAGGGTCACCTTGATCAGCGCGCGTTCGCGGACTCTTGCACGCTCGACTAGTAAACCGTGACTTGCAGGCCGATATCGAAGTCCTCAATCGCCGGTACCGGCACATCATCCCCGCGCCGGCCCCAACAACTGCTCCGGGCTCTGCAGCAACTCCACGATCTTCGCCAGCGCCAGCGCTGCCGTAGCGCCGTCCACCACGCGGTGGTCGCAGGCGAGGCTCAGGGGCAGCAGATTGCCGACGAAAATCCCGCCGTGGCGCACCACCGGCGACTGGCGCGCCCGGCCGACCGCGAGGATCGCCACCTCGGGGTAGTTGATGATCGGCGTCGCGAAGCGCCCGGCGTGACTCCCCACGTTGCTGATCGTGAACGTCGAGCCCATGAGCCGGTCGCGCGGGATCGAGCGGGCGCGGGCGGCTCCGGCGATCGCGCCGATCTCCCGCCCGATCTGGAGCACGCCGAGCGAATCGCAGTCGCGGATCACGGGCACCATCAGGCCGCTGTCGGTGTCGGTCGCTATGCCCATGTGGACAGAGTGGTGCTGAAGGATGAACGCGTCGGCGCCGCTGTCCCCGGCCTTCTCCTCGACCGTCGCGTTCATCGCGCGGAACTCGGGGCTGGTCAGCACGCGGCAGACGGCGCTGGCGACAAAGGGCAGGAACGAGACCTTTTCGCCCGACGCCGCGCCGAGCTTGCGGCGCAGCGAGTCGAGCGCCGAGACGTCCGCCTCGTCCATGACGTTGAAGTGCACCGCCTGGTTGACGCTCTCGCGCAGCCGGTTGGCGATGGTGCGGCGCACGCCGCGGAACGGGATCCGCGTGACCTCGTCGGCGCCGGGCGGGCGGGAGGCGGGCCGGGCGGGAACCGCGGCACGGGCCACGGCCGCGTCCACGACCGCGCTGTGCGGCTGTTCCGGGTCCACGGGAGCGACATCGGGAACGCCGCGCCGCGCAGGAGCAGGGCGGGCCGGCGCCGCCGCGGCCGAACCGCGGCCTCGCGCCGGGCCGCCGCCCGACACGTCGCGCACGTCCTTCTCGAGAACGCGCCCGCCGATGCCGGAGCCCTTGATCGAGTCGATGTCGACGCCGAGATCGCGCGCCAGCCGCCGCACCGCGGGCGTCGCGAGGGCCTTCTGGGGCTCGTTCGACATGATCCCGACGACGGTGCCGGCGTCCTCTCGCTCGGAAGGCGGCTCGGGGACTTCGTGGCCGTTGTTGTGGTGGTCGGGCGCGGGGCGGACCCTGGTCTCGGCCTTCAATGGGGCCGCGGCTGCAGCGCCGTCGCCCTTGTACGTCACCAGCGGGTTCCCGACGTGCAGGACCTCGCCTTCGGACCCGTGGAGGCGTGCGATAGTGCCCGCACGCGGACTCGGGACCTCGACGAGGGCCTTGTCCGTCTCCATCTCGGCGAGGATGTCGTGCTCGGCGACGGTGTCGCCCTCCTTGACGCGCCACTTGATCAGTTCGGCCTCGTGCACACCCTCGCCGAGGTCGGGGAGGATGAAAACGTCGGGGTCGGTGGACTTGGCGTGCGCCATGGGCGGCTCCGTGGTCTGGCGGTCGGAAAGGAAGGATATACGGAGAGAAGTGGCGGAGGGGAAGTAACGAAGTGACGGAGTGAAGTGAAAGCGCGGCAGAGCGGAAGAGATCGGAAGCCCCAGGTTGCCCGGATTATCCCTGATCCAAGGCTTGATCTGGGTGCATCCGGGCCATCTGGGGCTTCCCATCCCCGCCCCTTTACTCGAAGCTCTAGGAAAGCGTGTAGTGGCGCAGGTCGGCGATGCGCCGCTTCAATTCGGCACGGAAGTCCGGGTGCGCGATGCCGACCAGCAGCTGCGCCCGTTCGCGGAGGGTCTTGCCGTGCAGGTTGACGACCCCGTACTCCGTCGCGACCCAGTGCACGTGGCCCCGGGTCGTCACCACGCCCGCTCCAGGGTTCAGTTCGGCGACGATCCGCGACACCTTGCCGCCCGCGGCCGTGGAGGGCATGGCGAGTATCGGCTTGCCGCCCTTGCTGATCGCGGCGCCGCGGATGAAGTCCATCTGGCCGCCGATCCCCGAGAAGACGCGGTGGCCGATGGAGTCCGCGCAGACCTGGCCGCTGAGGTCGATCTCGATCGCGGAGTTGATCGCGACGGTCTTGTCGTTCTTGCGGATCAGCGACGTGTCGTTGGTGCGATCGCAGGGATGGAGCTCGACCAGCGGGTTGTCGTCCACGAAATCGAAGAGCTTCCGTGAGCCGTTCAGGAAGCTCGCGACCGTGCGGCCGGGGTGTACGGACTTGCAGCGGTTGGTGATGACGCCGCCCTCGACCAGGGGGATCAGGCCGTCGGAGAACATTTCGGTGTGGACGCCCAGGTCGTGCTTGTTTCCCAGCCGGGCCAGCACGGCGTCGGGAATGCCGCCGATGCCCATCTGGAGGCACGAACCGTCTTCGATGAGATCCGCGACCAGTTCGCCGATGCGCGCCGAGACCGGCGTCTCGGGCTCGGGGAGGTGCTCGTGGAGCGGCCGGTCGGTCTCGGTGAAGGCGGTGATGCGGGACACGGGCAGCGTTGAGTGACCGTGCGTGCGCGGCATCCGCCTGTTGATCTCGGCGATCACGACCGGCGCGGTGTCCACCGCGGCGCGGGCGGCGTCCACGGACGTGCCGAGCGTGCACAGGCCGTGCTTGTCCGGAGGAGAGAGCTGGACCAGGACCGCGTCGAGCCTGATCGCGCCCGAGCGGAACAGTCCGGGGATGTCGGAGAGGAACACGGGCACGAATTCGGCCCGCCCCTCCTCCACCGCTTTGCGCAGGCCCGGGCTGGTGAAGAGAGAAATCGATGTGAAGCGGGACGATTGGCGCGGATCGGCGAACGCTATATCACCGGTCAGGTGCAGGTGGTAGAGCCTGATCCCGTCGAGATTGGGATTGGCGACCATGGCGTCGATCAGGGGCGTGGGAGTGGCGCAGGCGCCGTGGATGAAGACGTTCATGCCGCGACGGAGAGGAGCGACGGCCTCGCTCGGGGACCGCGGTGTGCTGCTCATGGGTGTCGTCATCGGGCGTCAGCGTAGGATCGCGCGGTAGGGTCGCGTCCCGCTCGTGCGTCCGCGACCGGCGATCCGGAGAATTCCCCGGTCGCGTACGACGCGCTCAATACGCCGCGCACTGCAGGAGGCTCTCGGAGATCCGCTTGGGGTCGGGCAGATACTCGAGTTCGAGCTTGTAGTACGGCATCACCGTGTCGAAGCCCGCGACGCGCTGCACGGGCGCCTGGAGGTGCAGGAAGCAGCGTTCCTGGACGAGCGCGGAAAGCTCGGCGCCCATGCCGCACGTGCGCGGCGCCTCGTGGACGATCACGCAGCGGCCGGTCTTCTCCACGCTCGCGGCGATGGTGTCGATGTCGATCGGGTAGATCGTGCGGAGGTCGATGAGTTCGACCGAGACGTTTTCGGGGAGCATGTCGAGCGCCTTGTTGCACTCGTGAACCATCGCGCCCCACGAGACCATGGTGATGTCCGTGCCCTCGGTGACGATCTTGGCCTGGCCGATCGGGATGGTGTACTCCTCCTCGGGGATTTGCTCGCGGAAGGCGCGGTAGATGCGCTTGGGCTCGAAGAAGACCACCGGGTCAGGGTCGCGGATCGCGCTGGTGAGCAGGCCCTTGGCGTCGTGCGCGGTCGAGGGCATCACGACCTTGAGGCCGGGCGTATGGGCGTAGATCGCTTCGGGGGAATCGGAGTGAAGCTCGGGCGCGTGGATGCCGCCGCCGACAGGGACGCGGACGGTGAGCGGGATGGTGATCGCTCCGCGCGAGCGCGTGCGGTAGCGTGCGGCGTGGTTCACGAGCTGGTCGTACGCCGGGCCGAGGAAGCCCTCGAACTGGATCTCGGGCACGGGCCGCATGCCGGCCATGGCAAGGCCGATCGCGGTGCCCATGATGCCCGACTCGGCGAGGGGCGTGTCCACCACGCGGTCAGGACCGAACTGCTTCTGCAGGCCCTCGGTAACGCGGAAGACGCCGCCATTCGCGCCCACGTCCTCGCCGAGGATGACGACGCGGTCGTCGCGGGCCATTTCCTGCGCGAGGGCCTCGTTGATGGCGTCGACGAGGGTCAGGCCTTTTTCGTTCATTGCGTCGGTACGGGGCATAAGTCGCTCCAGTATCAGCCAGCCTTGCGACGCCGGCCGTTGGCGCTCGGCTTGATCGACACGACCACCAGGATGTTGATGTGCTCGGGCACGCCGTTCTTGTCCGTGACCACCACGGTGCGCTCGTTGATCGGGGGGACGTACACGAAGTCGGGGTCAGGAACGTGGATCACGCGGCCCTCGGCCAGGTGAATGTCAAACGGCTGGAACGGACGGGCACGCTGGAATCGGCGTACTTCTTCGTTGGTCATGGAGCCCCCTCAGACACGCTCGGCTTCGGTCTTCAGCCCGACTTGATCGGGGCTTTGCCCGAGGCTCGTGGTCCGCATCGTCCGCTTCTGGACCTCCAACTCCGGCGGCAGGGGCGCCCCAAACGTGTAGTCGAAGATGTCGTCTGTCGTCGGCTTCTCGATCCCCTCTGCGGTCTTCACGACCTCCGCCACGATCACCTTCGACTTCTCATCGATCGCCTTCTGGCGCGCCTCGTCCCACAGACCCTTGGCCTCGATGTATTTCCGCAGCCGGATGAGCGGGTCCTTCCCGATCCACGCGTCCACTTCCTTGGCGTCGCGGTACCGGCGCGCATCGTCCGCCGTCGTGTGGTCCGCCAACCGGTACGTCACCGCCTCGATGAACGACGGGCCCCCGCCCGCCCGCGCCCGTTCGATCGCATCGCGGCTGGCTTTCACCACAGCGAACAGGTCGTTGCCGTCCACCTGCACCGTCGGCATGTCGTACGCCAGTGCTTTCTGCGCCACCGTGGACGAGTTCATCTGGATGTCGCGCGGCACGCTGATCGCCCATTGGTTGTTCTGGCAGAAGAACACGCACGGCACCTGCAGCACGCTCGCGAAGTTCATCGCCTCGTGGAAGTCGCCCTCGCTGGTGGCGCCGTCGCCGAAGTA
>CAZCPB010000233.1:0-6995 GCA_964500365.1 uncultured Phycisphaeraceae bacterium
TCCCCGGCCCCGGCGCGATGCTCCCCTTCGGCGCCGCCGCGGCACTGCTGGCCGCAAGGCGGTCGCGGTGACCGAAACGCCTCGGCCGTCGAAGTTCCTTACTTCTTCCCCGCCGGCGCCGGCTCGACCGTGAACTCGAGCTTCCCCGAGCCGTCCCGCCCCAGCCGTACCGTCACCTCGCCACCGCTGTAGATGTACTCGGCCGTGTCCCGGGTCTTCAGAAGTTCGGCCGCCGGGCCATCGGCCTTGATCCAGGTCATCTCCTCGCCCCGCCCGACGACCGGCGCGGGCGCGGCACGGAGGCGGATGCTCGCGCCGGGGGGCGCGCCCGGGGCGCTCAGCGATTGCCCGCCGCGCGACGCGATGCGCCCCTGGAAGAGCGGGGTCGCGCCGCCGCCGGAGAGCGAGGCGCCCGAGAAGAGGACCGCGTCGGAGACATCGACGATCACGCCCAGGCCGGGGGCCACCGTGATGTCCGCCGCGGGGCGTGGGGGCGGCGCGGGTTCGGACTCGCACGATGTGCCCGCGAGGAATGTCGCGGCAATCAGAGTCAAGACGGTGAACTTGTTCATGGGAGCCCTTCTGCGCTCTCCCCCGCGCGCCGCAGGGGAGAAAGCATCAATCAGCCTCCATCGTCCCACGATCTCCTTCTTCCGCGATTTCCATCGTTCCGCGACTACCGGTCCAGCTCTGCCGCGACCACGTTGATGCTGCCGATGATCGCGACGATGTCGCTGAGCACGTGCCCCTCGGCCAGCTTGGCGACGACCTGGTAGTTGATGAAGCAGGGCGGGCGGGTCTTGACGCGCCAGGCGCGCGGGCCGCCGTCGGAGACGATGAAGTACCCGAGCTCGCCGTTGGCGGTCTCGACGCAGCCGTAGGACTCGGCGACCGGCGGCTTCCAGCCCCGGTTGGTCATGATGACCTCGAAGTGCTGGATGAGGCCCTCGATCGAGCCGTACACGTCCTTCTTTGAGGGCTTGACGACCTTGGAGTCGGCGAACGTGTCCACCGGCCCCGGCGGGATGTTGTCGATGAGCTGCTCGATGATCCGGCAGCTCTGCCGCATCTCCTCGTTGCGGACGCGGAATCGCGCGTAGCAGTCGCCCTCGTGGGCGATGGGCACCTGGAACTTCACGGCCGGCGCGCCCAGCCCGTCCCAGTTGTCGGCGTAGCAGAGGTACGGCTCGTCCTTGCGGACATCGCGCTTCACGCCGCTGGCGCGGGCCATGGGGCCGGTCATCGACCACGCGACGGCGTCCTCCTTCGAGAGGACCCCGATCCCGCGGGTACGGTCGTAGAAGAGGCGGTTGCGGTTGAGCAGGCCCTCGAAGTCGTCGAGGACGCGGGGCATCTCGTCGTGGATCAGCGCCTTGACGAGCTTCTTGAAGGTCTCCTCGTCGGGCAGGTCCTGCATGAGGCCGCCGACGCGGGTCCAGTCGGGGTGGAAACGCTGGCCCGAGATGTAGTCGCACAGGTCGTAGATCTTCTCGCGGACGTTGAAGCAGTAGATGAAGCCGGTGAAGGCGTTCAGGTCCAGGCCCGCGGCCCCCACGCACAGCAGGTGGTTCTGGAGCCGCGCGACCTCGGCCATGATCGTGCGGAGGACCTTGCAGCGCGGCGTGATGTCGATCCCGAAGAGCTTCTCGACGGCGTGGTGCCAGCAGATGTCGTTGGCGATCGGCGAGAGGTAGTCCATCCGGCTGACGATGGTGACGTACTGGTTGTAGTCCAGCGCCTCGCCGAGCTTCTCGAAGCCCGAGTGCAGGTAGCCGATGTGGGGCGTGCAGCGGGCGATCCGCTCGCCGTCGAGCTCGAGCACCAGCCGCAGCGTCGTGTGCGTCGCGGGGTGCTGGGGCCCGAAGTTCAGGACCCAGCGGTCGCCGGTGTCCACGTGCTGTTTGAGGTACTCGGTGGACTCGATGTCGACGCCGAGGCCTTCGTCGGGTTTGAGCGTGTACGGCACGGTCGCGGCTCCGGATCGCCGCGCGGGGTCCCGCGCGGGGCCCGAACTATAGAGAAGTCCGGGCAGCGCGTCGGCGGGTCCGCTCACGCCGCGTCGCGGGCGGGTGCCGCGGGCGGGACGGTCTTCCCCTGCCCGGTCACGCGGGCCAGCGCCCGGTTGGCCATCGCGCTGAGCGTGACCGCCACGCCCACCGCCACCGCGATCCCGACGCCGATGAACCACCAGGGCTCGGCGACGTCCGCGGCTTTCTTGTTCAGCGCGCCCTCGATCTGGGACGCCAGGAACACCGTCACCGCCGTGCGCGGCAACATCCCGAGCACCGTGCCCAGCATGTACGGGGCCAGGCTCACCTTCAGCGACGCCAGGGCCAGGTTGGTCGCGGCGAAGGGGGAGCTCGGCAGCCGCAGCAGGAACACGATGAGGAACGTCTTCCAGAACCCCCGACCCAGGAGCGAATCGCGCACCGCCACCCAGCGGGGGTGCTCGTCGACGATCGACTGCACGCGATCCCTCGACACGCCCCGCGCGATCAGGTAGCCGATGAGCGCGCCTCCCGCGAACCCGATCATCGCCGCCGCGAGCCCGACGTGGAACCCGAACGCCCAGCCCCCGAGCACCGCCGAGGCGTAGGTGGGCAGGAAGGCCATCCCCGAGAAGACCGCGAAGCCCGAGACGTAGATCCCGACGCCCGCGTCGCCGCGCTCCTTCAGGAACGCGCTGATCACGTTGATGTACCGGAACAGCACGACCGAGCCGAGCAGGGGCAGCGTCGCGGCGCCCGCGGCGAGCACCGCCGCGGGGCCGAGCCGGCGCAGGTACTTCTTCGATCGCGCGGCAAAGGACGTGCTCGCGGGGCCGGCGGGGCTGGGCGGCGGCGATGACGGCGGGCTGTCGGCCACGGGCCGCGAAGGGTAGCGCGCCGGGCGTGCCCCCGGGCCTACCATGGGCCCGGACCAACCCGCGTTCCGCCCGAGCGAAAGCCCGGGCCCGGAGGATTCTCGATGCTCCCCAAGCCGCCGCCGCGCGAGGGCCAGCTTGCGTTCTGGTACCTCCCGCCGTACCGCCTGCAGGGCCTTTCGGTCGCCGGCGAGATCACCTGCCTCCAGATCCCCGAGCTCGACCTCGGCTTCGACATCGGCGCCTGCCCGCGGGCGATGTTGTCGAGCAAGTACCTGGCGATTTCGCACGGGCACATGGACCACACGGGGGCGCTGGCCTATTTCTGCTCGCAGCGCCGCTTCCAGGGGATGGGCAACGGCAAGATCGTGTGCGATGCGCGGATCGCGCAGGACATCCACCGCATGATGGCGGGGTTCGTGGACCTCGAGCGCCAGAAGACGCCCTACGAAGTGCTGCCGCTGCAGCCCGAGGGCGAGGTGCAGGTCAAGAACGGGATCTTCCTGCGGGGTTTTCCCACCGAGCACACCTGCCCGAGCTTCGGCTACTCGGTGTACGAGCGGCGCAGCAAGCTCAAGCCGGAATTCACCGACCTGCCGCAGGAGAAGCTGCGCGAGCTGAAGGACCGCGGCGTCGAGATCACGCGGACGCTCGAGATCCCGCTGGTCGCCTACCTGGGGGACACGCAGCCCGGCCCGCACCTGGTGCGCACGGATGTACGCAAGGCACAGATCGTGATCTGCGAATGCACGTTCTTCGAGCCGGACCACAAGGACAGGGCCAAGGTCGGCATGCATATGCACGTGGACGACGTGGCCGAGTGGCTGCGGGTGCTGGAGTGCAACGCGCTGATGCTCATCCACATCTCGCGCCGTACGGACCTGTCGTACGCGCGCAAACGGCTGCTGCAACTGCTCGGAGAGGAAAAGGCCGCGTCGATCCACCTGCTGATGGATCATCGCGCCGCGCGCACGCGCTACGAGGCGCAGGCGGCCGAGGCCGAGATGAAAGAGGCCGGCGCCGCGGCGCCGCACGCTGCCGAGTCGTCGGAGTGATACGCACCTCGCCGTGTCGCGCTTGTGTTTTCGCGTGCGCGACCACAAGGGGTAGATTCCCGATCGTCGCGCCGGGGGGCGTCAGAAAAAGTGCGATGATCTCTCGCGCGTCGGCGTCCGGTCGGTTGACACTCCCCGCGATCGGCAGTACGTTCTCGCACTCCTCCGGCGTGGGAATCGGAGAGCGGAGTGGGTTGACATGAGAACGGACACGACCGACCGTGCCGCGGTACGGCTTCTTCGCCGCGCCGCTGAGATGCAAATCGCTCTGACGTTCCTCCTGTCCGCGCCGGGCGCGGCGTCGCGTCTTTTCTTCCAGGCCTGATTCCCGGGGGTTCCCCGATGAACGACCCCGATCACCTGATCTGGGAGGGGATGCTTTCGCATCTCCGCGTCAATCACGCGGCGCTGACGCGCCAGTGGTTCGTGGAACTCGAGCCGCTGGGCGTGCGGGCGGGGCAGCTCCACCTGCGGGCGCGGACCGACGTGCACCGCGATTATCTGCGGCGGAACTGCGCCGAGGCGTTCAACGACAGCGCCCGGACGGTGTCGGGCCGGCTGCTCTCGGTCAATTTCCTCGGCCCGGAAGACGACGTTTCGCAGGGGCCCTCGAGCCCGGCGCGCCGCAACGGCACGACGACGGTTGCGCCATTGCCGAGCGCGCCCGCCGCGAACGGCGAGGCGGCGGCCGCGCCCGCCCCTCCCGCGTCCGTCAGCGTCATGGGGCCCGGCGTGCCCCGGCCCGTCGAGGTTCTCCCGCCGCCGCGCGACCGGATCCGCCGCGACGACTCGCTGGTCATCAACCCGGATTACAACTTCGAGAACTTCGTGGTGGGGCCGGGGAACCGGATGGCGCACGCCGCGGCGGTGGCCGTCGGGAACGAGCCTGGCCGCGCGTACAACCCGCTGTTCATCCACGGCGGGGTGGGCCTGGGCAAGACGCACCTGCTGCAGGCCGTCTGCCTGCGCATCCTTGAGAGCAACCCGGGCGCGCAGATGTACTACATCTCGTGCGAGAGCTTCGTGACGCAGTTCATCGACGCTGTGAAGGACGGCGAGATGACCGACTTCCGCCACCGCTTCCGGCACCTCGACGTCCTGGTGATCGACGACATCCACTTCCTCACCAAGCTCGACCGCACGCAGGAAGAGTTCTTCCACACGTTCAACAGCCTGTACCAGGCGGGCAAGCAGATCGTGTTGTCGAGCGACGCCCCGCCCGAGGAGATCCCCGACCTCGAGGACAGGCTCGTCAGCCGCTTCAAGTGGGGGCTGGTCGTGCCCGTGCAGCCGCCCTGCTACGAGACGCGCGTGGCCATCCTCAAGACCAAGGCGCGGGTCCGCGGCATCCAGATGCCCGACGCGGTGGCGTGCTACCTCGCCGAGCGGATCGACACCAACATCCGCGAGCTGGAGGGGGCGGTAACCCGCCTCCAGATGCAGTCGGCCGTGGAGAGCCGGGCGATCGACCTCGACCTGGCCAAGGCGGCCCTGGGTGACTCGGCCGTGCCCAGCGAGCCGACGATCCAGACGATCATCAACGTGGTGGCCGATTTCTACCACGTCCGCATCACGGACCTGCAGTCAAAGAAGCGGCCCCGCTCGGTCGCGCACCCCCGCCAGGCCTGCATGTACTTCGCCCGCAGGCTCACGCGCCACTCGCTCCAGGAGATCGGCGGGTATTTCGGCGGCCGTGACCACACGACGGTCATGCACGCCGTCAAGACGATCGACGCCCGCCAGAAGTCGGACCCGGACTTCGCGACCGCCCTGAGGACCATGGAAGAGCGGATCAGGCCCGCGCGGGCGTCCTGAGGCGGGTTTTCGCCCAGATTTCCGGTCAATTAAGCCTGTGGACTTCATGTGGACGCGGGGTCGTCTACGGACAATAAAGGTCGCGCAAAGAGGCCGGTTGAGCCCAATTGACATGAATCTGACCGGCAACAAGCAACTGCCCGAAACCGTCGTTGACAGTGAATTGACACTTCATCCCGAACTTTGATGTTCCGTAACTCCTTTGTTTATAGCTGGTTACAGAGGTTTTTGTGGGTCTTTCCCCAAATTGACCGTCTCTACTACGGTGACGAAGATGAGTTCTCTCTTCATCTTGAATTCAGGAGCGTGCGACCGGCCTGCCGCGGCGTCTTGACACTCGGGTGGGTGCAGGGGTGGTCGAGCCCGCTGTGGATAAGTAGCGGGAACACTCGCCCTTGGAACGGGCCGGACTTGCCTGGCAACGGGGACACATCACGGTCGTTCGCTGGGCCAGCAGGAGACCGCGGAGTCTGCCGCCGCAATCGAGGCAGGCCAGGCCCGAGCGCCCGTAGACCCTGTGGCGGGACTGGAACGACCCGGCCCCGCCCGCGGCATCCCGATAGTCGCGGATGCTCGAACCGCCGGCGTTGATCGCTTCGCGGAGGACCGCGCGGATCGCGGCGCTGAGACGGTCGAGTTCTTCGGGCGTGAGGCCCGAAGCCGCCCGGCGCGGCGAGATGCGCGCGCGGAAGAGCGACTCATCGGCGTAGATGTTCCCCACCCCGGCGATCACGCCCTGGTCAAGGAGCGCCGCCTTGATCGGCCGCGCACCGGGCCGCAGCGCCCGGGCGAGGTGCGCCCCCGAAACCCCGAGCGCATCGGGTCCGAGCTTCGCCCAGCGTTCGCGCTTCAGCGCATCGAGCGACGGAAAGCAGTGAACCCCTCCGAAGCGGCGCGCATCCTGGAACACCAGCGCCCGGGACGTGCCGCGCTTCTCGGGGACACGCGTGAGCGTCCACACGATGTGGGCGTGCTTGAGGGAGGGCAGGCGCGCGGGGTCGTCGACGATGCGCAGGGTTCCGGTCATGCCCAGACCCACGCAGATCGTTCTCCCGTCGTGCGCCTCGATCGCCAGTTGCTTGCCGTGTCGGCGCAGCGCGGCGAGGCGGCCCCCGTGGAGGAGATCGGCCGGACGCGCCGGGCGGATTCCGGCGCGCGTCACGTCGGGCCGCAGGATCTCGACCACGGCGACGGTCGAACCGAGCAGGGGGGCCAGGGTTCGGCGGACGCGCTCGACCTCGGGGAGTTCGACTGGCAGCTCG
>CAZCPB010000234.1:0-6852 GCA_964500365.1 uncultured Phycisphaeraceae bacterium
GACCTCGACGGCGTCCCGGCTGACGCGACGACGGCGACGGTCGGGCAGCGGAATAAGGCGTTCATCCCGAGCTTCCTCGCGGTGCCGCTCGGGACGACGATCGAGTTCCCGAACTGGGACGACTTCGATCACAACGTGTTCAGCCGCTCCAAGGCGGCGCCCGCGTTCGATCTCGACCGCTACCCCAAGGGCCAGTCCAAGTCGCGGGTGTTCGAGAAGGTCGGGGTCGTGCAGGTCTTCTGCAACATCCACCCGCAGATGCGGGCGATCATCGTGGTGACGCCCAACCGCTTCCTCGCCCGGGCCGACGAGAAAGGCGGCTTCTCGATCGAGGGCGTCCCTCCCGGCCGGTATGAACTGGTCGCGTGGCACGAACGGTGCGGCGAACACAGGCAGCCCGTCGAGGTGGGGGGTGGGGAGCCCGCCGTCGCGGCGATCACGCTGAAGGAGACCCGCAAAAACGTGATCGAAAGCCGCGCCCCGCGGCATGGAAACTACGGCATCGAGCGCGGGCTCGGGGTGAAGCGCGAAAAACTCGACCTCCCGGTGGTCGAGGAGTCACACCCCGCGCCGGAGCCTGAGCCGCCGAAGTAACGGGCCGAGCGATGCGACTCCGCACCAAGCTCTTCATCACCTGGGGCTCGCTCGTCGTCCTGCTGTGGGCGGGCACGCTGTGGCCCGTCCAGCGCGCGATCAAATCGAACTTCGAGCGCGTGGCCGACGAGGCCTTCGCGGGCATGCGCCGCAGCCTGAGCGCGGTGCAGGCCGAGCGGCTCGACCAGATGCGCCAGGCGTGCCGGCTCATCATGAACATCCCGGAGCTGCGGGCGCTGATCGCCGAGGAGCGGTTCGAAATCTCCGAGGACAACCTCGCAAGCCTCCGCGAGCGGCTGAACGCCCTGAGCGAGATGGTCGGGGCGGACGCGGCGTGCGTGCTGGACACCGGTGGGGGCCTGATCGCCCAGAGCGCGGGCTCGCCGTGGTCATCGCCCGACGACCTTCATGACTTCGTGGGGGCGTCCCCGGCAGCCCGGGCGCTCGTGCTCGACGTGCTGGGCATGCCGCGCGACACGCACGGGCCGGGCTGGACGGACGCGTGCGGGCTCTGGGTCGGTGAAGGGCGGCTGTTCCAGGTCGTCGGCGTACCCCTGGTCTTCGAGGCGGGTGCGGCGCCGGACGGAGCGCTGTTCATGGCGACGGCCGTCAGCGACCGGCTGGCGTCGGACCTCGCCGCCGGTCACAACTGCGAGGTGAGTTTCCTTGCCGCGGACGCGATCGTCGCGTCGAGCCTGGGGCGCGAATCCCGATCGGCGATGGAGGCGGAGGTCCGCGGGCGTGCGTGGGCGCCCGGCGCCGCCCTTGAGACCGAAGTCGGCGGCGAGCGATGGAGGGCGTGGTTCGAGGTGCTGAACGACCCGGCGTCGAATGAGCCGGTCGGCGCCGTCCTGGTTCAGAGCAGCCTGGGGGCTGCGCTCGCGGCACAGGCGCGCGTGTCCAGGCTCCTGCTGGCCATCCTGGCGACGGGCCTGCTCGCCGCGGCGGTGGGGAGCTACCTGCTCAGCGGGGCGGTGACGCGCCCCGTGGCCGAGCTGCTGGCCGGCGTCCGCAAGGTTGCCGCGGGCGACATCGACCATTCGCTCCGCGCAACGCGTGGCGATGAGCTGGGGGCGCTCGCCGAGGCGTTCAACGAGATGCTGGCGCAGCTCCGCTCGCGCCGGGAGCTCCAGCGCCTGGTCGAGGAGTCGCAGGCGGCCAGCCGCGCCAAGAGCCGGTTCCTCGCGACCATGAGCCACGAGATCCGCACGCCGCTCAACGGCGTCGTCGGCATGGCCGACCTGCTCATGACCACGCGCCTGGACGAGCGTCAGCGCCGATACGCGGCGACCATGAAGTCCTCGGCGGAGGTGCTCACCACGCTGATCAACGACGTGCTCGACCTGTCGAAGATCGAGGCGGGGCGGATGGAGCTTGAGTCGATCGAGTTCGACCCGCGCGAGGTCGTGGAGAACGCCGTCGAGCTGATGGCCGCGCGCGCGTTCGCCAAGGGGCTGGAAGTGGTCTGCGAGGTCGCGCCGGGCGTTCCCGAGCGCGTGGTCGGTGACCCGACGCGAGTCCGCCAGATCCTGATTAACTTCCTCAGCAACGCCGTCAAGTTCACCGCCCGCGGCGAGATCGTCGCCGGCGTCAACGCCGTCCCGGCTCAGCAGGGCTGCGTGCTCCGCTTCTGGGTGACCGACACCGGGATCGGGATCCCGTCCGACCGGCGCGGCAGGCTCTTCGAGTCATTTTCTCAGGCCGACGCGTCGACCACCCGCAAGTACGGCGGGACCGGCCTGGGGCTGGCCATCTCCCGGCAGCTCGCCGAGCTGATGGGGGGCGCCATCGGCGTCGAGAGCGAAGAGGGGGTGGGCTCCACGTTCTGGTTTACGGCGGCGCTGCCCGCGGCCCCTGGTCGCGTGGGAGAGACGGAACTCGCGAGGCGACCGGCCCGGCGCGTGCTCGTGGTGGAGCCGAACGCCAGGGCGCGCACGAGCCTGATCACGAGGCTGGCAGAACTGGGCGCGGAGGGCGAGCCGGCGACGGCGGCCGAGCTCCTGTCCGGGGCAAGCGACGACGGCCGTGGAACCGATGGCGCGGTTATCTCCGCGGAGCCCCGCGAGGCGGCGGACGTCGCGCGTGCGCTACGCGCCCGGCCGGGGATGGAGCGAGCGAGGCTGGTGCTGGTGGCGGGCCCCGGGCGCGGGCTTTCCGAGGCCGAGGCGCTGGGCACGGGTTTCGATGCGCTTGTCTCCAAGCCGGTGCGGCGCGCCGAGCTCGCGGCGGCGCTCGACGGAACTTCCTCGTGCGCGAGCGATCCGGCGCCCTCGGGCGATCTTCCGCCGCCCCGCGCTCACAAGGGCAAGATCCTGCTGGCCGACGATCAGGAGGTGAACCAGATCGTCGTGAGCGAGATCGTCACGCGTTCCGGGTTCACCTGCGATATCGCCTCGGACGGGCAGCAGGCGGTGGACGCCGCGGCCGCCGCAGGTCCCTACGACCTCATCCTGATGGACTGCCAGATGCCCGTGCTCGACGGCGTTGACGCCACTCGGGCGATCCGGGAGCACGAGCGCCGCTCCGCCGTGCCGGGGGGTTCCGTCCGGCGCGTGCCGATCATCGCGCTGACCGCCAACGCCATGAGCGGCGATCGTCAGCGCTGCCTGGACAGCGGGATGGACGCGTTCTGCACCAAGCCCATCGACGCTGCGCGGCTCATCGCCACCATCGAATCGCTCTTGACGGCGGGCGGGCAACGAGCGGCCGGCGCGACCGAACCGGCGTTGCTCGCCGCTCCCGAAACGGGCGCGCCAGCGCCGCGTCCTGCCCCGCCCGAGACCGCGGATCCCCCGCTCGATTTCGACTCTCTCATCCGCCGCTGTTCGGGCAAGTCCGCCCTGGCCTCGCGGGTCGCGGAGAAGCTCGTCGCGCAGGCAGACGAGGCGATGCGCAAACTCGGGGACCGCGTCGCCGAGGGTGACGCCGCCGCCTTCGCGCGAGTCGCCCATGCGCTGAAGGGCACCGCCGGCATGGCGTCGGCCGAAGCCCTGCGCGACGCCGCGGCCCGGGCCGAAGCGCTCGGGCGCGCCGGCGACCTCGCCGCCGCCGACCGCGAGCTCGACGCCCTGCGCGAAGAAGTCCGCCGCTGCCGCGAGTTCGTGCGGGCCGTGCTGGAGCAGCCCAGTGAACCCGACGGAGCCCCCAGACCCCTACCGGAGTAGTGCCATGCGTGTGCTGATCGCCGACGATGACGAAGTGGTGCGGATGGTCCTCGGGGAGGCGTTGACCGGCGCCGGGTACGAGGTCGAAGCGGCCACCAACGGGCGCGAGGCGCTCGAACTGCTCCGCAACGACAACCACCGCCTGGTGATCTCCGACTGGGAGATGCCGGAGATGACGGGCCTGGAGTTCTGCCGCGCCGTTCGCGACGAGGACACGCCGGGCTATGTCTATTTCATCCTGCTCACGGCGCGCAACTCGGTGCAGGAGCGGATCGAGGGCCTGCGGGCGGGGGCGGACGACTTTGTGGCCAAACCCTTCGAGCCGGCCGAGCTTGTCGCGCGGGTGGGGGCGGGCGCGCGGGTACTCTCGATGGAAACGCGCGACGTCGCGATCTTTGCCATGGCCAAGCTCGCCGAGTCGCGCGACCCCGAAACCGGCGCCCACCTCGAGCGGGTCCGCTCGTACTCGCGCCTTCTCGCCCAGCACCTGGCGCCGGCGCCGCGATTCCGCGACGAGGTCACGCCCGAGTTCGTGCGGCTCATCTACCTTACGAGCCCCCTGCACGACATCGGCAAGGTCGGCATCCCCGACAGCGTTCTCCTCAAGCCCGGGCGGCTGAGCGACCGCGAATTCGAGATTATGAAGACCCACACGACCCTGGGCGCTCAGACCCTCGACGCGGCGCTGCGCCAGTTCCCCGGGGTCAGGTTCCTCCAGATGGGGCGCGACATCGCCGCGACGCACCACGAGCAGTTCGACGGCTCGGGGTACCCCGAAGGGCTCGCCGGCGACGCGATCCCGCTGGCGGGGCGGATCGTTGCGGTCGCCGACGTGTACGACGCGCTGACGTCAAAGCGCGTGTACAAGGAGGCCTTCGCCCACGAAATCGCCCGCTCGATCATCGTCAAGGACGCCGGGAAGCACTTCGACCCGACGATCGTCGAGGCGTTCGAGCAGGTCTCCGAGAAGTTCTCGGCGATCCGCGAACGCTTCAACGATGCGCCGGTCGGGGCGGCGTAGCGCCGGGCCCGGACTTCTGATGCCAGGGCGCGGTCGCGCTCCGCGGAGCGCGGCGTGTCTTACATCACGACCTTCGCGATGAGCAGGCCGATGAGCACCGCCGACGCCGTGGCGACCAGGCCCGGGCGCATGAAGCTGTGCGCGAGGATGAACTTGCCGATGCGGGTGGTCCCGGTCTGGTCGAACGCGATCGCCGCGACGATGGTTCCATAGGTCGGCAGGAAGAAGTACCCGTTCACGGCCGGGAACATCGCGATCAGCGTCCCGGCGGGCAGGCCAAGGGCGATCCCGACGGGCATGAGCGCGGCGACGGTGGAGGCCTGGCTGAAGAGGACGACCGAGAGGCCGAACAGCCCGAGCGCGAACACCCACGGATGAGCCTGGATGATGTCCTTCAACGCCCCGACGATCTGGGCCTTGTTCCCGTCGAAGAAGCAGTTGCCCATCCAGCCCAGCCCGGCGATCGACACGACGGCGATGACGCCCGCGATGGCGACAGAGGACCGCACCGTCTCCGCCGGTTTGGCGCCGAAGAAGAGCATCATGACCCCCGCGGCGGTGAGCATGACCACCTGGATGATCGTCGCCATCTCGACGCGGACGGTCCGGGGCCGTGACTGCTCTTCGCGGATCTCCTCCAGGCGGTTCTTGAGCTCGCCGCGCGTGAAGGTCATGTCGATCCGCTCGGGATCCGAGAGGTTCGTGATCGCGCTGGAGACGACCGACGCGGGGATCCCGACTTCCTTGGCGGGCTCGACGGTGTATGAGGGGCGCAGCCCCGAGAAGAGGCCGAAGGCGACGATGAGCGCCGCGGCCGACAGGAACGTCGCGACCGAGCCGATCGCCCGCCGGCGCTCCGGGCCCTCGAGCCGCTTGAGCTCCTTCGGCGCCTCGACAAGTCCCTTGGCGAGGCGCTCCTGGTAGGCCGGGTCGTCCTTGAGCTCGGGCCCCATGCGGAAAACCGAGAGCGCGCCGAGCAGGCAGCCGGCGAGCGTGGAGGGGATGCAGATCATGAGGATCTGCTTCAGGCCCACCGTGCCGTCCTTGTCGAGCAGCGCGAGCAGGGCGGCCGTCGCGGCGGCGAGCGGGCTGGCGGTGATGGCCTGCTGGGACGCGATCACGCTGATCGACATCGGGCGCTCGGGCCTGATCCCCGCCTTGCGCGCAACCTCCGCGATCACGGGGAGAATGGCGTAGGCCACGTGCCCGGTGCCGGAACAGAACGTGAAGAGGTAGGCGACGATGGGGGCCACGAACGTGATGTACCGGGGGTTGGCCTTGAGGGCGCGCTCGGCCAGCATGACCAGCAGGTCGAGCCCCCCGGCGGCCTGCATGGATGCCGCGGCGGCCACCACGGCGACGATGATCGCCAGGACGGTCGCCGGCGGCGACGACGGCGGCAGGCCGAAGCCGAAGACCAGCACCGCCAGGCCGATCGCCGCGACGGTCCCGAGGCCGGCTCCGCCCACGCGGGCGCCGATCACGATCGCCGTGATGACCACGATGAACTCGACCCAGACCATGGTTGTTCCCTCGCGTGCCCGCCGCTTCGATCAGCGCGCCGTGCCGGCCATCTTCCTGGGATCGAGGATGCTGCGGATCTGCGCGTCGCTGAGCAATCGCTTCTCGCGCACGAGGTCGACCACGCCCTTGCCGGTGCGGAGCGCCTCGGCGGCCAGCTGCGTGGCCGTCTCGTAGCCCAGGACGGGGTTGAGCGCGGTGACGATCCCGATGCTCTGCTCGACCATGCGGCGGCACGCGTCGGCGTTGGCGGTGATGCCGTCGATGCAGTTGACGCGGAGCGACGCCGCGGCGTTGATGAAGAGCTTCTGCGACTCGAAGATGCAGGCCGCGATGACGGGCTCCATGACGTTGAGCTGGAGCTGGCCGGCCTCCGCGGCGAGGCTCACGGTCAGGTCGCTCCCGATGACGCGGAAACAGACCTGGTTGACGACCTCGGGGATGACCGGGTTGACCTTGCCCGGCATGATCGACGATCCGGGCTGCATGGCCGGCAGGTTGATCTCGCGCAGGCCCGCGCGCGGGCCAGACGAAAGCAGGCGCAGGTCGTTG
>CAZCPB010000235.1:0-6771 GCA_964500365.1 uncultured Phycisphaeraceae bacterium
CGCCGGGTAGGGCGCCGGCGTCGCGAGCTGACCGGGCGCGCCCTGCTGGAGTGAGTACTGCACGCCGACCTGGGCGTGCGCCGCGCCCGCGAGCAGGCCGAGCGCGAAGACGACCGAGAGACCCGTCCCTGTGCCACGCATCATGTTTTCTTCCCTTTCGCCGTCCGTGCGAACGCCGGGGGCGCGGGCAACCCCGCCCGCGTCAACGGCATAACCGCTGCGACCATCTTCCCCGGAACGGCCGGCGAAACAAGAGAAAACCGTCGCCAGGTGCGACGTAAGTGCCTGAAATTTATGGGTTTTCAGCGCGCGGGCGGCTTATGGGACGGGCCAAGGTCCGAGACGCTGCCGCGCGGATCAGGCCGCGCCCTCAGCCCTCGACGTCGATGCTCTTGGGCGCGCCGTCGTTCCCCGCCCGCTTGCCCGTGGGGAGGTACCCGCCCTGTTCCTGGCGGTCTTCGCGGGCGTCTTCCTGAGTGTTGTCCGCGAGCTTTCGGGCCGCATCGACGCTCTCGACGTTGACGACGACTTCGTCGGGCCGGTCGGGGCGCGTGCGGCGCTCGGCGGGGCGCTTCTGCTCGGCGCGGGCGGCCTTCTCGCGCGCGGCAGCGCGTTCCGCGCCCGGCGCGCCGGCCATGGACTGCGCCACGCTGGTCCCGAAGGCGCTCATCGACTGACCCATCGTCAGGCGGGCGTGCGCGGCTTGAACTTGGATCGAAGACCGCCGTTATCCGGCCCGGCCCGGGCGGCGAACTCCCCCGGGATTCACGGGCCACGGCTTTCCAGGACCGTCAGCGGCCCCCGGCCTTGAGCAACCGCTCGCCCTCTTCGGGCGACATCGTGCCTTCCGCGACGTACGCGGCGATCTCGCGCCGGCTGTGCTCGTGCTGGCGCGTCGCCGCGGCGCTCTTGAGGGCGTTGGAGACGATCGCGGAGACGATGACGAGCACTCCGCCGCAGACCGACAGGGCCGCAACTTCTTCGCCGTTCATGGCCAGTATGGGGAGCATGGGCGGGTCTCCGTCAGCAGCACTTCTTGCCGGGCGTGCCGCCGCCGGCGTTGATGATCCGCTCGCCCTCTTCGGGGGACATGGTGCCCTCGGCGATGTAGGCGGCGACCTCGCGCTTGGTCTGCTCGCGCTGCTTGTTGGTCACGACGGTCTTGACGGTGCCCAGGATGATGCTCAGCACGGCGATGAAGAGACCGCCGGTGACGGCGATGGTCACGATCTCTTCCCCGCCCCCGGCGAGCGTATACAGCATGGCGGTTCCCTTTCGCGGCGCGATCAGCAGCGGTCGCTGGCGCCCGACTTCATGAGCCTCTCGCCCTGCTCGGGCGACATGGAGCCCTCGGCGATGAACGCGGCGATCTCACGGCGCGTGCGCTCGCGCGAGACCGAGCGGACGGTCGAGCCGACGGTCTTGATCAGGACGATCACGACCACCACGCCGCCGAACATGAGCCACCCCCCGCGGTCGGAGTGGAAGAGCATGTCGATGAACTTGTCGGAGAAGTTCTCGGCGAGGATCGAATGCAGCGCCATGGCGTCCTCCCTTCGGAACGGGGCGTGCAGCTTTACTCGGAAGGCTATCGCCCCGGTTTCACCGGGCCAAGAGCCTTCGGTACATAAGGCACGCCCAGCACGAATAGAAATCGAACGCCGGGCCGTCGTCGCGGGCGTGGATGGCCCCGGCGCCCGTGTCGGTCCAAGTGTCGCGGGTTATGTCGGGAGGACAGGAAAAGCGAGCGAAGGCGGTGTCGACCATCGCGCCGGGGGCGCTCCTGGCGAGAGACAGAGCCAGGCGGTCCATGTTCTCGCGGTCGGTGTAGCTGCGCTCGGCGCCCAGCACGTCGAAGGAGAACTTGTCGCCGTTGATGCGGATCCGCGAGCCGTCCGCGAGATGAACGTCGAGAAACTCCGTAATCGAGAGCGAGCCGGCCGTGTTCATGCTTTGGCGGTCCGCGCTTCCGATGGGTAGTGGAACGCCCATGCTCCGCGCCACCTGCCGCAAGAGCGGGCGAGCGTCGTTCGGGTCGGGCGAAACCACGGTGCGCGCCCGCGTCACCCGCGCCCGCACGAGCACGAAGAGGTCGCGCGCGAGCATGCCTCGCCCTTCGCCGCGCCAGGCCTCGACCATGTACATGGGCTCGGGCGCCCCTTCGGCGGGCGCGATGCGCTTGGCGCGGAGCGGGGCTTTGAAGGCGGCGAAGTCATCGCGGATCGGCGCGAAGGCCGTGGCGCCGGCGCGGTGGAGAACGTCCAGCCCGCCCCGTGCGCGGGACTCGGGGAGCCGCGCGATCACCTGCGGCGTGCCGCGGGCGACGCGCTGGCGGGCGGTGAAGAGATCGAGGCCCGCGGCCGTGACGAGCGCGTGGGCGCGCGACTCGGGGTCGAGGGAGTCGGGCCAGTCGATCACCGAGAGGTAGGCGTCGGTGGGCTCGGGCACAGCGCGCCACTCTACACTGGACGGTCGCGCCGGCAAAGCGCCGCGCGGGAGCCGTGCGGACCGTGCAGTCACCCGAACGACAAATCGTGCGCTCCATCCTCGCGGCGTACCGCGAGGGGTGGTTCCCGATGGCCGATCCACGGCGCGGCGTGGTCGAGTGGGTCCAGCCGCGCCGGCGCGGCGTCATCCCGCTCGAACCGGGCGGGCTGCGCGTGTCGAGGTCGCTGCGCCAGCGGGTGCGCTCCCGGAAGTTCCAGGTCCGCGGCGACACCGCGTTCACGGAGGTGGTGCGGGCGTGCGCGGAACCGGCGCCAGGGCGCGACGAGACGTGGATCGACGGCTCAATCATCGGGGCGTACGGCGCGCTGCACCGCGCCGGGTACGCGCACAGCGTCGAGGCGTGGCTGATTGACCGGGACGGCGAGCGGCTCGTCGGCGGGCTCTACGGGGTCCATCACGGCGCCGCGTTCTTCGGGGAGTCCATGTTCGCCCGGCCGGCGCTGGGGGGCACGGACGCGAGCAAGGTGTGCCTGGTGCACCTGGTGTGCCACCTGCGGAGCCGGGGATTCACGCTGCTCGACACGCAACTCTGGAACGAGCACATGGGCACGCTCGGGTGCGTCGAGATCCCGCGAAGGGAGTACCTCGGGCGGCTCAGCGCAGCGTGGGGCGCGGAAGTCGCGTGGGGCCCCTTCGATGCGGAGCTCGCGCTTCGGACGGTGTGACCGAGTGCGCGAATTAGAAGTCCGCGGTTCTTTCGGCTTCCCGCAAACAAAAGGAACGGGACTGACGGATCGGAGTCCTCCGATCCGGCAGCCCCGTGCGAGGCGAAGCGCAGAGCCCTGCGGCTTGGGTCAGGTCGCGGGCCGGGCGATGTCCGGCGTGACGTTCTCGGGGCCCCCGCGCCGAGTCAATCGACGTCGCAGGTGTCTTCGATGCAGACCAGCGAAACCGTGAACCAGCCGAGCGCCAACGTGAGGGCAAAGGCCGGCAGTTCCATCCACCGCTTCGTCAACTTGCTCATTCGTAACTCCTTGCCGGCTAAGGGGATTGACGAATGAAAGATGCCTCACAAAAGCGGGGATGCCAACGGTTTCTGAGGATTACTCCGCCTGTGCCGTCCACGGAGGTCTGGTCCGATAAAAACGCACTCGCAGGAGCCTATAGCCCGCCGGACGCCAACGCCCTGTCAATCACCGCGGCGATCTCGTCGGTGTGGGCCGGATCAAAGCCCACGCTGTTCCAGAGCACTTCGCCCAGCGGCCCGATCACGTAGAACGTCGGGATGCCGCTCACCCGGTAGTCCTTGGCGACGGCGTCGCCCTTGAGCAGGAGGCCGTATGTGAACTTCTGCTTCTCCATGTAGGCCACGGGGTCGCCGCTCTCCCAGCAATTGACCCCGAAGACCGACACGGCTTTGCCGTCGAAGCGATCATGGAGTTTCTGTACGGCGGGCATGGCCTTTTTGCACGGCCCGCACCAGGTGGCCCAGAAGTCGAGCACCACGACGCGTCCCCGCAGGGCGGTAAGCTTCACCTGGGCACCGCGGGAGTCTTGGAGCGTCCAGTCGGGGGCGACCGAGCCGACGGCCAGAAGACCGTTGCCCCGGTCGGGCGCCGGCGCCCGCTCGGGCGGGGCGCGCCGCGGCGCGGGCGGCCGGGCGGACTTGACGGTGTACCCGTCCGGGGTTGGGAGCGCGAAAAGGGACATGCTCAGGGCTTGGTCGGTCCGCAGCGCCCCGAGATCGAGGACCTGGGTGTGCTTCGGGGCGCCTTGACCGTCCCCGCCCCGGATCCGCTCGATACGGCGCGGCAGGTTCTTCTCATCGAGGAACAGTTTCAGCGTGGACTCGCCCGAGCCCGCCCTGGGCTCGAGCCGAAGGACGCGGCAGGGCGCTCCGTCCACGGTGGTGGTTCCCTCAAGAGCGACCGCCTCGGACTGGTCGAAGGGCTTTTCGGCGAGCATCTCCCAGGCGACCGCGGCCCCGGCGTTCTGGCCCATGAAGAAGAGGCGCACCTCGGCGGGCTCGAACGCCGAGAGAGACATGAGCACCTGCTCCTTTTCCCGGAGCGAGCGCGAAGTCACGCCGTCGAAGGCGACTTCGAAGGGCACGGGCTCGCCGCCCTGGGCGGTCATGGATCCACGGGCCGACACGGCCCAGCCCCCGGCCTCGACCCGGCGCGCGTGGATATCCGCGGCGTAGGAGGGCGCGGCAATCCCCTCGGTCCTGACGGTCGCCGTGTACGAAAGACTCGACGTCTCGGCGATCGCGGCGCGGGCTCTTTCGAGCAGTGCCGCGGCGTCGGCGACGGGCGCCCCCTGGCCTTGTGCGAGTGTTCCGGCGGCCGGCGCGACGCATGCGACGAGCGTGCACACGAACGACACGGGGCGATCGACGCGGAGCATGGGCGGCCTCCCTTTGCGGGATTCTAGTGACCGACCCGCGGCGCGCGGCGGCGGGGGGGGACCGGCCGCTACGCTGACGGCATGTGCGGCCGCTATACCCACCTGTTCACGTGGAAGCAGCTTCACCGCCTGATGAGCCTGACGAACACGCTCGAACTGCCGGCCCGGTACAACGTCGCGCCGACGCAGGAGGCCCCCGTGGTCCGTGCCGACGCCGGGTCCCGGCGCGTCGACATGCTGCGGTGGGGGCTCGTTCCCTTCTGGGCCCGGGACGTGGCGATCGGGAGCCGGACCATCAACGCGAGGTCGGAGACGGCGGCCACCGCGCCCGCGTTCCGCGCCGCGTTCAAGCGGAGGCGGTGCCTGGTCCCCGCGAGCGGCTTCTACGAATGGCAGAAGTTCGAGGACAGCGCGCGCAAGCGGCCTTGGTACATCACCCCGACGGACGACGACCTGTTCGCTTTCGCGGGCCTCTGGGAGTCATGGCGCCTGCCCGACGGCGGGGAACGCGGGACGGACGCGGAGGTGCTGACGTTCACGATCCTGACGACCGCCGCCAACGAGGCGATGAAGGACATTCACGACCGGATGCCCGTGATCCTCGCGCGCGAGGACTTCGCGCCCTGGCTCGACCCGGGGCGGGAGGACCCCGCGGGGCTCGCGGCGCTGCTCCGGCCTTGCCCGTCCGCGCGCCTGCGGTTCACGCGGATCGGGACGAGGGTGAACAGCCCGCGGAACGATGACCCGGGGTGCATCGAGCCCGCATCGGGCGACGGGGAGGGCGGCCTGTTCGGGCGCACCTGAGGCCGGGGCGAGATCACGCCCGACCGCGAAGCCCGTACAGAACGACGAGCCCCAGCACGTACACCACCACGACGACCCACGAGTCGATGCCCAGGCGGGCCAGCGGCTTGTCGCGCCGTTCGAGAAGTCCCCAGAGGTAGATGGAGACGAGCACGACGCCGAGCGCTCCGGCGAAGACGGCGCTGCGGTCGGCGAGGCGCAGGATGGGGCCACCCGTGAACGCGAGATCGGCGATGGTACAGCGCCAGGTACGCCGCGCGGTCGTTGGGCGGCATGATGGCTCCCCTCCCCCGAACGCCACGACTCAGCGAGCGCCGGCCTCCACCTCGAAGCCGGCGTTTTTCCACTCGTCAAGGCCGCCTTCGAAATCGAGTACGTACGAGAAGCCAGCGTCCTCGAGCTTCCTCGCGGCGGTCGGCGAGAGATCACACTCCTTGTTCGCGCAGTAGACGATCACGGGCGCATCCCTGCTCGCGACCATGCCCTCGACCCTCTCGACGAAGCCGGGGTCCTTGGCCGGCGCGCTGCGGGCGCCGGGGATGTGCTCCTTTGCGTAGCTCTCGGAGGGGAGCGTGTCGATGAGCACGGCGTTGTCGTCCTCGCCGATCCTGGCCCGCACTTCCTCCGCGCTGATGCTCTTCATGATGCCCGGACCTCCTTTCGTGCGTCGTCCTCCGGCGCACGGCGCCGGGTCCGCGGCCGTGGGAGTGCCGTTCTGGCCGGCGAGATCCCGCTGCACATTCCCCTACGAACGCCGCGCCGGGGAATCTGCGCGGCGAGCGAGATTTCACGCCCGAAGACGCGAAGCGGCTGACGAGACCAGCGCCGCGAGACCGGCTAAAAGCGCGTTTACACGGGCGCGCGCAGCAGCGCTGGGGGAAGCTGGGCATCATCCCCCCGTCAGATCGCGCGGAGGGTCCGGCGCGCTACTTGCGATCTTCGAGGGCGGCTGGTTGCTGGATGAAGCGGCGCAGCGCTTCCTTGTAGTGCCCGAGCGCCGCGCCCTGCTCCCCCTTCCTCTCGCAGATCAGCCCGAGGTAGTAGTGCGCGACCTCGGGGTTGGGGTTGAGGGGGAGCGATTCCTCGAGCACCGCGCGCGCCTGGTCGATGTTG
>CAZCPB010000236.1:0-6763 GCA_964500365.1 uncultured Phycisphaeraceae bacterium
CGTCGGCGCGACCGCGATGGTGTACGCCCTCAGCAAGATCCGCGACAAGGTCCACAAGCTGGCCCGCGAGGCCATGGAGTCGCAGGCGGGCCTGGAGATCGGCGGGTGGCTCGAGTTCAACCCGGCCGAGCTCACGGTCAAGGTCGTGGCCCTCCCGGCCATGGACCAGATCCCCTTCGACATCAACGCCAACCTCATCGTCGAGTTCTACAGGTAACACCGGCGGACCGGCGAAACACAGCGCGGCGTTACGGATGAGCCCCTCGGCCCCGAGCCGATACTGCTCTTACACTGTGCGGCGCCGACCCGGCGTCCGGCGGCTTGTGCCCCCGTTGCCCCGCGCCCCGTACCACCGGTGATCCATGGTCAAGTTTCTCCGCAAATATAACAAATACATCCTCGTCGTCGGCGGCTCGCTGCTGATGATCGCCTTCCTGGTGCCGCAGGCGTTCAACACCCTGATCGGCGATCCGTCGAGGATGACCTACGCCAAGCTCGGGGGCGAGGAGATCACCCTCGGCGAGCACGACCGCGTCCAGCGGAAGTTCTCGGCGCTGGACGACTTCGCCCCGGGCCTGATCCGCGGCGAGCTGCTGTGCGAAGACGCCGACCACTGGATGCTCCTGGTCCGCGAGGCCACCGCGGCGGGCCTCGTCGGCGAGGCCGGCGACGGCGCGACGTGGCAGGAGCTGAACTCCGCGATCGAGAACCTCTACGGCGCCGAGATCGCGCGGTCCATGTTCGGCGATCAGGCGCAGGCGAAGCTTGCCGATCCCACCGAGCGCGAGCGCGTGCTCGAGATGGCACGCCAGCGGATGGCCCGTCAGAAGGCCGAGGCCGCGGCCTCGCGCGGGCTCACCCTCGCCGAGTTCGACCAGGCCCTCGCCGAAGCGCACGGCGTCTTCCGCCTTCGGCGGGCGTTCCTCGACGCGACCCGCTTCTCCGACCTTCGGGCGACGGCGCTCAAGGCCCAGCGCTTCGAGGGCGTCGTCATCGAGACGCTGCTCATCCCCGCGTCACGCATCGCCTTCGCGATGCCCGAACCCTCCGAGGACGAGATCAAGGCGCACTTCGAGAAGTACCGCGACGCCGAGCCCATGTCCGGCGAGCAAGGCTTCGGGTACCGGCTCCCGCCCCGCGTCAAACTCGAGTGGCTCGCGATCGACCGCTCCGCCATCGAAAAGGTCGTCCCCGGCGACGCCGTCGAGGCCAACAAGCGCTGGCGCAGCGACCGCAAGAAGTACCCCGGCGAGTTCCTCGCCGAGCAGGCCCGCGTCGAGGCCGACATCAGGCGCGAGCGCGTCGACAAGATCGTCGCCGAGATCGACGTCCACATCCGCAACGAGCTCAAGCGTGCCGCGGCACGGCTGGAAGCCGACGGGCCCTACCGCAAGCTCCCGCCCGACTGGGACCAGCGCCGGCCCAAGCTCGAGGACGTCGCCCGCGGCGCGGTCAAGGCGGTGAAGGAGAACTCGGGGATCGACATCCCCCTCCCGACCGTCACCGTCCACGCCTCGAGCTGGCTCACCGAGATCGACATCTACGGCATGCAGGGCATCGGCGCCGCCCGCGTGTCTCTGGGCGGCGGGCGGGGAGCGCCCCTCGCGCCCCTGATCTTCGCCGCCCGGGAGTTCGAGCGCACCGACCTCGGGTCGCTCGAGGTGCCGCTGCAGGTCGGCCTCACCAGCGGCGACCTCGTCGCGACCGACGGCGGCACGCGCTATTACTTCACCATCCTCGATCACCGCCTCGCCTCCGCGCCGGACTCGATCGACGAGGTCCGCGCCAAGGTCGTCGAGGACCTCAAGCGCCTCGCGGCGTTCGAGCGGCTCAAGGCCAACCTCCCGTCCCTCGAAGCGGTGGCCGGGATCGCCGGGACGGACGAGGTCAAGAAGACCATCGACGCCGAGTTCCCCCTCCCCGAGCCGGCCGACCCCGCCGCGGGCCCTGACCCGGGCGCGCCGATGGATATCCAGATCACGCGGCGCCAGTTCGTGCCCCGTCACCTCGCCCGCTCCGACAACCCCAACACGTCGCCCGAGTTCCGCTCCCGGGTCTTCTCGATCGGCGACGCCATCGACCCCACCAAGCCGATCAAGGACGTGCCGGTCGCCGACCGCGTCGCCTCGGCCGTCATCCCGCGGACCATGAGCGTGCAGGTCGCGATCGTGGTCGGCGTGCAGCCCGCCACGTTCGAAGTGGTGCGGGCGACCGGGGATCAGCGCCTCGAGGAGTTGAAGCAGGAGCAGATGGCCGCGCTGATCCGGACCGCGGGCGACCCCTTCACCTTCGAGGCCCTCAAGGCCCGCTGGAAGTACAAGGTCGAGGAGCTCTCGGACTCCAAGCCGTTCCACATGCCTTCGCCCAAGCGCAGCTGAGCCCGCGCGGCGTCCGGGTACGATCGCCCGCCCATGTCGATCGAGCTCGAGATCAACATGCTGCCCCAGCCCGACGACGACACGTGCGGGCCGACGTGCCTGCACGCGCTCTACGCCTTCTACGGCGACGATCTCCCGCTCACCGACGTCATCGACCAGATCCAGCGGCTCGAGAACCGCGGCACGCTCGCGGTCTACCTCGCCAACCACGCCCTCCGGCGCGGCTACCGCGCCACCATCTACACCTACAACCTCCGCGTCTTCGACCCCACGTGGTTCCAGGTCGAGGGCACCGACTTCCCCGCCAAGCTCAGGGCCCAGATGGAGGCCGTCTCCAAGCCCCGCCTGCACACCTCCTCCCGAGCCTACCTCGAGTACTTCGATCTCGGCGGCAGGGTCCTGTTCGAGGACCTCACCGCCGACCTCATCCGCGGTTTCATCGCCCGCGGCAGGCCCATCCTGACCGGGCTCTCCGCGACGTACCTCTACCGCACCGCCCGCGAGTACGGCCCGCACGACGACTACGACGACATCCGCGGCAAGCCGTCCGGGCACTTCGTCGTGCTCTGCGGCTACCACAGCCGCCGGAGGCTCGTCACCGTTGCCGACCCCCTCGCGACCAACCCGCGATTCCCCTCCCGCAAGTACCGCATCAGCATCGAGCGGGTCGTGGGGGCGGTGCTCCTGGGCATATTGAGTTACGACGGCAACCTCCTGATCATTGAGCCGCCGGAGCGTGCCAAGCCCGGCCGCGAGGGAAGGTCCGCACGGCCTGCGCGCCTCGCCAGGCCCGGCGAACGCATCGGGCGATCCCGCGGCAGACGAGAATGATCCTCATCGTCGTGGACAACCCGAAGGACTGGCGCCTGCACATCCGCGGCGTGTCGGTCGTGTCGGCCCGCGACTACCTCACCGGCCCGCGCTTCAGCGAGATGAAGCTCGCCAAGGTCTTCAACCTCTGCAAGTCGTACGCGTACCAGAGCCTCGGTTACTACGTCTCGCTCCTGGCCCAGGCGCGGGGCCACAAGCCCCTCCCCGCGATCTCGACGATCCAGGACCTCAAGCTCTCGGCGATGATGCGCCTGGCGACGCACGAGCTGCAGGAAACGATCAACGCCGCCCTCGCCAAGCTCCGCTCGGGCCGCTTCGCGCTGAGCATCTACTTCGGCCGCAACATGGTCGCGCGCTACGAGCGGCTGGCCCTCGGGCTCTTCAACCAGTTCCCCGCCCCGCTCCTGCGGGCCGAGTTCCGCCGCGACGAGGACGGCTGGGAGCTCAAGAGCCTCCGCCCCATCGAGGCCGACGAGATCCCCCCCGAGCACACGGCCTTCGTCATCCAGGCGGCCGAGCAGTACTTCGCCAAGCCCGCGCGGCGCTCGAGGCGCGCCCCGGCCCGCTACGACCTGGCGATCCTCCGCAGCACCGACGACCCGACCCCCCCGTCCAACGAAAAGGCGGTCCGCAAGTTCATCCGCGCCGCCGAGAGCATGGGCATGGACGTCGAGGTCATCGACAAGGACGACTACGGGCGCATCGCCGAGTTCGACGCCCTCTTCGTCCGGGACACCACCAGGGTCAACCACCACACGTTCCGCTTCGCCCGGCGCGCCGTCGCCGAGGGGCTCGCCGTCGTCGACGACCCCGAGTCGATCATCAAGTGCGCCAACAAGGTCTTCCTCGCCGAGATGCTCCGGCGGCACAACATCCCCGCCCCCTCGACCCTCATCATCGACCGGGCCAACTGCCGGCGCGCGGTCGGCGCCCTGGGCATGCCGCTGGTCCTCAAGCAGCCGGACAGCTCGTTCTCGCTGGGGGTCAAGAAGGTCTCCTCGCACGCCGAGCTCGAGGAGAACCTCGACGATCTGTTCAAGGAGTCCGATCTCCTGATCGCCCAGGCGTACGTCCCCACCGGCTTCGACTGGCGCGTCGGCATCCTCGACCGTCAGCCCCTCTTCGTCTGCCGGTACTTCATGGCCAAGAACCACTGGCAGATCTACGACCACGCCGCGGGAAAGGACGGCCTCGGCGAGTTCGACTGCTGGCCGATCGACGCGGCCCCCCACGAAGTCATCAAGACCGCAATCAAGGCCGCCAACCTCGTCGGCGACGGCCTCTACGGCGTGGACATCAAGGAGGTCGACGGCCGCGCCATGGTCATCGAGATCAACGACAACCCCAACATCGACTGCGGCGTCGAGGACCAGGTCCTCGGCGATGAGCTCTACCTCCGCGTCATGCGCTCGTTCCTCCGGAGACTCGAATCGCGCGGCCGCTGACCCCCACCCGCCGCTCGCCGCTCCGTCCCCTCCCGTGCAGTCTCCCGTGCCCCTCCACCTCTTCCAAGCCTTCGGCGTCGAACTCGAATACATGATCGTCGAGCGCGATTCCCTCCGCGTCGCGCCGATCGCCGACCGGCTCCTCTCCGCCGCGGCAGAATCCCCCGGCGCACGCGCGGACTTCGAGGACGGTTCAAACGTCCCGACCGAAGTCGCGCTCGGCCCGGTCTCGTGGTCGAACGAACTCGTCGCCCACGTCGTCGAGTTCAAGACGACCGCCCCCGCGCCCTCTCTCGCGGACCTGCCCCGCCTCTTCCAGGAGAGCGTCTCGCTCGCCAACCATCTCCTGGCGCCCCACGGCGCCGTCCTGCTGCCCGGCGCCATGCACCCGACCATGAACCCCGCGCGCGAGATGGTCCTCTGGCCCCACGGCAACGGCGAGATCTACGCGACGTTCAACCGCATCTTCGACTGCCGCGGCCACGGCTGGTCGAACCTGCAGGCGGCGCACCTCAACCTGCCCTTCGCGGACGACGAGGAGTTCGGCCGCCTGCACGCCGCCGTCCGCGCGCTCCTGCCCGTCATGCCCGCGCTGGCCGCCTCCTCCCCCATCATGGACGGAAGCGTCACCGGCACGCTCGACAACCGCATGGAGGTCTACCGCACCAACGCCCGGCGCGTGCCCTCGGTCGCCGGCATGGTCGTTCCAGAGCCCGTTTTCACCGAGCAGGACTACCGCGAGACGATCTTCGATCGCATCAGGCGCGACCTCGCGCTGCTCGACACCGACGGTGTCCTCCGCGACGAGTGGTGCAACTCCCGCGGCTGCATCGCGCGCTTCTCGCGCGGCTCGGTCGAGATCCGCGTCCTCGACGTGCAGGAGTGCCCGGCCGCCGACCTCGCGATCGCGGCGCTGATCGTCGCCGTGCTGCGCGAGCTCGCGGGCGGTCCCCAGGACTCGCTCCGGGCCCTCGACACCGAGCGGCTCAGCCGGACCCTGCTGGCGACGACCCGGGACGCCGACCACGCCGTGATCGATGATGCCGATTACCTCCGCGCCCTGGGAGGGCCGCCCGGGCCCTGCAGCGCTATGGCGCTCTGGCGTCACCTGTGGATGCGAGCCTTGGGTTCATCGAGCGAGCTCACCACACACCTGCGTCCGCTCCAGACGATCATGGCCCGCGGCCCGCTGGCGCGCCGGATCCTCTCGGCGACCGGCCCGCGTCCCGACGCCGCGAGCGTCCGGTCCGTCTACGCCGAGCTCGCCCGCTGCCTCGCCGAGGGCCGCATGTTCCGGCCAGAGGGCGGATGAAGGCGGCCCTCGATCGCCGCCCGCGCCCCGCCGACCCGCACGCCCAGCCCCGCGCGGGCGGAGGCGTCCCCGGCCGCGTCCGGCGCGACCTGGCGATCTGCACCATCGACGGCACGTGCTACAACGCCATGATCGGCGTCGGCGAGTACTTCTTTCCCGCCTTCGCGGTCGCGCTGGGCATGGGCGGGATCGTCGCCGGTCTCATCGCCACCGTCCCGATGCTCAGCGCCGCGCTGCTGCAATCGCTCACGCCCCCCTTGGCGCGCCGGCTCGGCTGGCACCGCCGCTGGGTAGCGCTCGGCGCCGCGCTCCAGGCCCTCAGCTTCGTGCCCCTCATCGTCGCCGCCTGGACCGGCGCCCTGCCCGCCTTCGCCTTCTTCGTCATCGCCACCGTCTACCAGTTCGGGGCCATGGCCGGCGGGCCCGTGTGGAGCACCTGGATCCCGCTGCTCGTCCCCGCCAGGCTGCGGTCCCACTACTTCGCGCACCGCAACCGCTGGTGCCAGACCGGCCTCCTCGCCGCGGTGATCGCCGGCGGCTGGATGCTCGACGTTCTCGGCGAGACGCCGGTCAGGGCCTTCGCGGCCCTCTTCACCGCCGCCGCCGCGTGTCGCGCGGTGTCCAGCGTGCTGCTCACGCGCCAGAGCGAGCCGCGCCCCATGCCGCTGTCGCCGCGCCCGGTCTCGGCCGACGAGCTCCTCTCGCGCCTCCGTCGGCGGCGCGACGGGCGCGTCCTCCTCTACGCCTTCGCCGCCACCGTCGCGGTCTTCGTCGCCCAGCCCTTCTTCAATCCCTAC
>CAZCPB010000237.1:0-6720 GCA_964500365.1 uncultured Phycisphaeraceae bacterium
GAACAGCCGCTGGCCCGTCTGCGCGTTCTCGACCAGCCACAGCTCGACGCCCAGGGCCACGAAGCCCTGCACCATGTACTCGTCCCACCCGTTCCGACGCGCCGAATCGACCACCTCCGCCAGCAGCGGCGCCGTGATCTTCTGACGCTCGGCCTGCGGCAGGGGGATCAGCCCGCCCGTGGGCGACGTCGCGATCGGCAGCGCATCGCCGAAGTCCGAGGACGGGCTGGTCACGATCTCGCGGCAGGCCAGCGCGATGACCGCGCCGGCGGAGTACGCCTTGGTGTTGACCCACGCCACCGTGTTCTGGATCGGGCACTGCTTGATCAGCCCGCAGATCGTCAGCGCCGCGTAGAGGTCGCCGCCGGGCGTGTCGAGCTCGATCACCACCGCGTCGGCCCCCGCCCGCTCGGCGAGTTTCAGCCGCCGCTCCACGCTGACCGCGGTCGTGTCCCCCCCCAGCTTGCCCTTGATCTCGCCCCTGATGGTGATGACCGCGACGTTGTTGGCCTTGCGCGCCGCGGGCACGGCCTGGCCCGCGGGCTGCGCCGGCCCCTGCGCGATCGACAGGCCCGATTCTCCCATGAGCGAAAGGGCCACCGCCGCGACCATCGCCGCGACGCGGATGATCAGCCGCGAGGCCTCACCAACCCGGGCGCGTCGAAAGCTCGCAACCATCGTGAGCGATTATACATGCGTTCGGGCCGGGACCGGCGCTTCACTTCCGGGCGCTTTCCTTCGCCCAGCTGTCCTTCAGCGTCACCGTCCGGTTGAACACCAGCCCGTCCCCCGCCCTCCCGGTCCCGCCGAACCGCTGACCGCTGTCGGGGTCCACGCAGAAATAGCCCAGCCGCTCGAACTGGAAGCGATCGCCCGCCCCGGCGCCGTTCTCGACCCCGTCGCGCCACCGCGCTCCCGCGAGACCCGGTTCGAGGTACCCCGTCACGACCCTGAGCGAAGCCGGGTTCAGATCGTCGACGTAGTTGCCTGTTCGCGCCCCCGGCTCCTCGGCCGTGAAGAGCCGGTCGTAGAGCCGGACCTCGGCCTTTACCGCGTGCCTCGCGCTCACCCAGTGGATCGTGCCCTGCACCTTGCGGACCGGCTTGCCGTCGGCGCCGACCGGCGCATCCCCGCCGCGCGTCGCCGGGTCGATCGTCCCCCGAAGCTCCGTCACCCTCCCCGCGCCGTCCTTGACCACGCCCGTGCACTTCAGGAAGTACGCCCAGCGCAGCCGGACCTCGGCGCCCGGCGCCAGCCGGAAGAACTTCTTCGGCGGGTCCTCCATGAAGTCATCGCGCTCGATGTAGATCTCGCGCGAGAAGGGAACCTTGCGCTTCCCCGCGCCCGGGTCCTCCGGGTTGTTCACCGCGTCCAGCTCTTCACCGAACTCCTCCGGCACGTTCTCGATCACGACCTTCAAGGGGTCGAGCACGGCCATCGCCCGCGGCGCGGCGCGGTTCAGGTGATCGCGCACTGCGTTCTCCAGGCGCCCGACGTCGATCCAGCTCTCGACCTTCGTCACGCCCACCTCGTCCATGAGCGCCGCGATCGACGCGGGCGTGTAGCCCCGCCGCCGCAGCCCGCTCACCGTCGGCATCCGCGGGTCGTCCCACCCCGAGACGATCTTCGACTCGACCATCTTCAGCAGGTTCCGCTTGCTCATGACCGTGTACGTCGGCCTGAACTTCGCGAACTCGATCTGCTGGGGGTGGTGGATCTCCGCGCCCCACGGCCCCGAGCCGTCCCCGGTCCGGCCCTCGTTGATGGCGTCGAGGAACCAGTGGTACAGCGGCCGGTGGTCCTCGAACTCCAGCGTGCAGACCGAGTGCGTGATCCCCTCGAGCGAGTCCTCGATCCCGTGCGCCCAGTCGTACATCGGGTAGATGCACCAGCGATCCCCCGTGTTGTGGTGCGCCTCGTGCACGATGCGGTACATCACCGGGTCGCGCAGGTTGAAGTTCGGCGACGCCAGGTCGATCTTCGCCCGCACGCTCTTGGCCCCGTTCGGATGCTTCCCCTCCTTCATCTCGGCCAGAAGCCGCAGGCTCTCCTCGACAGGCCGGTCTCGAAAGGGCGACGTCGCGGGCACGCCCGGCTTGCCGCGCCGCGCGCTCACCTCCTCGCCCGAAAGATCGCAGACGTACGCCCTCCCCTTCCTGATCAGCTCCTCCGCGAACGCGTACATCCGGTCGAAGTAGTTGCTCGCATAGAAGAGCCCGCCCCCGAACGGGCCCTTCTCCGGATCGAACTCCGCGCCCAGCCACCGCACATCGCGGATGATCGCGTCAACGTACTCCTGCTCCTCCTTCGCCGGATTCGTGTCGTCGAACCGCAGGTTGAACTTCCCGCCGTACTTCTTCGCCAGCGAGTAGTTCAGGTTGATGCTCTTGGCGTGCCCGATGTGCAGGTACCCGTTGGGCTCGGGCGGGAAGCGCGTGTGCACCCGCGCCCGCCCGATCCGCTCACGCCCCGCCCCCCCCGGCCCGCAGTCGGCCTCCGTCCACACTCCCCACTTCGCCGAAGCGTTGTCGGACTCGACGATCTGCTCGACGAAGTGAAGCGGTCGCGGCTCGCCCGCGGCAGGGTCTGGCATGATGAAGGCTCCGAAAGGGCCAATCCTAGTGCCCGCCGTGGCCCGTACACTCGCCCGTGACCCCCTCCGACTTCCTCCCCGCCGCCGAACTCGCCGTCGCCCGAGCCTCCGCCGTCTGCCGCGCCGTCCAGCGCGCCCTCGACAACGTCCGCGCCATCACCAAGGACGACAAGTCCCCCGTCACCGTCGCCGACTACGCCAGCCAGGCCGTCGTTGCCCACACGCTCCGCGAACGCCTCGGCGATGTCGTTCTCGTCGGAGAGGAATCCTCCTCCTTCCTCCGCGACCCCGCCCACGCGCCGCACCTTGCCGCGGCGGTCGAAGCCGCTCGAACCTCATGGCCCGAGGTCACGCCCCAGGCGCTCCTCGAAGCCATCGACCGTGGCAGCACGCGCGAGGTCCCCGCGTCACGCACCTTCTGGACGCTCGACCCCGTCGACGGCACCAAGGGCTTCCTCCGAGGCCAGCAGTACGCCGTCGCCCTCGCCCTCCTCGAGCGCGGCACGCCCGTCCTCGGCGTCCTCGGATGCCCCAACCTCCCCGCCGGCGAGAACGCCCGCTTCGATAAGCCCGATCCGCGCGGCACGATCCTCTCGGCCATGCGCGGACGCGGCACCACCGAGCGGCCCTGCACGCCCGGGCCCGCCGGCACTCCCGCGCCCGTCCGCCACGCCCCGCGCCCGCCCGGCTCGCCCGTCCGCGCCTGCGAGAGCGCCGAGTCCGCGCACTCCGACCACTCCAGCGTCACCGCCATCACGAACGCGCTCGGCCCCGCCGGCGAGCCCGCCCGCCTCGACAGCCAGTGCAAGTACGCCGTGGTCGCGCGGGGCCAGGCCGACATCTATCTGCGCATGCCCTCGAAGAAACTCTACTTCGAGAAGATCTGGGACCACGCCGCCGGCGCCCTTGTCGCCGAGGAGGCAGGGTGCGTCGTTTCCGATGCCCGCGGCAGGCCCCTCGACTTCACGCGCGGCACGGAACTCACGGAGAACCGCGGAGTCGTGGTCGCGCCCCCGGCGATCCATCGGCGCGCCGTCGAGGCGATCGCGGGTCTTGGCGTTCTGCCCGCCCCGTAACGACAAACGCGCGGCCCGGGCGTCTGTCCCAAGCCGCGCGTGAACCCGAAATCCAGACTCGTTCAAGTGCCGGCGCCCGTGGGGGAGCGGAGGGGGGATGCGCACCCCCCACGGACGTCCGGCAGGAGAGAGACCGATACGCGCTCACGCCGCTCCACGCTGGCGGGCGCATCGTCGGGAGGGAGGGCTCCGGCGAAGCGCTCGGAACGGTTGACCCGGGGCCGTTGTCTCGGCCGCCGCGCTCCTGCGGCGCGGGCGTTCGGATCTCTCAACCGTCAGGAGCCGCGCCCCCGGAGCGAAATACACGCTCCTCGCGAAATCTTTCAAGGCCGCGCCGACCAGCCGGAAAAGGACTCCGCTATCCTGCTTCCGACAGCCCGCCCCGTTCAAGGGCGAGGACACCCCCGTGACCGAGCCGACGCCACCACACCCCGCGCGCGACGCACCGGGCGACCTGTCCGATTCCGAACTCGTCGCGCGCTCGCTCGCGGGAGACGACCGCGCCTGGCGCGAGCTGGTGGACCGCTACAAACGCCTGGTCTACTCCATCCCGCGCCGCTACCGCCTCCCCGACGACCAGTGCGACGACGTCTTCCAGAGCGTCTTTGCCAGCCTCCTCCGGCATCTCTCCAAGGTCCGCGACGCCGAGAGCCTTCCCAAGTGGATGATCACCACCACCTACCGCGAGTGCTGGCGCCAGGCCCGCGAGAACAAGGCCGCGCCCGGCACGCTCGATTCCGCCCGGTCCGCGGACGCCCCGGACCCCGCCGCGCCCCCCGATGCGCAGGCCGAACACTGGGAACGCCAGCACCTCGTCGACCAGGCCCTCCGACGCCTCGGCGGACGCTGCGAGAAGCTCCTGCGCGCGATCTTCCTGGACCCCTCGCGCCCGAGTTACACCACAATCTCCGAACGACTCGGCATGCCCGTCGGGAGTATCGGGCCCGTCCGTGCCCGCTGCCTCGCCAAGCTCCTCGAACTCCTCCCGGACATGGACTGAGCGCTGGAGCGCGTGCAACGCCCGCGCCGATTGGGAGCCCGACTGCGACCGCAATCCCCGTATTTCCGCGGCCCGCCCCCCGCTCCTCTTCATACATCGCGGGGTGAACCATCATGAGCACGCCGAACTCGAACCCGACCGTCGAAACCCTCGTCTCCTTCGCACTCGGAGACCTCGACTCCTCCCAGGCGGCGGCGCTGGAGGCCCGCCTCACGCGGACGCCGGAAGCCCGCCGCCTGCTCGACAAGATCCGGGAACTCGTGCGAACGCTCCAGACCTACGACGGCGTGTCGCCGCCCGATGTGCTCGTGCGACGGGTCAAGGGGATGGTGGGCGCGGCACCCTCCGCTGCCGCGCCCGCCCTCCGCGAATTCGTCGCCACCCTCGTCTTCGACAGCTTCGGCAAGGTGGCCCTCGCGGGGTTCCGCGGCACGGTCGCCGACCGTCAGCTCGCCTACTCGAGCGACATCGCCGACATCGACCTCCAGGTCTCCGCGCCCGCGCCCTCGCGCCGCGCCGTGCGCGGACAGGTCTCGACCGCCGGGGCGCCGGGCGCGACCAGCGCCGCGCTTACCCGCCCCGGCCAGGCCGACCCCGTCTGCCAGGCCGAGGTGGACCAGCACGGCATGTTCAGCCTTGAATCCACCCCTGGAACCTTCGAACTGCGCATCACGGTCGGCGACTCGGTCGTCCTCGTCCCGGGCCTCGACGCCGAGTGACGCCGCGGAAAGGGGGACGCCGCCGGCATGATCGCGCCGGACCGGTCGAGCCCCGTTCTCCCCGACGTGGTCTCTCTTCCTCCCGAAGAAGCCCTGCGCAGGCTCCGCGCCCGCGCGGACCCCGCCACCCTCATACTCGCCGGCGCCGACGAGGCCGAGCGCCTCGTCATGACCGACCTCAAGCGCGGCACCGAATCGGCCGAGGCCCTCGTCCGCGTCGCCGATCTCGAAGGCTCCCCGGCCCCCCGCGCCCGCGCCCGTCGGGCTCTCGCCCAGGGCCTCGCGTATTCGAACCGCTTCGACGAGGCGCTCGCCCAACTGGGCGAGGCCATCGCACTGGCCGAACGCGCCGGCGATCCCGTCGAGGCCGCTCGCGCCAGAATGACCAGCCTCCACGCCCTCGCGCGCCTCGGACGTTTCGCCGAAGCGATCGAGTCAGGCGAATCCGCACGGCTCGCCTTCGTCGCCGCCGGCGACGACCTCCTCGCCGCTCGCGCCGACGCCAACCTCGGCGTCGTCCGCAGGATGAGCGACGACACCGCCGGCGCCCTCCAGCACTTCGACCGCGCACGCCCGATACTCGCCGCTCAGCCCGTGGCTCTCGCGCAGCTCGACAGCAACCGCGCCGAGGCGTTCCTCGACCTCAACCGCTTCGCCGACGCGAAGGCCGCGTTCGCGGGAGCGCTCGACGCCTTCCGCGCCGCCGGGGTCGCCCGCGCCGCCGCGATCGTCGAGGGGAACCTCGCCGACCTCGCCTCGCGCCAGGGCCGCCTCGACACCGCCCTCGAGCACTTCGAGCGCGCCCGCCGCGCCCTCGGAGACACCGACGCCCCCGCCGACGCCGCACGACTGCACGCCGAGCAGGCCGAGGCGCTCGCGGCACTGGGACTCTCCCGCGAGGCCGCGGACCAGTTCAACGCCGCCATCCCCGTCCTCGACGCCCACGGGCTCGCCTGGGAGTCCGCCCGCGCCCGCGCCGGGCTCGGCGCCTGCCTCGCGCGAATCGACCGCCGGTCCGACGCCGCGCGTGAGCTCGACGCCGCCGCCGCCGCGTTCGACGCTCTCGACCACGCCACCGCCGCCGCCCGCGTCCGAGTCCTCCGCGCCGAGCTCGCCCTGCTCGACGGCGACCCGCCCGCCGCCGCCGCCCTCCTCAGCCGCGCCGCCCCCGCGCTCCGGGAACGCCCCGCCCTCGCCTCCGTCGCCCGGCTCCACCGCGCCGCCGTCCTGCTCGCTTCCGGCCACGCGCGCGAGGCCGCGGTCGAGATCGACGCCGCCCACGCCGACGCCCGCGCTCTGGAACTCGCCCCGCTCGTCGCCGACGCCCTCCGC
>CAZCPB010000238.1:0-6686 GCA_964500365.1 uncultured Phycisphaeraceae bacterium
AGGCTCGACCGTGCCACTCTCCGCGCCCATGGTCGTATCTTGGGCCGTCGAAGCGCGGATCCCGTCAGTGGCGCTCGACGGGACTCGTAGCGCCGGCGGAACGGTCGAAGCTGCGCCGCACGCACGCGTCGCACTGCCGGGCCTTGCCGCGCCCATCGCGCCCGCCGCTCCGGTGCTCGCGGGCGGCGCCGCGACACAACTCGATGCGCCGTCGCCGAAGCTCGGCACAACCGGCGCGCCCCCGGGACCGGACCTGCGCGAGGCTGCCGCGACTGTCGCGCTGTCGGGCCCGCCGCTCGCGGCCATGGCCGGGCCGGGCCGGGCCCCTCTCGGCGACGATGTGCGCCTGCCCTCGCTCCCTTCCGGCCCCGTCACCCCCGTCGAGACCTTCGCGCAGCGCGCCCCCGAAGTGCGCGGCGAGGTCCTGGACCGCATGGGCGGCAGCGCCGAGACCGAGCGCGCCGTGGGCCTTGCGCTCGACTGGTTCGCGCGCCACCAGGAGGCCGACGGCCGCTGGACGGGGCGCGCCTTCGACGACCGCTGCGGCCGGTGCGGCGACCCGGCCGAGTTCGAGGCCGACGCCGCCATGACCGGGCTCGTCCTGCAGTGCTTCCTCGGCGCCGGGCACACGCACACGGGCGAGGGCCCGTACCGCGACGCCGTCGATCGCGCCCTGCGCTGGCTCCTCCAGCGCCAGGAGCCGAGCGGGGATCTGCGCCGCGGCGAGACGATGTACGGCCAGACGGTCGCCACCGTGGCGCTGTGCGAGGCGCTGGCGATGACCGCGGACCAGTCGCTGGCGGACCCCGCGCGGCGCGCCGTTGCATTCGTCCTCGGGGCGACGTCGCGCAGCGCGGGCGGCCGTTCGCGGGACACCGCCGTGCTCGGGTGGCTGGTGATGACCGTCGAGAGCGCCCGCCGCGCCGGGATCGACGTGCCCCGCGACACGTTCCGCGACGCCGGCGCGTGGCTCGACCACGTGAGCGCCGCGCCGGGGCGTTACGCGTACCAGCGCGGCGGCGAGCCGAGCGTCGAGATGACCGCCGAGGCGATGTTCGTCCGCCAGTTGATCGGGCACGCCCGGACCGAGCCGATGATGGCGCGATCGGCGGACTTCATCCTCGCCGCGCCGCCGAAGTGGTCGCTGGGCGCGCCGACGCACCACTGGTACTACGCGACGCTCGCGCTCTTCGAGCACCAGGGCGAGGGGTGGGAGCGATGGAACGCGGCCCTGGTGCCCGAGCTCCTGGGTCACCAGCGCCGGGACGGACCCGCCGCGGGGAGCTGGGACCCGCACGACCGCTCGTCGAAGCTCGGCGGGCGGCTCTACCAGACCGCGGTGTGCACGTTGAGCCTCGAGGTGTACTACCGGTACAGGCCGAAGTAGCGTGCGAGCGGGCCGCGATGCCGCGTGGGCGCGCAGGCGCACGGCGACGGTGTCGTCGAAGCCGTCGATTTCGTGCTCGGGCTTCCCCGCGCGCCGACGGATTCGCCAACGAGACGATTTCGACTACCTCGCGGATCGCGACGCCGCGGGCTTCTGGAATCACTTCGCGACCCGTGCGGCCGCGAGTCGAAAGGAGAACGCGGAGGGCGCGAAGAGCGCGGGGCGTCGCGGAGGGACTATCAGGGGGTGGCGTTCAGCACTGCTTTCGGCCGGACGAGGTGGAAAGAACGGCCCCCAGCCGATTTCCGCGTGCTCCGGCGAACACCGGTCGATGCTCGGGAGCGCACCGCAGAAGGTCGGCGGGATCGCGTTGTCCCGCGCCCGGTCGGGCGTTAGCATGATTCACAGGGATTGCGTGGGGAATAACGCAGGGTGTGCACGTCATGAAATGGACGGCCTTGTTCTCCGCGTGTCTTTGCGGCTCGGCGCTTGCGCAGGTTTTTACCATGGTCCCCGCCGGCCCGGATCCGTCGCACGGGTTCTCCGTGCCCGGCCCGCGTCCCACTCAGGGCGCGGTGGTCGCGGTGGACGTCGATCGGGCCCGCGAGTCGCTCCGCGCGGCGCCGATGCAGCGGACCGATGAGCCGCTCCGCGACTATGGCGCCCGCATCCCGCTCCCCGGTCCGTCGGGCGATCTCGTGCCCTGCGTGGTCGCCGAGTCGCCGGTCATGCAGCCCGCGCTCCAGGCCAGGTTCCCGCAGATCCGGACGTACCTCGTGCAGTCGGAGGACGGCTCGGCGTCGGGGCGGCTCGAGATCTCGCCGCGCGGCATCACGGCGATGCTCCGGTCGCCGTCGGGAGTCTGGATGATCGACCCGTGGCGGTCGGCCGACCCCGGGCACGCCGTGTCGTACTGGCTTCACGACCTGCCCGGCGGCGGCGACTGGACGTGCGAAACGACCGAGGGCGTCCACGGCCTCGGCACGCCGGAGATCCCCGGCGTCGGCGCGTCCCCGCGGGCGCTGCAGCCCCTGCGAACGTTCCGGCTCGCGGTCGCATGCACGGGCGAGTACGGCGTGTACCACAGCTTGATCCAGGGGCACGCGCCGAACATCGCCGATCCCCTCGCCGCGATCGTGACGGTGGTGGGGCGCTCGAACGTGGTCTACGAGGCCGACCTCGGCGTGCACTTCGACCTCGTCGCCAACAACGACCAGATCATCTTCATCAACCCCGACACCGACCCGTACGACGCGACGTGCGGCGGCGGCGGCGGTACCGACTGCTCGGGGAACCTCCTCGGGCCCAACATCAACCTGCTGAACACCGTGATCGGTAGCGCGAACTTCGATGTGGGGCACGTGGTGACGCGGATCTTCGGCGGCGTCGCGTACCTGTCGGGCGCGTGCTCGGGCGTCAAGGCCGGCGCCGTCTCGGGCATCCGCGCGGCGGGGACATCGACCCTTTCTCCGCGCTGGTCGTGATCCACGAACTGGGCCACCAGTTCGGAGCCAACCACACGTTCAGCGGCACCCGCGGGCGCTGCGCGGGCAACGTCCGCCTCGCGTCGGCGTGGGAGGCCGGCTCGGGCTCGTCGCCCATGGCCTACGCGGGCGGGTGCCCGGTCGGCGATGAGCCGCCTTCGGACAACGTCACGCTCTTCGCGGACCCCTACTTCCACCACGGCAGCGTGGGCGAGATGTCAGCGTTCCTGGCCGGCGCCTCCTGCCCGGTCATCACGTCGACGTCGAACTCGGTGCCGGTCATCGTCTCGACGACGCCCAGCGGCCCCATCCCGCCGGGGACGCCGTTCCTTCTCAGCGCCGCGGCCACGGACGCCGACGGCGACACCCTGACCTACTCGTGGGAGCAGTTCGACCCGGGCGTCGCGCGGCCGCTGACCGGGGAGGGCTCGGAGGACAACGGGGCCGGTGCGCTCTTCAGGGTTTTCCCGCCCGTGCTCGAGCCGGAGCGAACGTTCCCGAAGATGAGCGACGTGCTCTCGGGCGTGCCGACGCCGGGGGAGCGGCTGCCGACCGTCACCGGCGTCACGCGCCGCTTCCACGTCATCGTCCGCGACAACCACCCGGGCGCCGGCGGCGTGGCGATCTCCGGCTTCGTGGACCTCACGATCGCGTCGGGGACCTCGCCCTTCGCCGTGCTGACGCCCTCGGATGGCGCCGACGTCGACGCGGGGCTCGCCGAGATCACCTGGAGCACCGGTGGCACCGCCTCGCCACCGATCTCGTGCGCCACGGTCACGCTCCGGCTCTCGATCGACGACGGCGCGACGTTCCCGTACACGCTGGGCTCGTTCCCCAATAACGGCGCCGCGATGGTGACGCTGCCGTCGATCGTGCCCACCGCCGCGGCACGGATCCGCGCCGACGGCGATGGGGAGATCTTCTTCTCGGTGTCGCGCCCCTTCACGCTCCACGCGGCGTGCCCGGCGGACTACGACGCCAACGGCTTTGTCACCGGAGACGATTTCGACCAGTTCGTCTCGGACTTCGAGTCCGGCCAGCCCGCGGCCGATGTCAACGGCGATACGTTCGTGAACGGCGACGACTTCGACTGGTTCGTCGAGCGGTTCTACGCCGGGTGCTGAGGGCGAGGCCCGAGTCCGATGACGCGCCCGTCGGCGTGCCCCGGGCCCGACGTACCATGCCCGCCATGGCCGATCCGATCGAGACGCCCGACCAGGTCCGCGCCGCGGCCGAATCCTTCCGCGCCGACTACAAGGCCGTGCGCGACCAGATCGCCCGCGTGATCGTGGGCCAGGCCGACGTGGTGGACGGCGTGCTCACCGGCCTCTTCTGCGGCGGGCACGTGCTGCTCGAGGGCGTGCCGGGGATCGGCAAGACGCTCCTGGTCCGCACGCTCAGCCGCGCCATGAGACTGTCGTTCGGCCGCATCCAGTTCACGCCCGACCTGATGCCCGCCGACATCTCGGGCACGACGGTGGTGCACGAGTTCGAGGACGAGCGGGGCCAGCGCAAGCGCGAGTTCCGCTTCCAGCCCGGGCCGGTCTTCGCCCAGATCGTCCTGGCCGACGAGATCAACCGCGCCACGCCCAAGACCCAGTCGGCGCTCCTCGAAGCGATGCAGGAGCGGGCGGTGACGGTGGGGGGCGTGACTCACCGGCTCCCCGAGCCTTTCCTGGTGATGGCGACGCAGAACCCGATCGAGCAGGAAGGGACCTATCCCCTCCCCGAGGCGCAGCTCGACCGCTTCTTCTTCAAGCTGCTCGTCGGCGTGAGCAACCGGGCCGAACTGTCGGAGATCGTCGACCGCACCACCCGTGAGGGCGAGGCGGCGGTCGAGCCCGTGATCGACGGCGAGCGAGTGGTCGCCCACCAGCGCCTGATCCGGCGCGTCGCCGTTGCGCCGAGCGTGCAGGACTACGCAGTCCGGCTGGTGCTGGCGACGCAGCCCTCGAGCGTACCGGGCGGCGGCGAGTTCGCGCCGCCGGTGGTGAACCAGTTCGTCAGGCTCGGCGCCTCGCCCCGGGCGGCACAGGCGCTGATCCTGGCGGGCAAGTGCCGCGCCCTGCTGGACGGGCGCACCGCCGTCTCGACCGACGACCTGCGCGGGGCGGCGCTGCCGGCGCTGAGGCACCGCATCATCCTGAACTTCGAGGCCCACGCCGAGGGTGTGACGCAGGACACGGTCGTGCAGAACATCGTGACGACGCTGCCGCTCGAAGCGGCGTAGGCGTCCCCGTCTCCGCGCGTGCTCGATGCGGAAGCGCGTCATGCGCGGTACGCTGGACGCGTGGGCGTGAGCTACGTCATGTTCCTCGTGCCGCTGCTCCTGCTCCTGGTCATCGGCGCGTGGCTGGTCAACACGATCCTCGTCGCCGTCCGCCCGCCGAAGAACGCCGTCAAGGAACCCTCCTGCGAGAACTGCCGTTACCCGGTGGCGGGGCTCACCGAGCTTCGCTGCCCCGAGTGCGGGTCCGACCTGCGGCTCACCGGGATCATCACGCGCGACATGGAAGCCCGCCGGCGCGGCAGCACGGCCGGGGCGGTCCTGGCGCTCCTGGCCCTGTGGCTGATCCTCGCGCAGTTCGTCTCGCTCCCGATCGCCGTGCTCGTGCGCGGGTGGTCGGCGAACAGCGTCCTCGAGGGCGTCGTAGCGATCGGGGCCTATGTCGGCTGGCTCCTCATCGGGCTGAGCGTGGCCCTCTGGATCGTGAAGCGCCGGCGCGCGATGCTCGCGCGGGTTCCGACGGCGGCCTCGCCCGCTCCCACGCCCAGCGCGGCGCTGGCCGTGGTCCGCTGGGCGTGCTTGTGGACGGGGATCGGCATGTTCGTGTTCTTTCCCATCAGCGGGTACGTGCTGCGGATGGGGATGTTTCTGGAGGACGAAGACTGGCGGGCCACCGTGGCCGCCATCGGCGTCGTCTGCCTGTGGGGCGTCATCGGCGGCATGGTCGGCGCGCGGATCCTCCGGCGCCACCGGCGGGCAACCGCGGGCCCGCCGAAGGCGCATAATCCAGACTCATGACGCGGTCGCACTTCTGGCGCGTGCTCGGCCTGGTCCTCTTCTGCCTGGCGGCGGCCGGGTGCGAATCGGGCCCCTCGAACGCAGGCCCGGGCTTGCCGCCCGAACTGGTTGTACTCGAATCGCGGATCGACGCGGTCCCGGGCCGCACGCTGGTCGTGCCCGTCCGCCCGGGCCGGGAGACGCGCGAGCGCGTGCCCGTCGTGCTCGAGGACCGCTCGGGCCAACGGAGGTTCGAGGGAAGACTCTGGCGCGTGGTGGTTGCCGTCGAGCCCGGCGGCTCTTCGTGGCTTCCGCCGTCGGGCGCCTGGAGGGCGGAGCCCTTCGACCCGCGTGCGGACGTCGAATCGCCCGTGTCCGCGGATCGTCCGGCCCTTGTTTCCACGATGGTCGCGGTGGATCTGCCGTTGGACATCGGGCCCGGGTGGATGACCATCGGCGGCGCGAGGGTTCGCTTCAACGTGCTCGGGTCGCTTGCCGCGCCGGGGACGCTCACGGGGCGCGAGGAGGCCGAACTGGTGGCCGGAGCGAAGGGGGCCCGCGAGATCGACGCGCCCGCCGTCGCGCGCCTTCTCGAACCCGAGCGGCGCAGCCCGGCGCGGCGGTGGCGCTACCGGCTGCTGGCCGGGACCGGAATGGGCGACGCCTTCTCCGACCCGGTCGTCGAGGCGATCGCCGCGCAGGAAGAAGCACGCTGGTCGTGGGCGCTGCGGGCCCTCGCCCGTGCCGACCGCGAGGTCGCGGCACGGCTCGCCGCGCGCCTCGTCGCGATGACTGACTTTGAGGGCGGCGC
>CAZCPB010000239.1:0-6673 GCA_964500365.1 uncultured Phycisphaeraceae bacterium
TCTCAGGCACGCAGACGCGGCGCATCGGCCCGCTGGTGGACCAGTACCCCGAGCCGCGGATCGAACTCCACCCGCGTCTGGCCGAGACGCTGGGGATCAAGGACGGCGACTGGGCGACGGCGGAATCCCGCCGCGGCGACTGCACGCTGCGAGCGATGGTGGTGACGACGATCCGCCCCGACACGATCTTCATCCCCTACCACTGGCCCGGGCGCAAGAGCGCGAACCAGCTCACGATCTCGGCCCAGGACCCGATCTCGAAGATCCCGGAGTACAAGGTGTGCGCGGCAAGGCTGCGGAAGGCCGACGCCCCGCCGGAGTGGGCGGGCACACTGGAACCACAGCAGGGGTAACGCACGAGGAGCCGTGATGAGCGTTCCCAGCCACCTCAACTTCTACATCGACGCCTCCCGCTGCATCGGGTGCCAGGCGTGCGTGCAGGCGTGCACCGAGTGCGACACGCACAAGGGGGAGTCGATGATCCACCTGGAGACCGTGGACCGCGCGCACTCCACGCAGACAATCCCCGTGATCTGCATGCACTGCGACTCGCCGACGTGCGCCGAGGTCTGCCCCGCCGACGCCATCAAGCGCACGCCCGACGGCGTGGTGCAGTCGGCCCGCAAGCCGCGCTGCATCGCGTGCAACAACTGCGTGCTGGCGTGCCCCTTCGGCGTGCCCAAGATGAAGGTCGAGTTCGAGCTGATGATGAAGTGCGACATGTGCTACGACCGCTCGTCGGTGGGCCTGAAGCCCATGTGCGCGAGCGTCTGCCCGAGCCAGGCGCTCTTCTTCGGGACGCGCGAGGAGATCGAGACGGCGCGGCCGGGGTCGGTGCCGATCGACCGCTTCGTCTTCGGCAACCAGACGATCACGACCAAGGTCAAGATGATGGGGCCGCGGAGCGTGGCGGGGCAGCGGCCCGAGCATATTGATGTCACCGCGGCGCTGGACCCCAACCCGCCCGCCCGTTCCATCTCCCTGGGCGTGCTCAACGGCTCGCGCTGATCGGCTCGGTTGTGTTTGATGATCCGGAGTTTTGCATGGCCTACGACACCCCCTCACCCGACTCCCTGCGTGTTCTTACGCCCGACGGCCGCCCGCCCGAGGCGCAGCCCAAGTGGCGGCAGGACTTTCCCATCGACACCGCCGACGACAACTATGTCGCCCGACGCGACTTCACCAAGTTCATGGTGCTAATCAGCGGCTCGTTCGTCGTGGGGCAGGCATGGATTACGCTCAAGACGCTTGGCGTTGGAGGAGGGAAGGAAGCGGGGGCCGGGCCGCGGGCCATCGCCCGCGTCGATGAAATCGCGGTGGGTCAGGCCGCGCGGTTCACCTATCCCGGCGAGCATGATTCGTGCCTGATTGTCCGCGCGGGCGAGAACGAGTTCCTCGCGTACAGCAACAAGTGCTCGCACCTCTCGTGCCCGGTGACGCCGGATGTGAAGTCGGGTCGCCTGCTCTGCCCCTGCCACCACGGGTCGTTCGACCTGGCGACGGGCCGCCCGCTCGCGGGCCCGCCGCGGCGGCCGCTGGCGCGCATCCTGCTCGACGTGCGCGACGGCACGATCTACGCCACGGGCGTGGAGGAGAGGACCGTATGAGCACGGCACGGAGTGCATCTTCTTCCGTTTCCGCCACCGCCGCGCCGCCTGCTCCCGCGCCCGCGCGCGGGGGGGAACGACTGGGCGTGGGGATGGAAACCGCGTCGCGGCGGGCGCGGGCCGACCGGCAGGCCCGCACGGGCGTGGTCTCGGGCATCCTTACGATTGTGCTCATCCTCGGGCTGATGCAGTTGTGGCTGCTCACGGCGACGATGAACGCGTTCCTCGGCGGCGATCACGCGGTGGTGTGGCCCGCGCTGGGGGCGAGCGTGGTCTGCCTGCTGCTCAATCTCGGGCTGTTGCGGTACCTGTACCTGCTGGAGCGTCCGCGATGAGCGGCGATGCCGGCCCTGCGCCGGCGGCGTCGTCCGCGAACGGCCCCCCCCTCCCCTGGACGGGAGGGCCGTGGGCGACGATTGACCGCGCCGCGGCCAACCTCCTCCCGGCGTACTTCGCGCTGGTCATGGCGACGGGGATCGTGTCGCTGGCGGCGTCGATCCAAGGCTTTGCGGCGGTCGCGCGCGGGATATTCTGGCTCAATCTTGTCTTTTTCGCCACGCTGTGGGGGCTGACCCTCCTCCGCATTGCGCGGCACCGCGGCCGGCTGATCGCGGATGTGAACGACCACAACCGGAGCGTGGGGTTCTTCACGTCGATCCCCGCGGCGTGTGTGCTGGGGACGCAGGCGCTGCTCATCGCGGACACGCCCGCGCTCGCGTGGTCGCTGTGGGCGCTCGGCGCGGCGTTGTGGGTCGTCGTGACCTACACCGTGTTCACCGCGCTGACGGTCAAGCCCGTGAAACCCGCGCTGGCCGACGGGCTCAACGGCGGGTGGCTGGTCTCGATCGTGGCGACGCAGGCGGTCTCGGTGCTGGCATCGCAGTTGTCGGCGCACGGGGCGAGCACAGGCGCGGGCGCAGACGGAACCAACGCGCTGCTCTTTATCGCGCTGGTCATGTGGCTGGGCGGGGCGATGCTCTACGTGTGGATCATCTCGCTGATCTTCTACCGCTACACGTTCTTCCCGTTCAAGCCCTCGGACCTGTCTCCCCCGTACTGGATCAACATGGGCGCGATGGCGATCTCGACGCTCGCGGGGGCAACGCTCCTGCTCTCGGGGAAGCACAGCCCGCTGATCGAGGGCCTCGCGCCGTTCATCAAGGGGGCGACGCTCCTGTTCTGGGCGACGGCGACGTGGTGGATCCCGATGCTCCTGATCCTGGGCGTGTGGCGGCACATCGTGAAGCGCTTCCCGCTGCGGTACGACCCGCTCTACTGGGGCGCGGTCTTCCCGCTGGGGATGTACTCGGTGGCGACGGCGCGGATGGTGGGCGCGATGGACCTGCCGTACCTGCACTCGCTGCCGTCGGTGTTCTGCTACGTCGCGCTGGCGGCGTGGACGGCGGCGCTGCTGGGGCTAGTGCACAGGATCGTGAAGGGAGCGCCGCCACCTGCCGTGCCGCCAACGCCTTCCCCGGTCGCGCTCGAGCCTCGCGCGTGAAGTGGGAGGGGAGGAACGAGCACACGCCCGCCGGCGCATAAGTCAATCAGGGTTGCGTGCCGATCCCCCGCCGCGCCCGCATCTCCTGACCCACCGCCGCGAGGTCCGATGGGCTGAGCACCTTCTCCGCCAGCGGGAAGACCTCCTTCTCCTCGACCTCGATGTGCCCGCGGTAGAGCTCGCGCAGGGATTCGAGGAGCGCGAGCAGTTCCGCGGCGTGCGCTGCCGCGAGCTCGCCCGCCGCGTCATTCAACCACACGTCGAGCAGCGCATCGACCCGCGCGTGCATCGCATCGGCCTGCTTGTGGTCGTCCCGCAGGTGCTTGACCGCCTCCGCGCCCCGCACGCCGCCCGCGCCCGAATCGCCCGACGACGCCGTCCGCTCCGCCGCGGCCTTCAAGCGCGGGAAGAGCGATTCCTCCTCATCGGCGGTGTGCCTGGGCGCGGCGTGCAGGAAGTAGCGTTTGGCGGTTTCGACCGCGGCGCGGGCCTGGGCGTCGAACGGCCTGCCGCCGCCACCTTGCCCCGGCCCGTACTCGCGCGCGACGCGCAGCAGGACATCCAGAAACTTCTCGATGCGGCGGTGGCAGTCGGTGAGCAGGCCGATGGGCTCATCAAAGCCGTGGTCGGGTTGACGGTTCAGCAGGTTCAGCATGCAAGGCTCCACCGAAATAGTATTGTCCGATGCCGCCCGATGAAGCCCCATCCGGCCCCGCCCCCGCGGGGCCGTCCAGCGACGCGACCCCGCCGCTCAAACGCCACGCCGCGTTGCAGCCGCTGTCGCGCGAGCACATGGGCGGGCTGATCCAGGCACGAAACCTACAGCGCGCGGCGGAGTTGGGGCAGACCGACCGGACCCGCGCGGTCGCGGAGTTCGTGGCGGTGTGGCGGGCCGAGATCCGCGAGCACTTCGATGATGAGGAGCGGCTGCTCCTGCCGCTGACCCGCTCGGAGGAGTTGCGCCGCCGCCTGCTCGCCGAACACGGGGAACTGCGGCAACTGGCGAGGAAATGCGAGAACGACCCGCGCACGACGGCGAGCGATCCCGCGATGCTCAGACGGCTGGGCACGCTCCTGCACGACCACATCCGCTGGGAAGAGCGGGACTTTTTCGAGGCCGTGCAGCGCGACCACCCCGAAGCGCTCGCGGAACTCGTGTCAGAGGCGGGGCACATCGAAGCGCGGCGGCCCGGCTCGCGGGCAAGGATGAGCCTGACGGAGGAGTGCCGCGCCGTGCCCTCCACACCCGCGCCGCACCACATGAAGGAGGCGACCATGAGCGATGATCGGCTTCGACAAGCCCCGGCGGAGCGGTTCGCCACCGATCACCTCGTCTTCGACCTGCACGCCGAGATCGCGGCGCTGCGTGCCGAGCCGTCATCGCCGCGCCACGGGCACAGGCAGAAGACGCTCTACAAGCACGCGGGGCGGACCGTCGCCCTGTTCGTGATGGATGCGGGCGCGGTCCTGCCCGAACACGCCGCGGGCGGGACGGTCACCGTGCAGACGATCGAAGGAAGTATCGACGTGAACGCGTCGGGAAGGATGCACACGCTGCGCGTGGGGATGATGCTCGTGATGGCCCCGGGCGTTCGGCACGATGTGCGCGCGACGGCCTCCGCGGCGTTCCTCCTGCAAGTCTCGCTCGCGGCCGATTCCGTGAGGACGTAAACGGTGGCGATGAGCCGAAGGCGGGCAAGCATGACCAAGCGCAGCAACACGGCGAAACGAGGCAATGCATCCGGGGCGAAGGTACCGGGGACGTACAAGGAGTTCGTGACGCGGTACCCGGCGCTCGGGCGCGCCCACGAGGGCATCGCCAAGTCGGTGGAAGGGGCCGGTCCGCTGGATGCCAGGACGCTGGCGCTCATCAAGATCGGTATCTGCGTCGGGGCGGGCCTGGAGTCCGCCCTGCGGAGCCATGTCCGGCGCGCGGTGCAGCACGGGGCGAGTGCCGCGGAGGTGGAGCAGGCCATCCTGCTTGGGATGAATACCGTCGGGTTCCCGAGGACCGTCGCGGCGTGGGCGTGGGCCCATGAGCAGTTCAATCGAGATCGGTGAGAGGTGAAGATGCGGACGGCGGCACTTGATTCCGACTCCATCGACGTGCAACCTCGATCTCCGCGCAGGGCCGGTATGGCGTTGCCGCAGTTCGTCGCCAACGATTCGCGGGAGCCCGGTGGCTCGCCCCCTGCGTCGCCGCCCGAAGTCCGGGCGGGCTGGCGGATGATCGATTCGCACGGGCGGACGATCCGCGACCTGCGGATCAGCATCACGGACCGCTGCAACTTCCGCTGTGTCTACTGCATGGAGCCGGATGTCCGCTTCGCGCCGCGCGAGTCGCTCCTCACCGTGGCCGAGATCGTCCGCGTCGCGGCAATCGCCGGGTCGCTGGGCGTCCGCAAAATCCGCCTGACCGGCGGCGAGCCGACGCTGCACCCGGATCTCACGTCGATCATCGCGGGCATCCGGAGGACGACCTCCGTCGAGATCGCGATGATCACCAACGCCTCACTGCTCACGCGAGCGGCGCTGCGGGAGTGGAAGGTCGCGGGGCTGGACCGCATCACGATCAGCATCGATTCGCTCCGGCCCGATCGGTTCGCGCGGCTGACGCGCTCGACGACATCGCCGGCGGACGTGCTGGCGGGCGTCGAGGCGGTCATCGCCGAGGGGCTGACGCCCTTGAAGCTCAACGGCGTGCTCATCCGCGGCTCCAACGACGACGAAGCCGCCGACATGGCGGCGTTGGCACGCCGGTTCGGCGTCGAAATGCGGTTCATCGAGTACATGCCGCTCGATTCCGGGCACGCGTGGGACAGTTCCAAGTGGGTGAGCGCGGCCGAGACGCGGGCGGGGATCGAGGAGCGCTACCCGCTCGTTGCATGCGATGACGACGACCCGTCCAGCACCGCCCGAACGTTCGCGTTCGCCGATGGGGCACCCGGCCTCGTCGGCTTCATCGCCCCGATCAGCGGCCCGTTCTGCGGGGCGTGCAGCCGTCTGCGCCTGACCGCCGACGGCAAGGTCCGTCCGTGCCTATTCAGCACGACCGAGTGGGATCTGCGCGCTGCGCTGCGGGCAGGTTCGACCGACGAAAAGGTTGCGCACTTCCTCATCGATGCGACCTGGACCAAGCAGCCGGGCCACGGCATCGCATCGCCAGGGTTCCGCCAGCCCGAGCGCCCGATGTCTGCGATCGGCGGATGAGCCCCCCAGCCATGCCCACCGACGCCCTTCCCATCCTTGTGATCGCCTTTCTGGTTGTCGGAGCCTTGTACGCCTCGGTCGGCCACGCCGGCGCCTCGGGCTACCTCGCCGTCATGGCGCTCGTGGGCATGGACGCGCTGGTGATGCGCCCCGTCGCGCTGGCGATCAACGTGCTGGTCGCCACTATCGCCTTCGTGCAGTTCGCCCGCGCCGGGTACTTCTCGTGGGCGCTGGTCTGGCCCTTCGCCGCGGCGTCCATTCCGGCCGCGTTCCTGGGCGGACGCTTCCATATTCCGGCGAGCGCACTCAAGGTCGCCATCGGCATCGTGCTCTTGCTCGCCGCCGCGCGCATGGC
>CAZCPB010000240.1:0-6659 GCA_964500365.1 uncultured Phycisphaeraceae bacterium
ACCCGTTCTGTAAACCCGGCTACGTGTTTCCGCCCGCAGCCGAGTCATAGGAGGAGAGACAAGACAATGGAAAGATGACACGGGTTTGAGGGGCGTGCCACCAATCCGGGGAAGATTTTTCGTTGATGCCGAAGATCGCGTGTAAGTGCTTACGGCAGGGCAGGTTGTCAATGAGCTTCTGAACACAGATTCGAACCAGGACGGGCGGTGGTTTCGCTCGACGGCCTGTCATTCGCAGTTCGTTCGGGTTCGTTCCATTTCACGGTCTCTCTATAGATTGAGCGCATTTGCCGTTCCCCAAGGCACCGCGCGCGCGAAAAAAAAGCGGCCGGCCAACCCACCGTGGTTGCCCGACCGCCCTTCGCTCGGATGTTGAACGTCAGGCCTGCTCGCCGACCTGCCAGCGGAAGAACGCGAGGACCTGTGCCTTGGGGCCGACGAGGTCCTTGATCTTCTTGTTCTGGTCCTTGATCCAGGGCTGCTCCAGCAGCGCGACTTCCTCGAAGAACTTGCGCATGCCGCCCTCGACCATCTTCTCGGCGATTTCCTTGGGCTTGCCGGACTCCATGGCCTGCTCGAGGCGGAAGCGTCGCTCTTTCTCGATGACGTCGGCGGGGATGTCCTTGGCGGTGATCCCGACCGGGCGCGGGTGGGCCGCGGTGACGTGCATGCAGATCTCGCGGAGGGTCTCGTCGGAGATCGAGCCCTCGGCCTGCACGAGCACGCCGGTCTTGCCGTCGTGGTGGACGTAGGAGCCGAAGGCGCCCGAGCCGGGGTCCTGCACGAGCTTGTGACCGCGGGCGAAGCTGACGTTCTCGCCGGTCGAGATGCGCAGCTCGTCGATGACGGCCTGCATGGCCGGGGTGGCGGCGACGCCGCCGGCGTGCGACTCGATGGCCAGGTCGGCGACCTTCTGTGCCGCGCCCACGAACTTCTCGTTCTTGGCGGTGAAGTCGGTCTCGGCGCGGAGCTCGATGATGGCGGCGGCCTCGCGGGTGCGTGCGATGGCGATGCGGCCCTCACCCGCCGCCCGCGAGGTCTTGAGGTCCATCTTGCCCTTGAGCTTCTTGCGGAGGATTTCCTCGGCCTTGTCCATGTCGCCCGCGGCCTCGGCCAGGGCGGACTTGCAGTCCATGAGGGGCAGGCCGGTGCGCCCGCGGAGGTTCATGACGTCCTTCGAATTGATCTCAGCCATCGCGGTCTCCGATCGATCGTCGGTCACGCCGGCCCCGCTCGTCGGGGCCGTGCGTCGTTCCCGTTCTCGGCGGCCCGGCGGGCGGTACGGCCCGGCCGGGGCGTGCTCAGTTCTGGGGTGCCCCCACGGGGTTCTTCGCGCTCTCCTCGCCCGCGGGCTCGCCGACGGATGAGTCGTCGGCGCGGAACTGGGCGCGGCGGCTGCGGCGGGGCTGCTCGGCGGCGGGGGCCGCGCCGGCGCTGTCGGTCGCGCCCTGCGGGTCCTGGCGCTGCTGACGTCCCTCGGCGATCGCCAGGCACAGCTCCCGGATCACCACGTCGATCGAGCGCATCGAGTCGTCGTTGCCGGGGATCGGGATGTCGGCGAGGTCGGGGTCGCCGTCGGTGTCGATGAGGCAGATCGTGGGGATACCGAGCTTGCGGGCTTCCTTGAGGGCGGTGATCTCGTGCTTGACGTCGATCACGACCATGACGCCCGGGAGCTTTTCCATGGCGCGGATGCCGTCGAGGTTCCGCTTGATCTTCTTCATCTCGCGCCGGAGCTGGCTCTCCATCTTCTTGGAGTAGGACGCGAAGTTGTCGTGCTTCTCGATCTCCTCGAGCTCGATGAGGCGCTTGAGGCGCTGGCGGATCGTGCGGAAGTTGGTGAGCGTGCCGCCCAGCCAGCGCTCGGTGACCCAGTGCATCTTGACGTCGGCGACGCGGGTCTCCAGGACGCTCTTGGCCTGGCGCTTGGTGCCGACGAAGCACACGTCCTTGCCGTCGGACACGGTCTTGGCGATGTACTTCTTGGCCAGGAGCAGGCCCTTGATCGTTTCCTTGATGTCGATGATGTGGATGCCGTTGCGCTTGCCGTAGATGAACGGCTGCATCTTCGGGTTCCACCCGGCGGAGCGCTGGCCGAAGTGAATCCCGGCCTCGATCAGATCCTGGACGAGCGTGTTCGACATGGAGAGGTCTTCCTGGCAGCGACACCGGCGGGACCGATCGGTGCCGTGCGCGGCAAGCCGCGCCCGACGCGCCCGCCCAAGGGCGCTTCAATTCCCGGGGAAGCGGCCCCGGGCCGTTGACGGAGGGTGAGGATCAACGAACTCCACCCGACGGGCCGTGGACCGCCACGGCACCCGCCCCCGCGCCGCCGATCGACCGCGCGAGTGGACAAGTATACGGCAGGGTTGCGCCCGAGCAACAGAGCAGGGTCGTGTCAAGTGAATGCGCGACGCCCGACCCGCCTGCCGCGTGTGCCCCGGTGCCGGCTCCGGAGTCTCCGCCTCTCGTTCGGGTGCTGGTAAGCATCCGGCACAGAACGAACCGAACTTTGCGGCTTCGGCCGGGCGTGCGTCAACCGGGGCGACGGAACCGCCGACGTTGTGATCCGAGAACGCGCCGGTTCGGCGCGTCCGGAGTTCCCACAGTGGGAGAGCAGGATTTCGCCATCCGCCGATCGCAGCGCCACGACGTGGCCATGGCCGCGCGGTTCAGCATCGCGCCGGTGCACGCCCCCCTGGTGCGGCTTTCCACGGGTTCGGGCGCCCGGGACGGGTGGCTCGACGCGGGCGTGGTGGACATCAGCAGCGGCGGGGTGGGGCTGATTACGCCGGTGTTCGTGCCGCGGCGGTGCCTGATCCTGGTGAGGCTGCGGGCTGACGACTCGCCGGAGGCGCCGACGCTGGTCGAGGTCGGGGCGCGGGTGCAGCGGATCGTGATGACCGACCGCCGCCCGGCGTACCTGCTGGGGACGGCGTTCGAGGGCATGAACGCGGAGACGGGGCGCGGCATCGAGGCGCTCTTGGCGCGGATGGAGAGTCTTCAGGGATCGTGATCCGGAGGGACCGTGGACTCGAGTCACTTCCTGATGCAGACGCTGCTGGCCGACCGGGTGATCACCCAGGCGGACGCCGATCGCGCCACGCAGCACGCGCAGGCCAACTCGTGCCCGGTGACCGACGCGCTGGTCTCGCTCAACATCGTCAGCTCGCGGTCGATGGCGATCCTGCGCGCGAAGATCTGCGAGTACCCGTTCGTCGATCTGAACGCCTTCGACATCGACCTCCGCAACGCCGAGCGCCTGCCGCGGGCGGTGGCCGAGCGGCTGGGCGTGTTCCCGCTGTTCTGCCTGGACGGGGTGGCGACGGTCGCGATGCTCGACCCGTTCAACCTGCAGGCGCTCGACCAGGTGCGGCAGATCATCAAGTGCGAGGTCGACCCGGCGCTGTGCGACGCGGCGCAGCTGACGGCGCTGATCTCGCGGGCCTACACGATGGTCACCGCCTCGGCCGGGGACCAGCCGGTCGCCGAGGCCGACCGCGACCTGACCACGGGGGACGAGCCGGTGGTCGCGGCGGTGAACCAGATCCTGGCCGCGGGCTCCGACGCCGGCGCCAGCGACATCCACGTCAGCCCCGACGAGTCGGCGCTGCACCTGCGGTACCGGGTGGACGGGGTGCTGCACCCGCAGCAGGGGCCGGCCAAGGGGATGCACGCGGGGATCGTGCAGCGTCTGAAGGTGATGGCGCGGCTGGACCTGACGCAGACGCGCAAGCCGCAGGACGGGAAGTTCCGGTTCATGCACCGGGGCGAGCCGGTGGACGTGCGGCTGAGCCTCATCCCGACGATCCACGGCGAGAACGTGGTGATGCGGCTGCTCCGCGCCGGGACGAAGATCGGCACGATCGCCGACCTTGGGATGGAGCCGGACATCGCGCGCTGGTACACCGACGCGATCAACAGCCCGCACGGCATGGTGCTGGTGACGGGTCCGACGGGCTCGGGCAAGACGACGACGCTGTACACGGCGCTGGCCGCGCTGAACACGCCCGACGTCAACATCATGACGATCGAGGACCCGGTCGAGATCCGCCTGCCGCTGATCCGCCAGATCCAGGCCAACGCGGAGATCGGGCTGACGTTCGCGTCGGCGCTGCGGTCGATCCTGCGGCAGGACCCCGACGTGGTGCTGGTGGGCGAGATCCGCGACGCGGAGACGGCCAAGATCGCGGTGCAGGCGGCGATGACGGGGCACCTGGTGCTCTCGACGCTCCACACCAACGACGCGATCGGCGCGATCCCGCGCCTCAAGGACTTCGGGCTGCCGATCTTCGCGATCAACCAGGGGCTCCTGTGCGTGATCGCGCAGCGGCTGGTGCGACGGCTCTGCGCCGAGTGCGCGGGGCCGGCCCCGGTGGACGACGACACGCTGCGGGAGCTGGGCATCGACCGGGCCGGCGCGGCGGGGCTGCGGCGCGGCGCGGGGTGCGCCCGGTGCGCCTCGACCGGCTACCGCGGGCGCGTGGGCGTGCACGAGCTTCTGCGCATGACGCGGCGCATCCAGCGCCTGGTCGAGAAGGACGCGGCGAGCGCCGAGCTGCTCGGCGCGGCGGCGCTCGACGGCTTCCAGCCGATGTGGCGGGACGGCCTGGCCAAGGCGCTGCGGGGCGTGACGACCGTGGACGAGCTCCGGCAATTGCGGTCCTCGATCGAGGGCGAGAGCCTGGACGAACCCCTGAGGATCGCCGCATGATCGCCGAGGCGTTCCGCTATGTCGCGATCGACGCGGGCGGCCGGAAGCGGCGCGGCACGGTGCACGCCACCGAGCGACAGGACGCGTTCCGCAAGGTCGCGGCCCTGGGCCTGACGCCGCTGCGCGTCGAGCGGAGCGTCGCCTCGGGCCCGGCCTTCAGCTTCCAGCGGACCAAGTCGTCGGACATCGCCGACCTCAGCCGCGAGCTGGCGGTGCTGGTCGAGGCCCGGATCCCCCTGGCCAAGGGGCTCTCGTCGATCGCCGAGCACGAGAGCAAGCCGGCGCTGCGGGACATGGTGCGCGACATCGCGACGCGGATCGAATCGGGCATGGCCCTGAGCGTGGCGCTCGAGCAGTACCGCGAGCAGTTCGGCGAGGTGTACATCGAGACGATCCGGGCCGCGGAGAAGTCGGGCAATCTGTCGGTCGTGATGGCGCACCTGGCGGACATGCTCGACCGGCAGATCGAGTCGCGCCAGCAGCTCAAGCGGGCGATGACGTACCCGGTCATCGTGATGGGCGTGGTGGCCCTGGCGGTGGGCGTCATCGTCGTCTTCGTCGTGCCGAAGTTCGCCTCGACGTTCGGGGGCCAGGGCGTGCAGATGCCCCTGATCACCCGGATCATCCAGTCCACGGGCGAGTTCGCCAAGGCCAACTGGGCGGTGCTCCTTGCCGCGGGGGCGGCCGCGGTCTTCGGGCTGCGGGCGTACCTGCGGACCGAGGGCGGGAGGGTTTCGCTGGAGAAGGTGCTGGCGCGCCTGCCGTACATCGGGCGGATCATCGCGGCGTCGACGACGGGCCAGTTCGCGCGGGTCTTCTCGATCGGGCTGTCGTCGGGGCTCGACGTGATCGAGTCGGTCGAGATCAGCGGGCGGGCGACGGGGCGGCGCGTCTTCGGGGCCGAGTGCGATGCGCTGGCCGAGCGGCTGCGGCGGGGCGAGGAGCTGTCGGAGGTGGTCCGCTCGAGCGCGGTGCTCCCGAGCTTTGCCAAGCGGATGCTCTGCGCGGGGCGCGACGCGACCGAGCTTTCGCGGTCGTGCGAGATCGTCGCGCGTCACTACGACCGCGAGGCCGGGCACCTCACCAAGAACGCCAACACCGTCATCGAGCCCGTGCTGACGGTCTTCCTGGCGGTCATCGTCCTGGGCGTCGCGCTCTCGGTCTTCCTGCCCATGTGGCAGGTCATCAAGGTCAACAAGTAACGGAAGCGAGGGAACGCATGGGGCGGCGGGACAGATCGGTTTGCCCATCTTCCGTGCTCAGCTTCCGGCGCGCGTTCACGTTCGTCGAGCTCATGGTCGTCGTGGTCGTCATCGGCATCATCGCCGCGATCGTCGTGCCGCGCTTCGGGAACGTGACCGACGAGGCGAAGACCGCGGCGCTCAAGAGCGTGGCGGGGGGGGTGCGGGCGTCGATCGCGGCGTATCGGACGAGGTCGGTCATCGCGGGCGCCGCGTCGTACCCGACGCTGGCGCAGCTCACCACGCCGGGGACGGTGGTCGAGAACACGGTCGACGCCAACCCCTTCACGGGCGTGACGGGCGTGCAGGCCGTCTCGGCGGCGCAGGCCGGGGCGCGGGCGGTGATCAACCCCGGGCAGTACGGGTGGAATTACCACGTTGACAACTCGTCCACGCCGCCGCAGGCGATCTTCTACGCCAACTCCGACGCCGCGACGACCGCGACCGGCTCGGGCGGCGCGGTGCTGACCGCCAACCAGCTCTGATGCGCACGATCATCCGTCCAACGCGGCGCGGCTTCACGCTCGTCGAGCTGGCGCTCGTGGTCGCGCTGCTCGGGATCCTCGCGGCGTCGGTCCTGCCGGCGATCAACGGGGTGAGCGAGTCGCGACGTGCGGCGGCGTGGCGCGAGGTCGAGCGGCGCTTCGTGCACGCCCGCTCGCGGGCCATGAGCGCGGGGCGGGCCTTCGGCGTCCGCGTCAACC
>CAZCPB010000241.1:0-6655 GCA_964500365.1 uncultured Phycisphaeraceae bacterium
ACTTCCGGCCGTGAAGCGCGCGATGGACCTCTCCAGGGAGGGGTACGACCCCGCCGACTGCGTGGTGCAGGGTGTGAAGATCCAGGAGGACGACCCTGAGGACATGTCGGTGGGGCTCGGCGGCCTGCCGAACGAGGAGGGCATCGTCGAGCTTGACGCCAGCGTCATGCACGGGCCGACGCACAAGTCGGGCGCGGTCGCGTCGGTCCGGAGCGTCAAGAACGTCGCGATGGTCGCGCTCGAGGTTCTTCGGCGCACGAACCACTGCCTGCTCGTCGGCGACGGGGCCCGGCGCTTCGCGATCGAGCTGGGCTTCAAGGAGGAGGACCTTCTCACCGAGAAGGCGCGGCAGCAGTGGCTGAAGTGGAAGGCCAACCTCGGCAAGGGCGACTTCTGGCTGAACGACGAGGAGAGGGACGAGCCCGAGGGCCGGGTGTGGGACGCCAAGAAGGTTGCCGCGGCGCGTGCGATGGAGCAGATGTACACGACGGGCACGATCCACTGCTCGATCCTCGATGCGAACTCGAACATCGCCAGTTGCACGACCACCAGCGGTCTGTCCTGGAAGATCCCCGGGCGCGTCGGGGATTCGCCGATCATCGGGGCGGGCAACTACTGCGACAACCAGGTCGGCGCGGGCGGGTGCACGGGGCGCGGGGAGTCGTGCATCGTGAATCTCTCGGCCTATTCCATCGTCCGCTCGATGGAGGCGGGGATGACGCCGGAAGAGGCTTGTCTGGATGCCGCGCGGCGGATGATGGACCGGACGAAGGAGAAGCGATTGAAGGGCGCCGACGGACGACCCCTGTTCGATGTGTCGTTCTACGCGATCCGCAAGGACGGCGCGTACGGGAGCGCGTGCCTGAAGCCGGGGGGGACGTTCGCGGTGCATGACGGGGCGGAGGCCAAAGTCATGAAGTGCACGCCGCTGCTGGCGTGATCGCGTTGGGGAGGTGGGGAGGAGAGCAAGAGAAGCGGAGAAATAGGATTCTGTTCAGCATATGAACTACTGGCCGACAAAATTGTAAGTGCATATGAAAACGACTGTTACCGTGCTTTGTCAGCGCGCAAGGTCTTGGCGTGTGAGGCCGATCGTTGCGAGTAGATCATCGAACGCCGCGGCGTGGTCGCTCGGGTTCTGGAATCGCAGCCAGAGCGGGCGGAGCGTCCAGTCGTGGGTGCTGGGGGCGAGGCCGTAGACGACGCAGGCGAGTGCCGCGAGGTTGGTGGCGATCGGCTCGTGCGTGTTCGAGAGGTGCCGGAGAATGGCCCGGCGGACGCGGTCTTCAGTCTTTTCGGCGTGGGGGTGACGGTGCTCGATGAAGGTGGCGATGCGGGTGAATACGGTGAGGTCGGTGAGACCGGCGTCGAGCATTTCGAGGGTGAGGGGGGTTAAGTCGATGCGTGAAGAAGGTGACGGGGGTGATGTCCGGGCGTCGGGCGTGGAGAGGCGTTCAAGTTCCTCCCCGGCGGTGAGGCGGGTGGTGAGGGGGAGGGATGTGTCGTGGAACTGTGCGAGGAGTGCCGCGGCGGCGGGAGGCTGAAGGCGGGCGAGGGCCTGGGCGTCGCGCCAGTCCTTGCCCGCGCGGAGGATGGGCTCGATGCGGGCGCGCTCTTCGGGGGTGAACTGGTCGAGGGCTTCGAGGTCGTAGCCGAGGCCGTCGTGCCACATCTCGCGTGTGACTGTCATGGAGGCGAGGAAGCGCCGGTACGCCGGAGAAGGCATAGGAGAGTTCACCACAGGGACACAGAGTCATCGAGAAGAGGGGACGAGACTACGCAGGGTTGGGATTCAGCGCGGGCCGGGAAGAGATTCGTCGGGTCTACTCCGAATTCAAGTCCTTGTTTTCTTTCGTTTCCTTCTTCTCTGTGCCCCTGTGTCTCGGTGGTGAATCCTCTCATTCGTCCTGCAGCGGCCTGCCGCTTTCGAAGCGGTCGAGAAGGTCGAGCGCATCGGTGCGGACCTGTGATTCCTCGTGTGAGGTGAAGGCCTCTCGGAGCGCGATGATCTCTTGCGTGAAGTCGGGGGGCGGGGACGAGGCCTGGAACCTTCGGGCGGTCATGAGCGCGCCCTGGGTGAGGCCGCGGTAGGGAGGGGGTGACGGCTGACCGAGCAGCGCGGGCGCGGATTTGATGTCGGATGCCAGGAGCGCGAGGTGGCCGCGGACGGCGGGTAGCCACGCGGGGTCGGGTGCCGCGGGGTTCATGCGGATGAAGTTCGCGGCGTACTCGCGCTGGCGCGGGTCGGGGTCGGCGAGACGTTCGGCGAGGCGGCCGGTGAGGTCCGGCAGCGCGGCGATGCGCGCGAGGGCGGCGGCGTGGTGGGCTTCGGACTTGTCGATGAAGAGGTGAGCGAGGAAGTCCTGGAGGGGGGCGTCGTCGGGGATGGCGGCGAGTTCCTCGGCCTGGCGCTTCTCGCGCTCGAGGGTGTCGAGGCGGTTCTGCTCGATGGCGTCGTCGCGCTCCTTGAGGCGCGCGGCATCGGCCTTGAGCGAACCGATCTGCCACTGCACGAGCAAGACGGCGCCGGCGAGGAGGCCGACCGCGCCGAGCGCACCGAGGGGCCAGGCGAAGAACCTCGGCCAGCGCGGCGCGCCGGCGTGCTCGGGGGTTGACCACGCGAGCGCCGCGAGGAGGAGCTGGACGAGCACGGGCAGGGCGATCGCGCCGAGGTTGGCGGCCGGGAGCGTGAACCAGCGCGCCTGGCCGGCCCAGGCCATCCACGCGAGCGAGGCGATGACGCCCAGGCCGGCGTGGGCCGCGATGACGGAGGCGCCGGCGATCCCGGCGCGGGGCGAGAGCCAGGCGAACTTGCCGGCGGTGACGCAGAGGATGATCGCGACAAGGGTGAGGAGCCAGCGGAAGCCCAGGGCGAGGAAGACCATGAAGTAACCCATGGTGTCGGGGCCCTTCAGGGGCGGGGCGGTGAAGAAGGAGGTGGCCATCGCGAGGCCGAAGGTGATGACGAGCGCGATGGCGAGGCAGATGGTGGCGAGCACGGCGGGTGCCATCGGGGGAGCGTAACGGAACGGCCGATGGGCGTGAGGGACGTGGCGCGGACTCTCGATCAATCCCGCGCGATGCACGCTTTCCGCGCCGCGGGCGGCTCGAAGAAACACGGGGCCCAACCCGGACCCATGGATCGGGGCCGTGACATCCTTGGTCGGCGAGGCCACGGATGACGCGAATGCGCGCGGATGGTGTGCTTGATCTGTGCGCCTCTACGGGATCTGTGGCTTTCCGTCTTTGTACGTTACGCCTGATACGGATGCGCGATGGAATCGCGCTCGGTCGACTCGTTCGCCCCGGGGGCGACGGCGTGCGATGCGCGGGCCACGAGGGGCTTGCGAGGCGCTGCGCCCCTCGCAACGTTCGCGCGCCCGAAGCGGGCGAGGAGCCGGTCCCTCACGCGTGGGATCGATCGAGAGTCCGTATGAATCGGAATCGCTCTATTGTCCATCATGTGGATCATGATCTCCGGCCCCTACTCGACCAACGCCCCGACCCCCGGCGCGCGTCAGTCCAATCTCGACGCGATGAACCGTGCCGCGCTCGAAGTTTTCCGGCGCGGCCACATGCCCATCGTCGGCGTGAACCTGGCCCTGCCGATCATCCATGTCGCGGGGCCGTCGCACTTCGATGAGCTGATGATGCCCATCAGCCTCGGCGCGGCAGCGCGTTGCGACGCCGTGTTTCGCATCGGCGGTGCGTCCAAGGGCGCCGACGATGAGGTGGCGCTGTTTGCCGCGCAGGGCAAGCCCGTCTCCCGCGACCTGTCTGAAGTCCCGCGCGGCTGAGGCGCTGCGCTGCTACTCCTTCCCCCGCCCCTCGATCATGTAGTTCGGCGCTTCCTTGGTGATCTTGATGTCGTGGGGGTGGTTTTCGATCACGGTTGCGCCGGAGACGCGGCAGAACTGGGTGCGTTCGCGCAGTTCGGCGATGGTGGCGCAGCCGCAGTAGCCCATGGCGCTCTTCAGGCCGCCGACGAGCTGGTAGGTGAACTCGGCGAGGCTGCCGCGGTAAGGGACGAGGCCCTCGACGCCCTCGGGGACGAACTTCATGGTGGCCTTTCCGTCGGCGCCGATTTTTTCGGCCTGGCGGTAGCGGTCGGCGCTGCCGGCGTTCATGGCGCCCTCGCTGCCCATGCCGCGGTAGGTCTTGTAGCGTCGTCCGCCGGAGATGACGAGTTCGCCGGGCGATTCGTCGAGCCCGGCGAAGAGGGAGCCCATCATGACGCACTCGGCGCCGGCGGCGATGGCCTTGGGGATGTCGCCGGAGTGTCGGATGCCGCCGTCGGCGATGACGGGGACATCGCGCCCGCCGGCGGCGACGCCGGCGGCGGCGTTCATGATGGCGGTGATCTGGGGCACGCCGACGCCGGTGACGACGCGGGTCGTGCAGATCGAGCCGGGCCCGATGCCGACCTTGACGGCGTCGGCGCCGGCCTGGACCAGGTCGCGTGCGGCGTCGGCGGTGGCGATGTTGCCGGCGATGACGTCGATCGCGAAGCGGCGCTTCACTTCGCGGACGGTGTTGATCACGTTCTCGCTGTGGCCGTGGGCGGTGTCTACGACGATCACGTCCACCTCGGCCGCGATCAGGGCCTCGACGCGGTCGTACTGGCCGACGCCGACGGCGGCGCCGCAGCGGAGCCTGCCGCGGGTGTCGCGGCAGGCGCGGGGGAACTGGCTGGCGCGGTCGATGTCGCGCATGGTGATGAGGCCGGCGAGCCGGCCGTCGGCGTCGACGAGGATGAGCTTCTCGACCTTGTTGCGGTTGAGGATCTTCTCGGCCTGCTCGAGGGTGGTGCCGATGGGCGCGGTGATGAGGCCGCCGCTGGTCATGACGCTCGAGACGGGGATGGAGGAATCCTCGACGAACTTGAGGTCGCGGCGGGTGAGGATGCCGAGGACGCGGCTCTTGTCGCGGGGGCTGCGGGAGCCGTGCTCGGTGATGGGGAAGCCGGAGACGTTGTGGGCCCGCATGAGTTCCTTGGCCCGTGCGACGGTGTCGGTGGGCCCGAGGGTGAGGGGGTCGGCGATGACACCGTTGGCGGAGCGCTTGACCTTCGAGACCTCGCGGGCCTGGGCCTCGGCGGGCATGTTCTTGTGGATGATGCCGATGCCGCCCTCCTGCGCCAGGCCGATGGCGAGGGCCGACTCGGTGACGGTGTCCATGGGGGCCGAGACCAGGGGGATGTTGAGGGTGATCGAGCGGGTGAGGCGGGTGGTCGTGTCGGCCGCGGCGGGCATCACGCCGCTGCGTAACGGGATCAGGAGGACGTCATCGAAGGTGATGCCCTCGTAGGCGATCTTGCGAATCTTTTCCGGCGTGTCGCCCGTAAATCCCGCACCGGGGGCGCGGGGATTCTCCGCCGGGCCCGGCTTCGTGCGCGCTCCGCGCTCGACCGGCTTCACCAGCGTTCCGGGCGTGCGTGCCTTGTGCGACTTTTTGGCGGCGCGGGGCACCCTTTCGCCCCGCGACGAGCCGCGTGGCGATGAGCGGGAGGACTTCGTTGTGGCTTCCATAGAAGAGTGTCGCACATCGTCCCCGGGCAGTCAAGCCGCGCCGGTCGTCGGCACGGCCGGTACGCACCGGCTACGCTCCCTGAAGTCGCCGGCCGGCACGCGCCGCGCTGCCCCGCCGCCGATGCCAGGGGACCTCATGCCTATCCCCGACGCCGACGCCGCCACCATGTACGCGAGGACACCCGGCGTGGGCGCGGGCGCCGGGCTCGCGGCGACCGAGTGGCTGCTGACCGATGGGCAGGGCGGCTTTGCGATGGGCTCGGGCGCGGGGATCCCCGCGCGGCGGTACCACGCGTGGCTCATTGCCGCGACGCTGCCGCCGGTCGGGCGCGTGGTCACGCTCCACTCGTGCGTCGAGACGCTCGTCGAGAACCCCGGGGCGGCGGATGAGCGGCGCCACGATTTGAGCACGTTCGCGTTCCCGGGCGGGACGCTGCACCCCGGCGGCGTGCACGCGCTGGTGAAGTTCGAGGCGGGGCCCGTCTGCCGCTGGGAGTACCGGATCGGCGAAGGGCCGGGCGCGGCGCGCGTGACGCGGACGCTGTGCCTGAAGCGCGAGAGCGGGCGGGCGGACTCGGTCCTCGGCGCGTGCTCGGTGCGGTACGAGATCGAGGCGCCGGGCAGGCGGTTCGCGCTGCACGTGCGCCCGTTGATTGCGCTGCGCGACTTTCACAGTCTGCTGCGCGGGCGCTCGTGCCTCAACAGGTTCGCGGCGTCGACGCACCCGGGCGTCGTCACGGTCGAGACGACACGCGGCTACGCCCCCGAGGGTCTGCGCGTGAACCTGGCCGCGGATGCCGCGCGGTTCTCCGGCGAGCCGCAGTGGTGGTTCGACTTCGAGTACGCGCGCGACATGGAGCGCGGGCAGGATTTCAAGGAGGATCTGTGGAGCCCGGGGGCGTTCATCTTCGAGCCGGGCGCTTCGGCGGGGGTGCAGGGCGCGGAGCTGATGGCGTGGGTCGGCTCGCCGGCCGAGCGGCCGAAGGGGTCGGGCGTTGAGTGGGCGCGGGCCGCCGCGGAGCGCGAGCGCGGTCTCGTCCGTGCCGCAGCGGGCTCTTCGCCGGCCCGGGACGATGCGCGCGTCATGGCCTCGCTGGTTGCCGCGGGGGATCGTTTCATCGTGCGGC
>CAZCPB010000242.1:0-6654 GCA_964500365.1 uncultured Phycisphaeraceae bacterium
GCTGTCGGCCCACGCCGCCGCGCGCCGCGCGCGCCCGCTCGGCGGCGTGGGCCGACCGCGGCCCGGCGAAGACGGCCCGGGCTACCCACCCCGCGGCCCCCACCGCCTCGCCGATCTCGCGGTGGGCCGCGACCCCCGCGTCGCCGAGTTCGAGCATGTCCCCGAGGACCACGACCCGCCGCCCGGGCGCGTCCCGCGCGACCTCCGCGAACGCCTCGAGCGCGGCGAGGACCGACTCCGGGTTGGCGTTGTAGGCGTCGTTGATGAACCGCACGCCGCCCGCCTCCACGGGCTCCAGCCGCATGTCCGGCCCCCGCGCCGACTTGAGCCCGAGGTCGATCGCGCCGGCTTCCACGCCCATCCGGCGGCCGACGCCCACCGCGGCGGTCGCGTTGAGCGCGTTGTGCCGCCCGATCAGGGGGGCGCCGTGCCACGCCCGCCCGTTCAGGCAGAAGCGGATCCCGGGCGCGCCGTGCTCGACCGCGGTGATCCGCAGCTCCGCGTCCTCGGCGAAGCCGAAGGTGAGCACGCCCCACGCCTCGCGCGTGCCCGCCGTCGCCTGGGCGAGCGACCGCACGGCGGGCAGAAGCAGGGGCGCATCGGCGTTCACGACCGCCAGCCCGCCGGGGCGGAGCGCCTGCACGAGGCTGACGGCCTCGGAGACCGAGCCCTCGATCCCGCGCAGGCCCTCGAGGTGCTCGCGCCCGATGCTCGTCACGACGACGATGTCCGGCGAGACCACCGGGGCCAGTTCCGCGATCTCGCCCAGGGCGTTGGTCCCGACCTCGCACACGAGGTACTGGTCCCCGCGGCGCGCCGAGAGGATGGTGAGCGGCACGCCGACGCGGTTGTTGAAGCTCTTGACCGAGGCCGTGCCGCGGAGCGACTGCGCGAGGACCGAGCCGATCAGGCGGGTCGTGGTCGTCTTGCCGTTCGAGCCGGTCACGGCGATCACGCGCGTCCCCTCGAGCGTGCGCCGGTACGCGCCGGCCAGCCGGAGGAGCGCGTCGCCGGTGTCGGGAACGTGCAGGAGGCCGAGGCCCGCCGGAAGGGGCGAGGGCAGGGAGCCCGTCCGGTCCACGATCGCCATCGCGGCGCCGGCCTCGGCGGCCGCGCCGACCATGGTGTTGGCGTCGAACCGCTCGCCGCGGAGCGCCACGAAGAGCTCGCCCGGCCGGAGCGTGCGGGAATCGGTGCTCACGCCCTGAAGCTCGCGGGCGTCGGCCCGCGCCAGCCACGTCCCCCCCACCGCCGACTTCACGCTCTCGGGTGTCCAGAAACTCATGAATCACTCCGGGCGCCGGGGACGCGCTTCACGCGTGGGCCTTCGCTCTCGCGCCCGACCCCGCGCGCTCGCCGAGCGCCGCGCCGGCGACCTCGCGGTCGTCGAAAGGCGAGCGGACCAGCTCGCCCCGCTCGTCGCACGTGATCTGCTCGGTCTCGTGGCCCTTGCCCGCGATGACGATCACGTCGCCGGGCGCGGCGTGCTCGACGGCGTGACGGATGGCCGGGGCGCGATCGACGTGCACCTCGACCTTGTGCCAAAGGTGCTCCGGGATGCCGGCGAGGATCTCCGTCACGATCGCCGAGGGCTTCTCCGTGCGCGGGTTGTCGCTGGTGACCACGACTCGGTCGGCGTGCTCCGCGGCGACCAGGCCCATCCGCGGGCGCTTGGTACGGTCCTTGTCGCCGCCGCACCCGAAGACGACCCACAGCGCTCCCGCGCCGCCCATGGCGCTCCGGGTCGCCGAGAGCACGTTGCGGAGCGCATCGTCGCTGTGCGCAAAGTCCACGAACACGCGCGGCAGGCGGCCCGGCACGGCCCGGGCGGCCCGCGATCGACGCGCGCCCGGGACCCCCACCGGTTCCAACCGCCCCGGCGGCGGTTTCACCGTCGGGAGCGCCTCTTCGATCGCTCTCACCGAGAGCCCGCCGAACGGTCCGAGCGCCGCGTGGCACGCCGCGACCGCCTCCAGCGTGTTCATCGCGTTGTACGGACCGATCAGCGGCACCCGCGCCGTCGCCGTGCCCCACGGGCCTCGGAGCCGCAGATCCATCCCCTCGATCGACTCGCCGAGCACTTCGACCGAGGCGCCCGCGCCCGACGACGCGCCGGCGTCGCAGCGGAGCACCTTCGCGCGGCAGCGCTCGATCATCGCCGCGTGGGCGGGATCGCCCGCGTTGACCACCGCCGTCCCTTCCGGGGGCAAGATCGAGAACAGGCGCGCCTGGGCCGCGCCGTACCGCTCCATCGTGCGGTGGTAGTCGAGGTGGTCGCCCGTCAGGTTCGTGAACACGCCCACGTCGATCGCCACGCCGTCCAGGCGCTTCTGGTCGAGGGCATGGCTCGAGGCCTCCAGGGCGACCGCGCGGCAGCCGTTCTCGACCATCACCGACAGGCTCCGGCTCACCTCGATCGCGGGCGGCGTCGTCATCGCCGCCGGGGCGACCGCGACCCCGTCGTCGATCTCGACCGTGCCCATGAGCCCGCAGCGCACCCCCGCGCCGTTGAGGATCTGCCACGCGAGGTACGCGGTGGTCGTCTTGCCGTTGGTGCCGGTGACGGCGATGACGGCCAGGCGTTGCGACGGGTCGCCGTAGAACCGCTCGGCGACTTGCGCCGCCGCCAGCGCGATGTCGCCGACGACGGCCACCGGCACCTGCGCCGAGCGCGCGACGGAGGCGTCGTCGGTGAGCACCGCGACCGCACCGGCCGCGACGGCGTCGTGCGCGAACTGGCGCCCGTCGGACCTGAGGCCGCGGCGCGCGATGAAGAGCGAGCCGGGCAGCACCGTGCGGCTGTCCTCGGTGAGGTCGCAGACGCGCACCGGGCCGCCGACCCCGCCGGACAGGGTGGCGCCGCAGACCGCGACCAGTTCGCTGAGTTCCATGGCTCTCCCGCGCCTCGCACACACCGCTGTGAATCGCGTCCTATCGGCCCTCCGTGCCGCGCCGAAACAACTTTATGCGCCGGGCATCGAGCACCGCGCCGGGCGCGCCGGCGGCGCGGACCGGAAGTTCACGGGAGCACGAGCATGGCGTCACCGTAGCTGTAGAAGCGGTACCGCCGGCCGACCGCCTCCGCGTAGATCGCCCTCAACCGCTCCGCGCCCCCGTCGAGCAGCGCCGCGACGAGCGCCATCAGCGTCGATCGCGGTAGGTGGAAGTTCGTCAGCAGGCCTTCGACCAGCCGCCACCGGTACCCGGGCGTGATCAGCAGGCGCGTCCACACCCCGGCCGACGATTCGGACGCGGCCACCTCGGCGAGCGATTCGATGGCCCGCGCCGCCGTCGTGCCCACGGCGAACACGCGCCCGCCCGCGGCTCTTGCGTCCCGGATCGCGGTCAATTCCGCGGGGTCTGCGCGGCACCACTCCGCGTGCATCGGGTGCGCCTCGACCGACTCCGTCTCGACCGGCTTGAACGTCCCGGGACCGACGTGAAGCGTCACGGCGACGCGCCGGACCCCCCGGGACGCCAACTGCGCGAGCAATGCTTCCGTGAAATGCAGCCCGGCCGTCGGGGCGGCGACCGACGCGCCCTGGTCCGTTCGCGCGTAGACCGTCTGATACCGTTCGCGGTCCTCGTCCTCGGCCAGGCCCGCGCCGCCGCGCTTCCGCGCTCCGAGGATGTACGGCGGGAGCGGGGTCCGGCCGACGCGCTCGAGGATCCCGAGCGTCGATCCGGGTTCCGAGTCGAGCGCCCGCGCGATCCAGGACCCCGGGCCGTCGGCTCCCTCCGACTCGATGACCAGGCTCGCGCCCGCGGCGCCTTCCCGGACGGGCCTCAGGTCAACGACGCAGCCCGGCCTCAGGCGCTTGGCGCGGAGCAGCACCCTCCACACGGCGCATCCGCTCCGCCCGCCGCCCTCGGACTCGCCCAGGAACAGGCCCTCGACCGCGCCCCCCGTGTCGCGTCGAACACCCACGAGGCGCGCCGGGATGACCCGCGTCGTGTTGAAGACGAGCACATCCCCGGGCCGCAGGAACTCCGCGAGGTCTTTGACGCGGGCGTGCGTAACGCTCGCGTCCGCGCCGCGGCCCGTGACCAGCAACCGGGCCTCCTCGCGGTGGGCGCTCGGCACCGTCGCGATCAGGTCCTCCGGCAGGTCATAGTCGAGGTCCGCCGTCCGCAGCACGCTCCCGCGCCTTCCGTCCCGCGGGTGTCCGCCGCCGCGCGGCCCCGCAGGAGTTGCTTCCACGCCACACCATCGCGGGCCGGCCTCAACGCGACGGAATAAACGGATCCGCCCGCGACGCACCGGATCGCTCGCGTCACGCTCCGCCGCGCCGGAGGCGTGATCTTATCGGCACGGTCTCGATTCCGGACGACGCGCACGGCGCTTGAAGCCCCGGCACGCGTGGACGGCATCGGCGCTCTTTCTGTCTGTGGCTGGCCCGGGCGCTGGCCGTGCGCGCCGCCGCCGATCGACCCCTGCTGCCTTCCGTTCTCCCCGTTCGGGCGCGTTCCGTACTGGCGGGTCATCGAGTGTTGCGACCGGTCGTGCGCGGACCCCTCGGACTGTCCGCCGCGCACGCGTCCGCCGTTCGAGCAGGCGATCCGCCGGCAGGAGGTCGCGACCGACAGCCCGGCGAGAATCGAGCACCACCTGAGTTGCTCGCCTCGCCGCGAGCCCGACGCGTTCGAACCGCGGCACGCGGGCGGGCCGTCGCCCGAGTGGTGCTCGCGGTCGAAGTCCATCCCGACGCTCGGCGAAGTCCTCCCGGTTCAACGCGAGCACGGGGCGACGATCCGCCGGACGGTCACTCGGTTCGTCACCCCCGGACTCCCCGGCCGCTTCATCGATCTTGTGATGTGAAGTCGGTCAGTACACCCGCACGGCCTCGGCGCCCGGGTAGAAAGCCGCGACCATCTTCTGCCAGGATTCACCGCGCTCGGCCATCCCCTTGGCGCACCACTGGCACATCCCGACGCCGTGACCGAACCCGCGCCCCGAGACCTTCACGACCCCGGAACGGACCTCCACGGAAACATCGCCGCTGCTGACGCGATTCTCGCGCGTGATCGGGGCCAGCCCGTCCACGGGCTGGTTGCACGCGACGCGGAATTCCTCCGCGGTCAGGGTGTACGACTTGCCCTTGTCGTCGGTGAGCCGGTAGCGCGCGGGCCGGCCGCTGGCGCTGGTGCGGTCGATCTCGACGGATCGCAGTTGGCCCATGGTCTTGACCGGGTTCCCGGCGGCGCGGCCCCACGCGCGCAGGCGCTGCGAGAAGTCCGACTCCGAGCGGGTCACGCTCCACCGGAACATGGTCGACGGCTCGCAGGCCCACTCGCGCGGCCGGCCCTGAAGTGCCGTCGCGCGGTTGAACTCGAACCCCGGGCCCGTGGGCCAGACGTCCGACGCGGCCGCGGCACGCCCGCCGCAGCAGCTCGAGTAGTACGCGCGGACCAGTTCGCCGCGCTCCGTGAGCACGACGCCGCGGGTATCACGGACCGCGTCCTTGGCGGCGAGGATCGTGGTGGTGCCCCCGAAAGCCTGGTCGAGCGTCGTCGATTCGACGTCGAAGGCCCGCCCCAAGCGCCGGGCCCTGTCGCGTTCGTGGAGCGCGTACGTGCGGGCGCACACCGCCTGCACCTCGAACGCCCGTCGGGGCCAGTGGGCGTACATCTCCCCCACGACCACCCCGGGCAGGTAGTCCTCGACGGGCATCGCGACAATGACATCGAACTTCTCCGGCCCCTCGTCGGACCGTGAGTGGAACACCGCGAAGCCGGGGTGCTCGACCCCGTCCACCCGGAGCATGGTCCGCGACAGGCCCGAATCGCCGGCGCCCTGCTCGTACCCCGCGACCTCGGCGCCGATCCCGAACCCCATGACGAAGCGCTCGCGCCCGTCCGTGAATTCAAGGCCGCCGATCCCGTTGCGGACCTGCAGCGGTGAGCTCATCAGCCGGCTGCGACCGCCGCCGACGGGACGCACGACCAGCTTCCCCGGCCCCTCGACCCGCGCGGTGCTCACATCGCGCCCGATCCGCACGCGGATCTCCGGTTCTACGGCGTACAGCGGAACCCGCGGGGGTGGGGCGACAGCGTCCCGGATCGTTGAGCACGAAGCGGACGCGAGCAGCCACACCGACAGGGTGACTCCGCACACCGCCGCCGCCACCCACGACCGGTCGCCCGCCCGCACCGCCCGGATCACCTTCCGCCCAATCCCGCTCCCCGTCTTCATGCAGCCTCCCCGGCCGTCCCTGGCCGGTCCGCGAGTTCGTTACGATATTCGGCCCCCGTGGAGATCGGCCATGCACGCCCTTGCGCACCAACGAAGCCCGGCCTCGCGCGGAACGGCACCCGCCGTCACGACCCTCCGCGGCGTGACGGCCGCGTTCCTTCTGGCCGGTCTGGCGGCTTGTTCCCCGTACTCGAACATCCCCGATCCCGTGGCGGGCGCCTACGCGGGCCCGCCGATCAGCGCGGAAGCGCTCCTGGGGGAGCACATTCTTGTCGCGTCGGTCCCGGCCCCGGGCATTGAGTTCACGCTCGACGGTACCCGCGAGGCGTTCCGCAGCGAGAACGTGTTCGTGACGCTTCGCCGCCCCAACCCCGCCGTGCTTTATACCCAGGAACCTGTGACGCTCCGGCTGGCCACGGGCATTTCCGCGGCGGTAAAGGTCAAGGTGTATGCCCGGGTCC
>CAZCPB010000243.1:0-5647 GCA_964500365.1 uncultured Phycisphaeraceae bacterium
CGCGACCGCCGAGCCCGCCGGCGCGCCCAGCCCCTTCGAGAAGCAGCACGACACAGTGTCGAAGTGCCGGGCGTAGTCGGCGGGCTTCAGCCCCGTCGCGATGCACGCGTTCCACACCCGCGCCCCGTCCAGGTGCCGCCGCAGGCCGAACGACCGGGCCCTGGCCGTCACCCGTTCGACCTGCGCCAGCGGCCACACCGCCCCGCCCCCCCGGTTGTGCGTGTTCTCGACGAGCAGCAGGCTCGTGCGGGGCGCGTGGATCGTCTCCGGCCGGTACAGCGACTCCACCTGGTCAACGTCGTAGAGACCGTTCGCCCCGCGCGCTGCGCGAATCATGCACCCCGAGAGCGCGGCGGGCGAGCCGGTCTCGTAGTGAACGATGTGGCTGTCCTCGTGGGCAATGATCTCGTCGCCGTGGTCGGTCTGGGCGCGGATCGCGGTCTGGTTGGCCATCGTGCCGGTGGGGACGAAGCACGCCGCGTCCTTGCCCATGAGCTGCGCGACGCGCTCCTGCAGGCGGATCACGGTCGGGTCGTCGCCGAGGACGTCATCCCCAACCTCGGCCTCGGCCATGGCGCGTCGCATCTGGGGCGTAGGGCGGGTCACGGTGTCGCTGCGGAGGTCGATGGGCTGCATGCAGAACTTTAGGTGGGTCTTGCGAACCGGATGCGAACGTCCGAGCGTGCGGCCTGCCACTGTGACAGCGCGGCAGTCCGCCCGCGCCGATGTGACCGCCCCCCGGGCCTCCGCGAGGCATTTCAGGGCTGTTTTCCTGCCGCGGCGGACGATTCGGGGGACTGGCACGGGGGTTGCCACATGACCTTGTGAACCGGCGACCGTCGCCGGACAAGCCAACCCGCGGCGCGGCAACGAACGCGGCCGCTCGAGTGAAGGAGGTTTCCGATGACCCTGCTCATGAGGCGTGAACCGTTCGAAGTCCCGGCCGTGAACCGGCTCTTCAGCCAGTTCCTGAACGACCCGTTCTTCGCGGACGTGAAGGGCCTGGCCCCGGCGCTCGAAGAGGGCACGCTGGCCCTCGACGTTTCCGAAGACGACAAGAGCGTCTACGTGCGGGCGTCGCTGCCGGGCTTCAAGCGCGAGGACGTGGACATCGAGGTCCACGACGGCGTGCTGACGATCAAGGCCGAGCACACCGAAGAGACCGAGTCCAAGACCGAGCGCTTCTACCGCAAGGAGCGGCGCGTCGGCTCGGTGAGCCGCCGCCTGGCCCTCCCCAGCACCGTGGTCGAGGACGGCATCAAGGCCGAGTTGAAGGACGGCGTGCTCACCCTCACCATGCAGAAGGTGCAGAAGGAGCAGCCCCGCAAGATCAAGATCGGCTGAGCCCCGCGGCACGGCCGGACAAGCAAGAGCACTCCCGAAGTAGGGAGCGCACGCCGCCCCGCTGAGATCCCCGGCGGGGCGGCGTTCTTCTTTGGACGGGCTCACCGGCGCTTGGCGGCGCTGTGCCCCATCGAGACCCGCAGCGCCACGAAACCTGCGCTGCCGAGAACGGCCAGCGACAGGCTCAGCCCGATCGTCCACGCCCCGGCCCCGCCCGGCTCGAGCCCCGCGCGGAGGAGCTGCTGGTACAGGGTGACCGCCGCGAGCGGCGCGAGAAGCCCGCGGATGCCGTTGAGCGTCACGTGCGTCGCCATGTACTGCGAGGTCTGCGCGGGCGGGGCGAAGTCCACGTGCCCGAGGTTCCACGCCAGCGCGCCGCCCCCGAACGCCGTGGCCTGGAGCACCGCGCCGACGTACATCAGCGGCATGGAGTGCAGCAGCACCGCCAGCAGGAAGACCGCCGTCGCCGCGACGAAACTCCACGCGTGCAGGCTGCGGAACCGCACGACGTGGGCCCGGTCCAGCAGGCGCGCCCACACCGGCACCGCGATGGGCATCAGCAGGTACGGGATCGCCGTGATGACCAGGATGCTGGCAAAGTGCCCGCGCCCGAACTCGTCGCGCATGAGGATCACGAGCATCGGCGTGATCATCAAGTTCCCGAACCCCAGCACGAACATGCAGAGCATGTACTGGGCATACCGCGCGTCCTTCCGCAGCACCCGCCACATGATCGCGGGGCCCTGCCACGGCCGGCCGATCTCCGGCTCCGTCCGCTCGCCCGTCAGCATCACCCGCTGGCCCCGCACCCGCAGGCGGCTGGTCGCGACCAGGGCGACGATCCCCGCGGCGCCCGCGACCAGCGGGATCGCCGACGACGCCGGGCCCTCCGCCGCGTCGAGCGCCGCGCCGAAGAGCAGCCCGACCGCCGCGACCACGATCTGCTGCGCCGTCGAGAGCTTGCCCACGATCCGGGCCCGCGTCCGCGTCGGATAGTTCGCCCGCCACACCGTCGGCCGGATGGTCAGGATCCCCGACCAGCACACCCGCGCGCCGATCACGACCGCGCCGAGCACGAGCAGGCCCGCCGGCGTCCGCGGCACCAGCGCGATCGCCGCCACGAGCACGATGATCGCCAGTTGCAGCCCGTTGATGAAAGGGACCTTCGCCCGCCCGTGGCTGGTCGAGGCCCAGATGAAGCTCAGGATGTTGGCCAGCTCCGGGGCCGCGCCGATGAGCGCGACCATGAAGTTGAGGCGGGCCTCGGGCGCGATCCCCGTGAACATCTGCTTGGTGAAAACGCCGATCACCCCGCCCTCGACCGCCGCGAGCGTGACCGCGAAGAAGAGCGCCGTCGTTAGTTCGAGCCGGTAGTTCCCGCGCGCCATCATCGGCAGCGAGGCCGGGCTGAACGAATGGAGCGCCGCAGCAAGCGGGCGCATGACGGCGGGCACGGGGCGAGGGTAGCGCGGAGCGCCGGGCGCTCGGCGGAGCGGCCGGAGAAGGGCCCGCGCCCGCGCTGTCCTTCCCTCGCCGCGGCCTACGCTTGCCATCATGAGTTCCCCGACGCGTTCCGCCCCGAGCCCTCGGCGCGGCAAGACCGCCGACCCGACCGAGTACGTCCTGGGCACTAACCAGGACGAATCGGTGCGCCTCGGTCTTCAGCACCGCCTCTGGTCCGCCTCCGCCCACGTGCTGTGGGAAAAGTGCGGCCTGCGTCCGGGCATGACCGTCATCGACGTCGGCTGCGGCCCCGGGCACGCAACCATCGACCTCGCGCAGCTCGTCGGCCCGACCGGACGCGTCATCGCGATCGACGAGTCGGCCTCGTTCCTCAAGCAGCTCAACGACGAGGTCAAGAGCCGGCGCCTGCTCAACGTCGAGCGCGTCCTCGGCGACGCCCAGGAACTCGACAAGGCGCTCCCCGGGCGCGGCGGGTACATCGACCTGGCGTACGCGCGGTGGGTCTTCTGCTTCCTCAAGGAGCCCGAGGACGTCGTCCGTCATCTGGCGCGCCTCGTCCGTCCCGGCGGCAAGGTCGCCGTGCAGGACTATTTCAATTACGAGTCGATGACGCTCGCGCCGCGCCGCGAGATCTTCAGCAAGGTCATCGGCGCGGTCGCGGCGAGTTGGCGCGCCCAGGGCGGAGACCCCGACATCATGGCCCGCCTCCCGGCGATGCTCACCCGCCACGGGTTCCACGTCGAATCGATCGAATGCAACCAGCGGGTCGCGCGCCCGAACTCGACGATCTGGCACTGGCCCGACTCGTTCTGGACGACCTTCGTGCCGCGCCTCGCCGAGATGGGCTTCATCACCCAGGCCGACCAGCAGGCCTTCGGCATGGCGTGGTCCGAGGCCAGCGCCGACCCCGACTGCTTCATGCAATTGCCGCCGGTGTTCGACCTGGTGGCGGTGAAGAGGTAGAGCGTGCCACGGCTTAAGCGGTGCCTCCGCCAGGGTCGTGCAAGAACCACCGGCGGTGTACGCATCAGCGGCCCCCCGCGCATCACACGCCGCACTCGCGCACGCACCGATCGATCCGCGCCAGCGTCGATTCCCTCCCCAGCACCGCGAGCGTCTCGCCCAGGGGCGGCGTGACGGGCACGCCCGCGACCGCCACGCGCAGCGGCTGGGCCACCGGGCCGATGTTCACCCCTTTCTCGCTCACGAAGCCCTTCGCCTTCGCGAGCCCCTCGAGCGCATCGTGGATCGGCTTGGGCGCCCACTCCCCCACCACCGACAGCATCTCGCGGCAGTCCTTCAGCACCGCGAGCCCGGCCCGGTCGTTCGCGAGCAGGTTTTTCTCGACCGCCGCCCTGTCGTAGACGAGCGTGTCGGCGTCGGTCATCACCACCGCCGCCGACTTCACGCTGTCGCGCAGCGTCCTGGCCCGCGGCTTGATCGGCGCCGCGAGCAGTTCCCACGACTTCCCGCCCGCGAGCGCGTCCATCCTCGCCGCGAACGCCGGCTCGTGCTCGACCGCCCACGCCCGCCAGGCCGCGCCGAACTCGGCGTCGGGCATCGCCGCGATCGCGTCGGCGTTGAACGACATGAGCTTGGCGCGGTCGAACTTGGCGTTGCCCGTGCCCAGGCGCTCGAGCGAGAAACGCTGCGCGAGGAACGCCGTGTCGAACTTCTCGAGGTCCTTGCCGTCGGGCGTCTTCATGCCCGGGTTCCAGCCCAGGAGCGAAAGGAAGTTGGTGATCGCCCCGGGCAGGTAGCCGTTGGCGCGGAAGTCCGAGACCTCGATCTCGGGCAGCGCGATCGAAAACCGCGCCGCGATCTTCCCCGCGATCTCCAGCGAGTCGCTCTCCTTCGCCAGGAAGTCCGCGAGCGCCGCGTTCTCGACGCCCATCTCGCGCGCCGCGGCGTCCGTCGTCAGCGCCGGGTCCTTCTTCATCTGCTGCTGGAGCGTCGCGCGGGCCGCCTTGGCCTTGTCGCGCTTGCTCATCTTCGAGCCGTCCATGTTGTTGATCAGCGGCATGTGCGCGTACTTCGGAGTGCGGAACGGCCGCCCGGCCCGCGTGTTCTCGAGCGCCCGCTGCAGCGCCACGTGGCGCGGCGTGTTGTTCAGGTGCTCCTGCGCCCGCAGCACGTGCGTCACGCCCATCAGCTCGTCGTCGATCACGACCGCGAAGTGGTACGTTGGGAACCCGTCGGCCTTGCGGATGACGAAGTCGTCCATCTCGCCCGCCGCGTAGCGCACGTCCCCGAGGACCTCGTCGTGCACGATGATCTCTTCGTCGGGCGCGAGCAGCCTGATCACGCACGGCTCGCCCGATTCCATCCGCCGCAGCCGGCTCGGAACGTCGGGCATCTCGCGGAGCGCCGCGCGGTCGTAGCGGTACGTCTGCTTGGCGGCGACCGCGGCCTTGCGCTTGGCGTCCAGCTCCTCGGGCTTCTCGAACGCCGGATACGCCCGCCCGCGCTCGATCAACTGCATGACGTGCTCGTTGTAGAGTCCCACCCGCCGCGCCTGGAAGAACGGCCCGACGCCGCGCGGGTCGCCGCCCAGTTTTCTTCCCCCGGCAGTCGTGAACTCCGGCCCCTCGTCCCAGTCGATGCCGAGCCACGCGAGGTCCACCATGATGCCGCGGGCCGATTCGTCGCTCGAGCGCGCCTGGTCGGTGTCCTCGATCCGGAGAATAAAGCTCCCCCGGTTCCTGCGCGCAAACGCCCAGCAGAACAGGGCCGTCCGCGCCCCGCCGATGTGCAGGTGGCCGGTCGGACTCGGGGCGAAGCGGGTGACGATGGGTGGATCGCTCGGCATCCGCGGAGGGTAGGGGAAGCTGCATGATCG
>CAZCPB010000243.1:5657-6636 GCA_964500365.1 uncultured Phycisphaeraceae bacterium
GCGGGATGTCTGATGTCGGCGACTCCCCGGGACGCGGGCGTCTCCCGCCGACGGCGCTGTTGGTTCCAACGGCTCCGGCCCAACTGAAGAAAAACCCCTGCACCCGCGGGCACGGCGCGTTAGCATGGCGCTCTGTCCCCTCACGCCACCGAGGAACCGCCATGACCACGCCTTCCCGCATCACCCGCCGCGATTTCGTCAGGACCTCCGCCGCCGTCGCTGGCGCCGCCGTCATTCCCGCCGCGTCATGGGCGAAGCCCGGATACTTCGCCCACGGCTCCGACGTCATCAAGGTCGGCGTGATCGGCTGCGGCGGTCGCGGCACGGGCGCCGCGGCCAACTCCCTCGCCGCCTCGCCCAAGACCCGCATCGTGGCTCTCGGCGACATGTTCGAGGACCGAGTCAAGGGCTGCCTGAACCACCTCAAGAAGTCGGAGGACGTTTCCGCGGAGCAGAAGACCCGCGTCGCGGTCGGCCCCGAGCACATGTTCACCGGCTTCGACGCCTACAAGAAGGTTCTCGCCTGCGATGTCGACCTGGTGATCCTCGCCACGCCCCCCGGCTTCCGCCCCGCGCACTTTGCCGCGGCGGTCGACGCGGGCAAGCACGTCTTCTTCGAGAAGCCCGTCGCGGTGGACCCCGCGGGGGTGCGCACCGTCATCGCCGCGTCGAAGCTCGCCGAGCAGAAGCGCCTGGGCGTGGTCACGGGCACGCAGCGCCGGCACGAGAACTGCTACCTCGAGATGATGGCGCGCGTGCGGGACGGCGCGATCGGGAAGATCATGTCGGCGCGGGTCTCGTGGAACCAGGGCGGCCTGTGGGTGAACAAGCGCCGCGAAGGCGAGTCGGAGATGGAGTGGCAGCTCCGCAACTGGCTGTACTTCACGTGGCTCTCGGGCGACCACATCGTCGAGCAGCACGTCCACAACCTCGACGTCATCAACTGGTTCATGGGCACGCACCCGCTGAAGTGCACGGG
>CAZCPB010000244.1:0-6541 GCA_964500365.1 uncultured Phycisphaeraceae bacterium
AGTCGATCGCCAAGGGCGAAGCGCTGTTCATGCGTGCGGACCCGGCGGAGCCGGCGCCTTGAATCTGAAGCAAGCCCCCGAGCGTGCGCGAGTGGATTGGCGTCCAATGAAAACAAGGCACTCAATGCACATTGCACGCGGACCCGCTCGCTGACGCTCGGGGCTCGTCAGGACAGGAGCCCTATTCCTCGCGGTCCTCAAAGTACCTGTCGGCGTCTTCCTCAGAGATTTCTGAGTCTTCCAACGCCGCCGCGGCGGCGAGTTCCTCGGCGGTGGGCGCCTCGACCTCCACGGCCTCGTCCTCCGCGAAGAGTTCCTCGGCGGTGGCGCCGGGCGCCAGTTCCGTCGGCACGCGCCCGGCCTCGGCCTCTTCGCGGCGGCGCTCGCGGATCACGAGGCGGATCGGGACCTCGCCGAACGGCAGGGCCTCGCGCAGGCGGTTCACGAGGAAGCGCTGGTAGTTCGGCGTGAAGAGGTCCGGGCGGTTGACGATCATGACGATCGTCGGCGGCGCGACGCCGGTCTGCGCGACGAAGTAGACCTTCGCGCGGTACCCCAGCTTGCTCGGCGGGCCCTGGCGCTCGACCACGGGCCGGATGATCCGGTTGAGCTGGCCCGTCGTCACGCGCGTGGTCGCCTGCTGGTGGAGTTCGCGGGCCAGGTCGATCGTTTCCGAGACGTTGAGCCCGGTCGCGCCCGACATGAAGCTGATCGGGGCGTACGGCAGGCCCTTGAGTTCCTTCCGCAGGTACTCCTCGTAGTCGCTGGTCGTGATCTTCTTGCCGCGCACGCCGACCTGGCCCTCGGCGAGGTCCCACTTGTTGACGACGATGACGACGGGCTTGTAGGCCTTCTGCGCGAGCATCGCGACCTGCTCGTCGACCTGGCTTATCTTGGTCGTCGCGTCGATGAGCAGCAGGACGACGTCGGCGCGTTCGATCGAGAGCTTGAGGCGGTCGAAGGCGAACCACTCGACGGGGCCGGTGAAGCTCTTCTTGCGGCGCAGGCCGGCGGTGTCGATCGCGACGATCGATCGTCCGTCGAGCTCGAACCGAACGTCCACCGCGTCGCGCGTGGTGCCGGGGATCTCCGAGACGATCACTCGCTCCTCGCCCGCCAGCGTGTTGACCAGCGTGCTCTTGCCCGCGTTGCGCTTGCCGACGATCGCGATCTTGAGTTCGGGCAGGCCGTCGGGCGAGGCGCGGTCTTCTTTCCTGTCCTCGGTCCGCGGCACATCCCGGTAGAGCGCGTCCTGCAGTTCGCGCCGGAAGTAGTTGTTCTTCGCCGAGCACATGAACGGGTCACCGAAGCCGAGCCCTGCCAGCTCGTGGGCGTGGGCCTCCCACTTCGGCCCGTCCACCTTGGTGGCCACCACACGCACCGGCGGGCGTGAAGCTTTCGTTCCCTTTGTCGGTCCGTCGCTCCGTCTCCTGGCCGCTTCGTCCTTGCCGAGCTTGCCTTCTCGCAGGAGCCTCGCGATCTCCTCGTCCTGGGCGGTGATCCCCGCCTGGGCATCGACGGCGAACAGGACCATGTCCGATTCGCCGATCGCCGCGGCGATCTGCGCCTCGATGTTCCCCGAGAGCGTCTTCAGGTCGTTCCCGACCTCGTCGTAGCGCTCGCCCTCGGCGTGGTAGGCCCCGAACCCGCCGGTATCGACGAACTCGACGGCCCGCAACGCCGCGCCGCCCTCGGGCGGCTCGAGCTGCACGATCGCCGACACGCGGTCGCGCGTCACGCCCGGCGTGGGGTCCACGATCGAGACCTTCGAGCGCGCGAGCATGTTGAGCAGAGAACTCTTGCCGACGTTGGGCCGGCCGACGATGGCGACGCGGGGGATGGGCATCGGCGGATCGTAGGGAACCCGCGGTGTGGTATAAGTAATGTTCCGGAGGTGCCCCATGGCGATCGACAATCCCGGCGACCGTCCGAACGAGCGTCAGCCCGGCCGCCGGCGCATCGCCGGGGGGTCCACATCGGAGATCATGAGGCACGAGCACCGTGATCGCGAGTTCGAGCTCGCGATCGGCGACGAGCAGACGATCAACGCCGTCACCGCGCACGTCGAGGCCAACCTCGGGGCGATCGACTCGGTCTTCCACGAGATCATTTCCGACCTCATCCACCTCGACGTCCACCATGTGCTGCCCTCCGAGAAGCTCCCCTGCCACGTGCTCGTCACGTCGGGCATGAGCGACCGCCCGATGACCGTCCCCGACGGCTACCCCGGCCCGAAGCACCTCGAGCTCTGCGCCTTCCTCCCGCCCGACTGGAGGATGTCGGGCGACGCCGAGAAGTCCGCGGGAGAGGACGCGGCCGAGCGGCTCTACTGGCCCGTGCGCTGGCTCAAGAACATGGCCCGTCTACCGCACGAGTTCGAGACCTTCCTCGGCTACGGGCACACGGTCCCCAACGGCGACCCGCCCGAGCCCTTCGCCGACAACGTCGAGTTCTGCTGCATGATGGTCACGATGCCGTATGCCGCGCCCTTCGAATTCGCCAAGACGCAGGTCGGCGACCGCGAGGTCCACTTCCTCGCGGTCGTGCCGCTCTTCAAGGAGGAGATGACCCTCAAGCTCCGGAAGGGCCCGGAGGCCATCGACAAGGCGATCGAGCGCATCGATTTCTGGGACATGTTCAACGGCGCTCGCAGGAACTTCGGGAAGCGCCGCTTCGGCTTTTTTTAGCCGCGACCGCGGCAAGCCGGTCGCTGACGGCGCGGCCGCGCGAGCTTGTTGATCGGCGCTCACCACAGAGCTCACAGAGCGGCACAGAGAAACACGTCGATCGACACGGGCCGCGACCTCACTCGCCGTTCGAAGTGTGGTCGAGCCTGTCCGGCCGGCTCCATCTCTGTGATATGACTCCACTTCTGTGGTGAATCTCTCCCCCGCGGCCTTGAATCCCGTCGTGCCCGACCGCTTCCCCGTCATCGTCGGACCCACCGCCGGCGGCAAGTCCGCCCTCGCGGTTGAAATGGCGCTCGCGCTGGAAGGGGGGGGGCGCGCCGAGGTCATCACCGCCGACGCCTTCCAGGTGTACCGCGGCATGGACATCGGCACCGCCAAGCCGACCGCCGAGGAGCGCCGCGGCGTGCCGCACCACCTGATCGACCTCGTCGAGCCCACCGAGCCCTTCACGATTCATGACTGGCTCCGTGCCGCGGAACGCACCATCGCCGAGATCCACGCCCGCGGCAACCTGCCGATCGTGGTGGGCGGGACGCACCTGTACATCAAGGCCTTCCTCGAAGGCATGTTCGAAGGCCCTGAAGTAGACCCCGCGCTCCGCGAATCGCTCCGCGCTCGGCCGCTTGCGGAACTCCGCGCCGAGCTCGAACGCGTCGATCCGATCGCCGCGGCACGCATCAACGCCGGCGACGCCCGCCGCACCGCCCGCGCCCTCGAAGTCTTCCACCAGACCGGGACGCCCATCAGCACGTTCCAGTCGCAGTGGGACCGCGAGGGCCACCGGCGCGCCGACTGCGTGCTCGTCGGCCTCGACTGGCCCGCGCCGCTCATCAACCCGCGCATCAACGCCCGTGTGAAGGACATGATCGCCCGCGGCCTGGCCGCGGAGGCCCGCGCGCTCTTCGAGGCCCGCCGCCTCGGCCCGCAGGCGCGCGAGGCCCTGGGCTACAAGCAGTTGATCGCCCACTTCGAGGGCCGCTGCACGCTGGATCAGGCCGTCGAGAAGATCAAGATCGAAACGCGGCGCTTCGCCAAGAACCAGCGCACGTGGCTCAAGCGCCTGCGGACCACGCCGGGCGCGGTGTGGATCGACGCCGCGGCCGAGCCGCCCGAGCGCTGGCCGGGCATTGTTCTCGGTGCGATCGCCTGAGGCCGCCGAAGCCGTGCGAATACCCAAACGCCGGCCGCGTTGACCGCAGACAACTCCAGAAGGTCCTCAAACTCTCCGACGCGCCGGGCCGATAGACGCCCGATGAGCCCTCCCGTTGGTGTTATATCCTATCATAAACCAAACAGCTTGACTCGCCGTCCCCTCTATCCTTTCCTGTCCCGCCCCTCGTACCTCCCGTAATGGCCAAGAAGCCCTCCAGATCAGCCCGCGAGGCCAGCAATGGCGCGGCAGGAACCGCCGTCGCCACGCCCTCCCCGCGCGAGAGCGCTCCCGGCCGCCGCGCCGGACGGACCTTCAAAAACTTCAAGGCCTACACCGCCGGGAGCGGCAAGGGCAAGAACCTCGTCATCGTCGAGTCGCCGTCCAAGGCCAAGACCATCAACAAGTACCTCGGCAAGGACTACCTGGTCATGGCCTCGATCGGGCACGTGCGCGACCTGCCCAGCCGCAACCCCAAGGGCGTGAAGTCGCCCGTCCCCGGCGTCGACCTCCAGAAGAAGTTCAAGCCCACCTACGAGGTGCTCCCCGGCAAGGAGCGCGTCATCACCGACCTCAAGCGCGCCGCCAAGGACGTCCTGTCCAGCGGCGGCGACGTCTGGTTCGCGACCGACCTCGACCGCGAGGGCGAGGCGATCGCGTGGCACCTGGCGCAGGAGCTCGGGATTTCGCCGAAGCAGGCCAAGCGGGTAATGTTTGCCGCGATCACCAAGTCCGAGATCGCCCGCGCGTTCGCCAATCCGCACCCGATCGACGAGGACCGCGTCAACGCCCAGCAGGCCCGGCGGATCCTCGACCGCATCGTGGGCTACCAGGCCTCCCCCCTCCTTTGGAAGAAGGTGGCGCGGGGCCTCTCGGCGGGGCGCGTGCAGTCCGTTGCCGTGCGACTCGTCGTCGAGCGCGAGCGCGAGATCCGGGCCTTCATACCCGACGAGTCGTGGCAGGTTCTCGCGGACTTTGCCGCGAGCGAGTCGCTCGCCCGGCAGCTCCAGCCCCGGCTCGCCGAGTTCCTCGCGACCCTTGACGAGAAGAAGAACCCGCCCTCGCTCAAGGCCCAGACCGCGTGGCTTTCCGAGCACAAAGCCTTCCGCGCCGAGCTGGTCGAGGTCGGCGGCGAGAAGTTCGACATCTCCGAGAAGGCGGCGGACTTCGACGCCTCACGCTTCGACGACCCCACGGCCTCCGACCTCGTGCCGCGCGTCTGCAAGGTCGCCGACCTCGCCGGCCTCACCCAGATCAAGGGCGACATCACGCCCGATCCGCGCGGCAAGGGCCCGGCACGCTGGGTCCGCACGGTCCGCGGCACGGTGGATCCGTCCACGCCGTACAAGGTCACGGGGATCGAGACCAAGCGCACCACCTCGCGCCCCGCGCCGCCCTTCATCACCAGCTCGCTCCAGCAGGCCGCGTCGAGCCGCCTGGGCTTCGGCGCCCAGCGGACCATGCGTGCCGCGCAGCAGCTCTACGAAGGCATCGACATCCCCGGTGAAGGCCCGACCGGCCTGATCACCTACATGCGAACCGACTCGACGCACCTTTCCGCCGATGCGCTCGAGATGGCCCGCGGCTACATCCAGCAGAACTTCGGCGACAAGTACCTGCCCGAGAAGCCCAACTTCTTCAGCAGCAGCAACAAGGACGCGCAGGAGGCCCACGAGGCGATCCGCCCGACGAACCTCTCGTTCACGCCCAATCGTCTCCGCAACGTCCTGCAGCCCGACCAGTTCCGCCTCTACCAGATCATCTGGGAGCGCTTCGTCGCCTGCCAGATGGTCCCGGCGCAGTGGGATTCGACCGCCATCACCATCACCGGCGGCAGGAATCCCAAGGTCCCCGTGACCTTCCGCGCTACCGGGCGCGTGCTCGTCTTCGACGGCTTCTACAAGGTCTCTGGCGTGCCCACCGCCGCGGACGAGCAGACGCTGCCGGCGCTCGCCGAGCAGGCGCCCGTCAGCCCCTTCGGGATGCACGTCAACCAGAAGTTCACCTCGCCCCCCGCACGCTACACCGAGGCCTCGCTCATCAAGACGCTCGAAAGCGAAGGCATCGGCCGCCCCTCGACCTATGCCTCGATCATCTCCGTCATCCAGGACCGCAAGTACGTCGAGCAGAACGAGCGCCGCTTCTACGCGACCGACCTCGGCGAGGTGGTCACCGACAAACTCATCGAAGCCTTCCCCGACATCCTGAACGTCGGCTACACCCGCGAGATGGAGAGCGAACTCGACAAGGTCGAGGAGGACCACCTCGACTGGATCGAGATGCTCCAGCGCTTCTACGGCCCCTTCAAGAAGGACCTCGACGAAGCCCACAAGACGCTCACGCACGCCAAGGCCGAGACCGTCCCCGCGCCCGAGGAGTACAAGTGCGCCAAGTGCGGCGCGCCGACCGTCTACCGCTTCGGGAAAAACGGCCGCTTCCTCTCCTGTTCGCGATACCCCGACTGCGACTACGCCAGCCCCGTGGACCGCGAGGGCGTGCCGCGCCCTGCCGCCGAGACCGTCAACATCGCCTGCCCCAAGTGCGGCAGGGGGATGACCCGCCGCGTCGGCCGCTTCGGCCCTTTCCTGGGCTGCTCGGGCTACGGCGACAAAGAGAATCCCTGCGACGGCCTGCTCAACATCGACAAGAAGGGCAAGGTCACGGCGCCGAGCCCGCCGCCTTTGGTCACCGATCTTCCGTG
>CAZCPB010000245.1:0-6531 GCA_964500365.1 uncultured Phycisphaeraceae bacterium
AAGCTGATGTCCTGCCCCCGCTTCTGGTTCTCCAGGTAGAGCATCTGCATCATGACCCGGGCGGCCGAGGCGTGGTTGATCTCGCCGATCAGGAACACGACCCGGTTCTCCAGCAGCAACTCGTCGATGGTCATTTCGCGGGTGCGCTGGTAGGTGACGTTGGCGGCGGGCATTCGGGGCTCCTGCGTTGGGGCCGAGCGGGGCCGGCACGATTCGGGGTCGGTTCGGACGATCCCTCCTCCGAAGCCGCTCCGGGCCGATGGTAGCGCCCAACCTGTCCACAATGATCGGCCTTCGAGCGGTCGTGGTTTCGCGCTCCGGGCGCTCGCGCGAGCCCTTTCCTCGCGCAATCGCGGCGCAGCACCGTCCGTGTGCGCATTTCCGCGTACATCCGCGCCGAGCACCCCCTGAGAACGCGAGAACGGACGGCAGGTCCCCCGGAGGGCGCGTCGGCCCGTCGGCGTCGGGCGGTTTGTCCCCTACCTTCAACTTTCCCTATCATCGCCCTCAACTTGACCGGAGCCCCCGTGCCCACCGCCGTCATCAGCGACATCCATGGCAACGCCGAGGCCCTGAAGCGCGTCCTCGACGACATCGACGCACGCAAGCTCGACCGCATCATCTGCCTCGGGGACATCGTCGGGTACGGGCCCGAGCCCCTGCAGTGCGTGGACCTCGTTCGCGAGCGCTGCGAGTGGTCCCTGATGGGCAACCACGACTTCGGCGTCCTGTACGAACCTACGAACTTCAACCCCGGGGCCGAGTCCGCCGCGTTCTGGACCCGCGACCAGTTCGACCAGGAGCCCGACGAAAAGCTCCGCACGGCCCGCTACGAGTTTCTCGGCAAGCTCCGCGTCCGCGTGGTCTACACGCCGCCCGAAGGGAAGTTCCCCGTGCTTGCCGTGCATGGCTCGCCCCGCCGCCCCATCAACGAGTACATCTTTCCCGATGACGCCACCAACGCCCCGGACAAGATGCAGGCCATCTTCGAGCGGGTCGAGCGGCTGGCGGTGGTCGGGCACACCCACGTGCCCGGGGTCTTCACCGACGAGCCGGACTTCTACCCGCCCGACGAACTGGGCAAGGGCGGCATGTACATGTTCCGCGACGGCGAGAAGGCGGTGGTCAATGTCGGCAGCGTTGGCCAGCCGCGCGACCATGACCCGCGCGCCAGCTACGCCGTCCTTCACCCCGACCGGATCGAGTTCGTTCGGGTCGAGTACGCGATCGACGTGACCGCGAGCAAGATCAAAGCGATCCCCCAACTCTCGGACTGGCTGGGTGACAGGCTGTACGAAGGGCGCTGACGCTCAACCGATGCGCCCCGGCTCAAGGGCGCGAGTCCGGGCCGCTCTGAACGAAACGACCGCACGGCCGCGGGGAACAAAGATCCGCCCGGCGCGGCGGCGGGTGACCCCTGACCCCCGACGCCCCCAACCGCCCCGCGACGCCACGGAGAACGACGCAGCGACGATGGCACGATCAAAGAACCCAATCCTCCGCATCGTCTTCCCGCTCGTGCTCGCGGCGATCGCCGTCATCGCCGCGTGGGCCGTCCTCAAGAACACCGGGAAGTCCACGCCGCCGACATCGTCGGCGCCCGCTACTCCCGTGGCGGGCGCATCCGCGCCTCCGCCCGCGCCAGCCTCCCCCGCCGCTCAATCAACAACCGGCGCGCAGCCGCCCGCCGCCCAGGCGGCCGAGCCGAAGGTCGGGGGGGCGTCCGTCGAGGCTCGGAGCGAGCCGGTTCAAGGCGCCGACGCCGCGCCGGGCGCGAGCCCCGGCACGGCGGTCCCTTCGGGCCTCGCCGCCCGCTCGTGGACCGGCGATCCGCTGGCCTCCGCCTACGAGCCCATCGGCACGCTAGACGTGAAAGCCGACCGGCTGATGCGAGTCGAATTCTCGCCGCTGGGCGCCGGGATCCGCTCGATCCAGCTGGCCCGCCACTTCGAAGATCTGAAGGACACGGTCCACACCGAGGTCCAGCGGTCGGTTGAGACCCAGACCGATGCGCTGGTGCCGATGGCGGCTCTGTGGGCCGAGGTCAACGGCGCGCCCGTTCACCTCTGGAGCCCCGGCACGTGGAAGCAGCGCGCGGGCCTCCCCGGAGCCTTCGAAGCCGAGGTCGTCGATGCCGCGGGCACGCCCGTCCTTCGGCTGGAGCGGCGGTACGACCTTCCGCCGGACTCGTACCGGCTGGGGCTCAGCCAGGTGGTGCGGAACCTTTCGGGAGTGCCGGTGAGTCTGACCTGGCACCAATACGGGCCGGTCGACCTTCCCGCCGAGACTTCCATGTGGGGCGGGGACCGCAGGCGTGTCCGGTTCGGCTACCTCCTGAACCCGACCGCCGACCCGACGCGCCGAGCCGTCGTGTCGACCGACTTCGTGCAGGATCGGCAGGTCGCGCTGGGCTCGGCCGACGCCGGCACCGGCCTCTTCCCTCAGGTGGCCGTGCTCTGGCCTAACGGGAGGTCCACGGAGGGCGGGTACGAACTTGTGTGGGCCGCCATCACGAACCGCTACTTCGGCGCCGCCGTTCACCCGTTCGCCGACCCAACGGGCTACACCGGCTCGGTGGCCCTGCCCGGCTTCGCAACCGTCGAACGCTTCGTGTGGAACCGCTACGCACCCCAGCCCGACGGAGCACAGACGCTTGACCCCGTCATGGTGCTGCGCCTCAACAGCCATGCGCTGACGATCCCCGCCGGGGGCAGCGCGGAACTCAGCGTCGCGCTCTACGCCGGCCCGCTCTCGCGCCCGCTCCTCAAGAGCGACCCGGTCACGAAGGGGTACGGCCTGCCGGGCCTGGTCGTATTCAACATGTACTCCTCGGCGCACTGGTGGTGCTGCTGCGCGTGGCCGCCCGTGGCGGCGATCGTCGAGGGGATCAGCACCACTCTCTTCTGGCTGATGCGGATCCTGCACGACTACCTCGTGCGCGACTGGTCTTTGGCGATCGTGCTGCTGGTCGTGTGTGTGCGAACCGTGCTGCACCCGGTCACGAAGTGGTCGCAGGTGCGGATGCAGCGTTTCGCCAAGCAGATGCAGAACATGGGGCCGAAGCAGAAGCAGATCCAGGAGCGCTACCGGGACGACCGCAAGCGCCTGCAGGAAGAGATGGCCAAGCTCTGGCGCGAGGAGGGCGTGAGCCCGCTCGGGATGATCGGCTGCGCGCCCATGATCCTGGTGACGCCGATCTGGATCGGTCTCTACGCGATGCTCTACTTCGCCTTTGAGCTTCGCCACACCCCGGCCTTCTTCGGTCTGGTGCAGTGGCTCGCGCCGTCGTGGTCGTTCCTGGCCGACCTCTCGCAGCCCGACCGGCTGATCGACTTCGGGCGCACGATCGTGACGATCCCCCTCCTGGGCCCGATCTCGTCGATCAACATCCTGCCCCTGATCCTCGGCGCCGTGTTCTTCGTGCACCAGAAGTACCTCACGCCGCCGAGCACCGCGCCTCTGACGCCCGAGCAGGAGATGCAGCAGAAGATGGTCAAGGTGATGTCGGTGGTCATGTTCCCGCTGTTCATGTACAACACTCCCAGCGGGCTTGTGATCTACTTCATCACCAACTCCACCCTGGCGATCTTCGAGAACAAGTACATCCGCGCCCACATCGACAAGCACGACCTCCTGAACCACAAGAAGAAGCCCGGGGGCGAGCCCGGGTTCATGGGCCGGCTCATGAAGGCCGCCGAGGAACGGGCGCGGCGCGTCGAGCAGGCCCGCGCGCAGCACGCGAGGCGGAAGAAGTGAACCGGCGCGCGGGGGACCGCGGGTCAACAATGCGACCATGACGGCGGACCGATTCATCCTGGTCGCGGGCTTCGGCGCGGCGGCGCTGGCCTGCGCGGCCATGACCGCCTGCCGCGCCGGGGGGGGCGCCAGCGTCGAGAAGGTCAACGACAGGCTCCGCGGGCAGGTCCTCGATCTTGAAGCCAGGGTTGCCACGCTCGAAGGGCTGAACGCCGAGCTGGGCGCCAAGCTCGCCGAGAGCGAACGGGTCCGTGCCGGCGCCCTTCCCACGGACGTGCTCGAATCGATCCCCCGGTGCGTCGGCATTTCACTGGGCTCGCTCTCCGGATACGAGCCCGCGCGGCGCGGCAAGCCCGCGAAGCTGATCGTCGATATCCAGCCGGTCGACGCCCACGGTCGATTCGTCCAGATCGTGGGCACGCTGACGGTCGAGGCGCGCGTGCTCCCGCCGATCGGATCGGGGGAGGGACAGGGCTTCAGCGCACGGGCCGAGCTTCGCCCCGCCGAGGTTCGCGACGCGTACCGGTCCGGGTTGCTCGGCCCGCGGTACACGGTCGAACTCGTCGCTCCGGAGGCGGCGCCGCCCGGCACCGTCGTCATGCGGGCACGCTTCGCCGATGCGCTCGCGGGGCGCGTGCACGAGGCGGAGGCGATCAAGCCGTTGCCGGGCACCGATCCGGGATCGTGACGGGCCCGCCCGATCACGCCGACGGCTCGGATCAGCGGCCCGGCGCGGTCGCGATGTACTCGTTGAAGATCCCCGCCGTCCGGCGGCGCTCCGGGGCGTGCAGGCCGGCGCGCGCCATGGCGTCGAGGATCGCGTCCGGGCTGACGCACCGCACGATCGATTCCCAGTAGTAGCTCATGAGTTCGCGCACGCGCGGGCTGCCCGTCACCAGAAAGCTCAAGGGCGGGACGATGTGCTTGAGGTAGAGCCTGAGCGCCGCGCAGGCGAGCCGGCCCTCCGGTGGCGTGATCTCGAGCACCGCCACGACGCCACCGGGGCGCAGCACGCGACGGAACTCGATGAACGCACCGATCAAGTCCGAGACGTGGCGCAGGGCGTAACCCATCACCACCGCGTCGAACGAAGCGTCCTCGACGGGCAGCCGCTCGGCTGTCCCCGCCATCGTGCGCACCCCGCGCCGGGCTTGGGCGACGAGTCGCATCCCCTCGCTCGGGTCGACGCCGATGACCGTCCCGCGCGGCCCCACGAGCGACCGCGCCGCGCCGGCGACCTGCCCGGTGCCGCAGGCCACGTCGAGGACGCGCGAGCCCTCGCAGACCCCGATCCGCTGGAGCACGGCGCGACGGTACGCGCCGCCGGTCCCCAGGCTCATCATCGCCGTAACGCGGTCGTAGTAGCGCGCCGTGTCGTCGAAGAGGCCCGTGACGACCGACTGCCGCTCCTCGGGGCGCGCGTAAAAGCCGTCCAGGACGGGATGGGGTGCGACGCGGGTAGTGTGCGGCTCGAGCGTCTGCATGGGCGTGTGAGCCGTTCCGGCGCGCACCCTGTCGCACCGAACCGGCCAGAGGAAAGTGGAGCGGACCGGACTCGAACCGGCAACCCCTAGCTTGCAAAGCTAGTGCTCTACCAATTGAGCTACCGCCCCGGAGCGCCGCATCCGGCCGCCGCGGCACGCGAAGTGTACGGCTCGTGCCCGCGTGGGTGCGTAGACTCGCGGCCACCAGACCGGAGGGTATGACGCATGGGACAGCGCTCGACGTTCCGCACGCTCGCCCTGGCCGCCGTGACGGCGGCACCGGCGGGCGGGGCGCTCGCTCAGGACGGTGCACGGCCCGCCGACGCCGAGCCAGCGCCCCCGATCGCTTCCCCGGAGGGCGAAGGGCGGGGCGCGCCGAGCTTTCGCTTCGATCTCTTCGGCGGGTACCAGTTCGAGACCGATCTCGACGCGGCGGGCAGCGTGAGCGCTTCGCGCGGCGGCGGGCAGTTCGACATCGTCATCCCGGTCGGCGAACACGCCCGGCTCACTCTCGACCTTGCAGCGCAGGCAACGTTCTATTCGTTCGACGGGGCGACGAACCTTGCCGCGGACGGCGATCCGATCGGGACGGCCGAGTATTTCGGGTTGAGCGCCCGTTACTTCCACCGTTTCGCCGAGCGCTGGGGCGGGTACATCGGGGGCGGGGTTTCTTCTTCGGGCGAGCCCGGCGCAGACTTCGGCGACACGCTCCAGTACGGCGGCGGGTTCGGCGTGACCTACTTCTTCAGCGAGAGCTTTTCGATCAGCCCCGGCTTGTTCGTGCGGAGCCAGATCGAGGAGAGCACGGTCTTCGTCCCGATGGTGAACCTCGACTGGAGGATCACCGAGGAGTGGCGCCTGGCGACGATCTTCCGCGCCGCGGGGATTGCGCCGGGCCTGGCGCTGTCGTACTCGCCGTCGGAGGCGTGGACGTTCACGCTCGCGGGGTCGTACGAGAACCGCTCCTATCGGCTCGACGATGACGGGCCGAACCCGAACGGCGTGTTCAAGGACCGGCGCGTGCCGTTCGACCTGTCCGCGCGATGGAATGGGACACCGAACTTCAGCATCGAGGCAACGGCGGGCGTCTCGATGTTCGGCGAGTTCAAGGTGCGCGACGCGGACGGGGACGAAGTCGGCGCCGACGACCTTGACCCCGCGCCGTTCCTGGGCGTCACGCTCACGTTCCGGTTCTGACCAGGTCGCCCGTCGGTTGACGGGGCGGGGCGTCGACCGTCCGCACACGGAAGATCCGGGGCGGGTCGGCCGGCCGGTCGGTGCCCTCGACCAC
>CAZCPB010000246.1:0-6276 GCA_964500365.1 uncultured Phycisphaeraceae bacterium
CGATCTCCTTGGCGACGGTGACGCCGTCCTTGGTGACGGTGGGGGCGCCGAAGGACTTTTCAAGGACGACGACGCGCCCGGAGGGGCCGAGCGTGACCTTGACGGCGTGCGAGAGTTTCTGGACGCCGCGGAGGATCCTCTCGCGGGCGTCGGTGTTGAAGGCGATTGATTTGGCGGCCATGGGGTTCTCCAGAGTACTGGGTGATGAGTGGGTGCTGAGTGCTGGGTGCTGCGTGCTGGGGAATCAGGAATTCACCACAGAGAACACAGAGGGGCACAGAGGGAACTGGTTCAGGAAGGTGGAAGGGTTCGCGGGGTGCTGGTTCCGGACAGCCTGTTCCGAACCCTGTTGGCTTGTCTTTCTGTCTTGTCTTTCTGTCTGGCCTTTCTCTGTGTCGCTCTGTGCTCTCTGTGGTGAGTTTTCTTCTTACTTCAGTCCGATCCGGATCCACGCGACCCGTTCGGCGTCGATGATGAACACGCTCTTGCCGTCCGTGACCTTGACGAGGTGGTCGGCCTCGTCGGGGATGAGGATGGCGCGTTTGACCTCGAGGTTGGAGTAGCCGTGCACGGGCGAGTCCACGCCGGCGAACGCCATCACGAGGTCGCGCTCGCCGTTGAGTTCACGCAGGGCCTGGCGGAGCTGGTCGGTGGTCATGCGTCTCTCGCGAACCCGGGGACCGGAGTCCCCGGGGGCCGGTCAGTCGATCACCGCCAGGATGTCGTCCTCGCTCATGATCAGCAGCTCCTGGCCGTCGAGCTTCACCTCGGTGCCGGCGTAGCTGCTGAAGATGACCTTGTCGCCCTTCTTGACCGTCAGCGGGATCCGCTCGCCGGTGTCGGTGTTGAGCGCGCCCGAGCCGACCGCCTCGATGGTGCCGGTCTTGGGTTTGTCCTTGCTCGTCTCGGGAAGGAAGATGCCCGAGTCGGTCTTCGTCTGCGCCTCATCGCGCTTGACGAGGATCTTGTCGTGCAGGGGGCGGATGGAGCCGGACTTCGATTTGGCCATGTGACTTCTCCTGGATCAGCGAACATCAAAGAGTGAAAACAAGGGCGCGGGGGTTGGCCCGCGCCCGGGAAAGAGCAACGGCATTCACCGCGGGGGCGCCGAGGGCGCAGAGGCGGAATGAACAGGAATCCGACGCGGCCCCGGATGTCTCAGCCAGGAATGTTGAGGGGACGGAGATCAGGTCTCTGAGCCCTTCCTGTTTCGGTATGTCTCGGCTTGTGCGGGTCATCTGGGTCATCTGGGGCTGTCTGTGCTTCTCTGGGTCTGCTCTGGGTTCTCTGCGGTGAAACTTCCTACGCCGTGCCCGGCCAGCGGCTCTTGTAGAACCGGTCCATGCAGCGGCGCAGCACGTCGAGCATGAGTTCAAGGTCGGTCACGCCGCGGGGCCGGTCGATCACGGCGAACGCCCCGGCGCGCAATGCCGCGGCGATCTCGCGGCAGTCATCGCGGTGGGTCCTGCCCCGCTTCACCACCACGGTCGGCGGCGGCTGGGTCAGGCGCGACAGGATGTCCAGCAGGCGCGAGCCGCCCTCTTCGATCTCGGGGAGTTCAGCCGCGGCGGCGACGCCCGGGGCTTCGAGCGGCAGGCCGAGATCGACCACGGCGATGTGGATCGGGTTCTGGCGGATGACCTCGGTCGCCTCGCGGCCCGTCCCCGCCCGAAGCGCCACCACCCCCATGGGCTCGAGGAGGCGGGGCAGGCGGTCCACCCACGAGTCGTCGTCCCACCCGGCGTAAGAAAGGAGGAGGTTCAGCCGGCCACCCGGGCGGCACGGGCCACCGCAGGGCGCTTCGCCGCCGCCTGACCTTTGCCCGGGATGGTGTCTGCGCGGCATGACCACGCCGGGAGCATGGCAACCGGGGTGCCGGAATCCCAAGCACTGAAAGGCCCGCCGCGCCCGCAGGGCGGGGCGAAAAACCGGCGGGACTCAAGCAAAGCCGCTGCCAGCCGCATGAGGCGCGGGCGGGGGGGGATGCCAATTCGGCAGTGCGTTCTCTGTCGGCGCGGGCAGGGTTTCGACGGCGCGCGGACCGAGGGCTTCGAGCCCATGCCCGGGGAATTGCGCACTTGGGCGGACTTGGGCGGACATGGCCCATCAAATCTGAGGTTTCTGGTGTGGGGCGGGCCGTTCTGATTTGGCTTCTGGACGGGTCTTCAGTAGACTTCGCCCATGCCGACTCTGGAGATCGTGCTCGCGGTGGTCGCCGTTCTGGCCGTGATGGGCGCGGCGGGGTGCGTGTGGCTAGCGCTGGCCCGGGGCCGGGCGCTGGTCGCGGCGGGCGCGGCGCGCGCGGAGCGCGACGGGCTCGGCGTGGAGCTCGCGCGGGCGCGCGAGGCGCTGGAAGGGGAGACACGCGAGGGCGCGGAACGTGCCGCGGCGCTCCAGCGGCGTGTTGAGCACCTGATGACGGAGGTCGCGGAGGCGCAGGCCGACGGCGCAGCGCTCCGTGAGCAGCTCAAGGCTCTGGGCGAGCATCACCGCAAGGAACTCGAGGCCGAGGCCCGCCGCAACGCCGAGGTGGAGAAGAAGTATCAGGAACTGAACGCGCTCGCCGTGGAGCAGTTCAGGTCGGTGGCCGGGGAGACGCTCTCGGCGTCGACCCGCGATTTCCTCAAGCTGGCCGATGAAAAGTTCAAGCAGCACCAGCAGGCGGGCCAGCACGAACTGGAGCTTCGCAAGCGGGCGGTCGAGGAACTGGTCAAGCCCATCGGGGAGACGCTGAAGAGGGCCGACGAGCGGCTGGGCGCGATCGAGAAGCAGCGCGAGGCGAGCTTCGCGACGCTGGCCGAGCAGGTCCGAGCGGCGGGGCAGGCCAGCGAGATGCTGCGGGTGGAGACTGGGAAACTGACCAGCGCGCTCCGCAAGCCGCAGGTGCGCGGGCGGTACGGCGAGATCCAGTTGCAGCGCGTGGCCGAGGTGGCGGGGATGCGGAACTACTGCGACTTCTCGGTGCAGGAGACGATCCGGGACTGGGACGGCAGGGCGCTGCGGCCGGACATGACGGTGAAGCTGCCGAACGACCGGGTCGTGGTGGTCGACGCCAAGACGAGCATCGAGGCGTACCTCGACGCGCTCGAAGCGCCGGGGGATGCGGAGCGGGACGCCGCGCTCGACCGCTTCGCGGCGCACGTCGACGACCAGGTGGGCAAGCTGGCGGCGAAGGCGTACTGGGACCAGTTCGACAAGACACCGGAGTTCGTGGTGATGTTCGTGCCGGGTGACCAGTTCATCGATGCGGCGCTGTCGCGCCGGCCCGACCTGTTCGAGAGGGCCGCGATCAAGCGGGTGATCCTCGCGAGCCCCTCGACGCTGATCGGGCTGTTGCGTTCCGTCGAGCTGGGGTGGAAGGAGCAGCGTCTGGCGGACGAGGCCCGCGAACTGCGGCGGCTGGGCGAGGAACTGCACGAGCGTGCCGCGAAGGTGTGGGAGAACGCCGCGGCGGTGGGCGAGTGCCTGGAGAGGGCGGTGCGGAAGTACAACGAGTTCGTGGGGTCGGTGGAGGGGCGGCTGACGCCGACGCTGCGGAAGTTCGAGGACGCGGGGGTGAGGTCGGCGAAGCAGTTGCCGAGCCCGGTGGAGGTGACGGTCCTGCCGCGGGTGATGGAGGGGGTGAAGGAAACGGGCTGAGGTGTTCTGGCGCCGAGGTTCGATCGATATGATGAGGGTGATGTCCACGGCGCGCTGGGAGTTTCCGAGGTACGCCCTGACGGGCCTGAGGATGGGGGCCGAGGATTTCTTCGCTCTCGGCGAGACCCAGGAGCGGTACGAGCTCATCGACGGAGTCGTGCTCATGTCTCCCGGTCCCAGGCCGCGTCACGCCAAGACGATCCAGGAGATCCTGAAGCAACTCGGCCGTTTCGAGGACGGCGGCGGCACGGCCGACATCTACAGCGAGACGGACCTGCAGATCCACGGATTCTCCGTCTTTCGGCCCGATGTGTGCGCGTACGCAAGGAGGACGCCTCGCCCGATCCCCGAGCGGCTGACGACCGCCCCGGATCTCGTCGTTGAAGTTCTCTCGCCCGGCAGCGAGGCGCTGGACCTGATCAGCAAGAAGGACGACTACGAGAAGCTCGGGGTGAAGGAATACTGGGTGATCGACCCGGCCGATGGGCGTGTCCGCTCCTGGCATCGCGAGCGCGAGCGTTTGATCGAGACGCTCGTCGAGGGCGACGAGCTTGCGAGCCGCGCGATCGTCGGCTTCAGGCTCGATGTTCGCGGTTTGGCGCGGGTGCTCTCGGACGAATGACGGTCGTGGGCGTGACACGCTCGGGTGGCTCGCGTCGGGCATGAGCCGCGAGGATACGACGTGGGGAGGGCTCGATGTTCGAGCGCTCGGCCGAGTTGGAACGGTGGATGCGTGAGACGGCGCTGGGGCTTGTGTGGCCCCCGGTACTCGGGCGTGTCGCGGCGTTCGCGCCCGCGGGCTGGTGCGCCGTGGCCGGCTGGTCCAGCGCGATCGTCCTCGCGGGATTCTCGATCGTTCACGGCACCTCCAGCCTCGAGCCGTTCAGGGACATGGCGGGCTACTTGTTCGAGGCGGCGAAGATCGCGGTCGCGTTCGGCGCTTTCGCGATCGTGCCGGTCGGCTTCCTGTTCGGCGGGGCGGGCAGCCTCCACGTGCTGCTGGAAGCGCATCACCCGCGAGTCCTGCTGGCGGTGCTCCGGGCGCTGATGCTCGCGCCGATTGCCGCGGTCGTCCCGGTCGCGGGGATGCAGTTCTGCGCCATGGTCGTCGAGGCCCGGGACCCGGCGTGCGATTTCATCCGAATGAAGCCCGCGTGGATCGCGTCCGGAGTCTTTGACCTGGGGACCTTGGTCTTCGGGGCGGGCGCGGCGCTGGCGCTGGTTCTTGGGCTGTTCTTTGGTGTCCGCGACGCGGTGAGGCTCGCGCCGTACACCCGGGGCTGCCGCGCGTGCGGGTACGACTTGAGCGGGCTTGGCGGCGGCGTGTGCCCGGAGTGCGGGTCGGGATATCTCCGGCGGTGACCCTCGGAGCGTCGGACCGGAGTCGCTCAACGCGGCGCGCGTTCTTCGCGTGGTTGTCCGAAGCGTCCAACCACGGCACCCCTGGCACCCCTGGCACCACGGCACCGCGTTACCCAGGCACTCCGGCGGTGCGGGCGTGCAACGATCCCTTTCATGAAGTGCGTCATTCAGCGGGTGCGGCGGGCGGGGGTGTCCAGCGTGGTGGCGGGGGGCGATCCGGGCGCGCCGATCGTGCGTGAGATCGGGCCGGGGCTTGTCGTGCTCGCGGGGTTCGAGAAGGGCGACACCGAGGAGGAGCGGCGGTGGTGCGCGGCGAAGATCGCGGGGCTGCGGGTGTTCGAGGATGATGCGGGGAAGATGAACCGGTCGGTCGCGGAGATCGGCGGGGGCGGGGTCCTGCTGGTGCCGAACTTCACGCTGGCGGGGGATGTGCGCAAGGGGCGGCGGCCGGGGTTCGACAACGCCATGGAGCCGGACCTTGCCGCGCACGAGTTCGAGCGGTTCGTGGAGGATGTCCGTCGGCTGGCGGAGTCGGCGCGGGTGGAGCGTGGCGAGTTCCGTGCGACGATGCTGGTGACGATCGAGAACGACGGTCCGGTGACGCTGATCGTGGATTCGTCGATCCGAGGAGCGAAAGCGTAGATGGCGCGAGCGAGCCGCGGCGATGCCGTTGGTTCATGAGCCGGCGCGCTCGTCAAGCCACGCGTCGAGGCGTGCCGCGATCTGGTCCCTGACTTCGCGGAACTTCTGGAGGCGCTGGTCGTCGGAGCCCTCGGCGGCGGCGGGGTCCTCGAAGGGCCAGTAGAGGGTCCGGGCGGCGAAGGGGTAGATGCTCGGGCAGTGCCGCGCGGCCTTGTCGCAGACGATGACGGCGAAGCGGACGGCGACCTTGCCGAGGAATTCGGCGGAGGACTTGGAGCGGAGGCCGGTGGTGTCGATGCCGGCCTCGTCGAGGACGCGGAGGGTGAGCGGGTTGACCTGGGTCGGGGTGAGGCCGGCGCTGGCGGCGTCGAAGCGGTCGCCGGCGCGGTCGCGCAGGATCGCCTCGGCCATCTGGCTGCGCGCGGAGTTGGCGGTGCAGAGGAAGAGGACGACGGGCTTTTTCCGGGGCTCGCTCATGTCGTCAGCCGCGTTTGCGGGCGGAGATGTCGAGGCTGGTGATGAAGTCGGCGGGCGTGGTGCCCTTGGGCAGGTGGTCGACGATCCGGCGGTAGAGGGGGTCCTGCCACTGGTCCATCGCGGCCAGGTACATGCCCTTGGGGACCAGCGCGATGT
>CAZCPB010000247.1:0-6254 GCA_964500365.1 uncultured Phycisphaeraceae bacterium
AAGCCGCGGGCGAGGCCCCCGTGTGCACGCGACCGGCGATCGAACCGGCCGGCCAGGTGCCCGCGGACGCCGCGGACGAGGGCGTGCGGGCGGGGCTGCAAGGGCTGCGGGACGCGGTCGCGGCGCACGCTCCCGAGCCGAACGCCGCGCGCCAGACGGCGGCGGCGCTCGCCGACCTGCTCCGGCCGCTCGTCACGCCGGCGCCGCCGCTGTTCTCGACCGCGCTGGCGCGGACGTCGCTCTTCGAGCGCGTGCTCGACGCGATGGACCGCGAGCCCCGCGAGTGCGTGCGGTCGTACAACGCCGCCGCGGCCCGCGCTCCGGCGGCGGGGCTCAGGGCGCTCCACGCCGACGAGGTCAACGAGCGCTACGAACTGCCCGTGTGGAGGATCGACGGGCGAGCACGCCGCGCGGTGTACGCGGAGGACCTCGCGGGCCTCGACCGACGGACGCTCGCGCCGCGGGCCCTCCTGATGACCGCGCTGCTCCGCCTCGGCGCGTGCGAACTCTTCATCCACGGCACGGGCGGACGGCTCTACGAGCACGCCAACGACGCGTGGATCGCGGGATGGCTCGCCGACGCCGCGGCCCTGCGCGAGCCGGCCCCCGTCGCCGTCGTCACGGCGACGCGCCGGCTGACGCTCCTCGACGGGCCGGCCCCGGCGCCCGGCGATGTGGCCCGCGCCACATGGGCCGCGCACCGCGCGTGGCACGACCCGGCGCTCGTGGACGACTCCGAGGGCGCCGCACGCCGGCGCGAGCTCGTTGCGTCGATCAAGAGCGCCCGGCGCGAGGGGCGCGACCCGCGGTCTGCTTTCCAGAGCCTGCACGGCTACCTCGCCCGTCGGCGCGCGGCCAACAAGGACCGTCTCGCCGCGCTCCAGCGCGCCGCGAACGACGCCGCGGCACGGGCGCGCGACGCCGAGGTCGCCATGGACCGCTCGTGGCCCTTCCCGCTGTATCCCGGCCACGTGCTCGCGGCACTCAAGGCGGACATCGACGCGCGGTTCGGGGGTGCGGCATGATCGCGCAGATGCGCCGCTCGTGGAACGCCGCGACGGTGTCGGTCGTCGCGGCCGCGGCAATCCTGCTCGCGGCGATCCTGCCCGCCGCGTGCGAGCGGGCGAGCCCGGCGACCGCGCCGAAGGCCGGTGGCCCCGGCGGCGCCCGGCACCGCCTCGTGGTGCTCAGCCCCGCACTGGCGGTGACGCTCGGGGACCTCGGCCTGCGCGACCGGATCGTGGGCCGCCACGCGTACGACCTGGTGCTCGACCCGTCCATCCCGGTCTGCGGCGACCAGGCGGGGATCGACTACGAAGCGCTGCTCGCGGCAGGGCCGACGCACGTGATCATCGAATGGGGCTCGCGCGATCTGCCCGCGCGCCTGGACGAACTCGCCGGCCCCAACGGGTGGGACGTCATGCCCTTCGGGACGCTCCTCACGCTCGGGGAGATCCGCGCGAGCACCGAGCGCCTCGGCCGGACGTTCGTCGCCCCCGGCCGCCAGCGCGAGGTCGAAGCGCTCCTCGCGCGCCTCGATTCGGCGTGGTCACGCCGGGGGGACTTCGCGCCGGCGGGGGGAGTCATGATCCTCATGGGCGTTTCCCCCGTGTTCGCGGCACTGGGTCCCGGGTCGTTTCATCAGCAGGTCCTCGAGCGGATCGGGGGCGTGCCGGCGATCGCGCGCGGCGCCCCCTACATGGAGCTGGACGCCGAGGACGTGCTGCGCCGAGCCCCGGGCACGATCGTCCTGGTCTCCCCCGCGCCCGCGGGGAAGCAGCGGGGGGCGCGCGCCGTCGAAGGGGCCGAGCTGGCGGAGCGGCTCGGCGCCCTGTCCTCGCTCGACATCCCCGCCGTCAGGGACGGGCGCGTCTGGCTGATCGACGACCCCCTGTGCCTGCTCCCCGGGACGAACATGGCCGGTTTCGCCGACGACCTCGAGCGCGGCCTCCGCCGGTTCAGCGCCGGCCCGTGAGCGGCGTACCGTGTGCGCGATGAGGTTCCTCTTCCTGGGCACGGGGACTTCGGCGGGCGTGCCCGCGATCGGGTGCGACTGCGCGGTGTGCACCAGCGACGATCCGCACGACCGGCGCCTGCGCACCAGCGCGTGCATGATGTTCACCGACGCGGCCGGCGCCGAGCGAGTGGTCCTGCTCGACACGTCGCCCGACCTGCGCGAGCAGGCGCTGCGGGCGCGCCTGAAGCGCTGCGACGCCGTGCTCTTCACGCACAACCACGTCGACCACACCTTCGGCCTCGACGAGGTGCGCCGCTTCAACGCCGTCATGAAGGCGCCGATCGACATCTACGCCGAGCCGCACACCCTCGACCACCTGCGCCGGGTCTACAGGCACATCTTCGAGCGCGACCACAACGTCAACGACAGCTTCGTCGCCTCGCTCATCGCCCACCCCGTCGAGCCAGGCCGCCCCATCGACCTCTTCGGCGTGCGGTTCACGCCCATCCGGCTGCTGCACGGCAGGCTGCCGATCGTCGGGTACCGGATCGAGCCCGCGCCCGGAGCCCCCGCCCCGCCGGCGGGCCCCATGCCACCGTTCCCGCTCGCCTACTGCACGGACGTCTCGGCGATCCCCCCCGAGTCCTGGTCGCAGCTCACGGGCCTCCGCACGCTCGTGCTCGACGCCCTGCGGACCCGCCACCACCCTACCCACCTCACGCTCGACCGGGCGGTCGAGATCGCCGCGCGCGTGGGCGCTCCGAGCACCTACTTCGTGCACATGGCCCACGACCTCGGCCACCGCCAGACCAACGAAGCGCTGCCCGGGGGCATGCAGCTCGCGCACGACGGCCTCGAACTCGCGTGAGTTCCGGCGAACGCCCCGTCCCACCCGTTCACCGCTCGCCCGATCCCGCCCCCGGCTCCACCCCCGCGTCCCCCGGGACCAGGTCCTTGGTCAGGATGATCTCCGCCCGCTGGTTCGCGCTGTCCTCGGCGCGGTTGTACGTGCGGCCCACCAGCCGCTCGCTGTCGCCGCAGGCGACCACTCGGACCTGAGCCCAGCGGACCCCCTGCGCCGCCAGTTCGCGCGCGACGGCCATGGCGCGCTCGTGCCCGAGCTTCATGCCCTTCTCGGCGTCCATGAACGTCTCGAACGGGCTCGCGTGCCCGCGAACCTCGATGACGTAGCGCGTGGCGCCCAGCTCGCGCGCCGTGTCGGCGACACGCTGGCGTGCCGCGCCCGAGAGCAGCGCGGACCCGTCGTCAAAGTCGACCCGCGCGCCCACCTCGTTGTATTCGCCGGGGCGGACGGCCCCGCCCTCGCGCTGGCCCGCCGGGTCCGGCGTGACCCGGGTGGGCGAGGTCCCCTGCCGCTCGAGCAGACGCCGGCGCAGCGAAGCCTCCTTGGGGTTCGTCGAAGTCGAATCGACCGGGTTGTTGAACGCCTCGCGCAGGCTGATGACCAGGTCGAGCATCCGCTCGCTCGAGGCCGACTCGGAAGTGTTGTTTTCCGACGGCTCGCCGCCCATCACGCTCTTGGCCTTCGGGCCCATGTTCATCGCCAGGAGAATCACGAACAGGCCCATCATGAGCGCGGTGTTGTCGGCGAACGAAATCATCCACTCCGGGACGCCCTCGTGCTCCTCGTGCCCGCCGCCGTGCCCGTGCCCGTGCCCGCCGCGCGAGTGACCGCCGTGGCCCTTCTCTTCGCCGTGTTCTTTCTCGTGGTCGGCCATGGGTCAGGAAGTCGCGGAGTGGCGATGCGCCGGAGTGAAAGTCGGACTCAGTGCGAACTCGTCGGAACTCGCCAGGCCGGCATGACGGAAGGGGGTCGGCGGCGGCGGCGCAGGACCGCGCGGCCACTTCCCTTCTTCTACGCCGCCTTCATCTTCGAGCGGGTCTGGTGCGGGATGAACGCGAGCATGCGGTCGAGCGTGACGCGCGGGTTGTCGCCGGCCTGGATCGAGAGGATGCCCTGGAGCATCATCTCGCGGTTCAGGATCTCCTCGTTGGAGCGCAGCGCCAGCTTGTCGCCGATGGGCCCCGCCACCGCGTTGGCGATCACGGTGCCGTACATCGTCGCGACGACCGCCAGCGCGAGGGCCTTGCCCATGGCGCCGATGTCGCCGCCGGCGAGCTGGCCGAACATGCCGATCTGCCCGATCAGCGTCCCGACCAGCCCCCACGCCGGACCGTAGATCTTCACGAGGTCGAAGAACTTCTTGCCCGACTTGTGCCGGTCCTGCATCGCGAGCACCTCCATGCGGAGCGTGCTCTCGATGCTGCCCGGGTCCACCCCGTCCACGGCCATCTTCAGGCCGCTGGACAGGAACGGATCGTCGATCTTCGCGGTCTCGGCCTCGAGCGCCAGGATGCCGTCGCGCCGCGCCTTTTCAGAGAGCGCGCTGATCAGCTTGATGACCTCGTCCGGCCCCTTGCCCTTGTGGAACATGAAGCGCCGGATGTAGCCGCCCACGGCCTTTATCCGCGCCATCGGCATCGCCATGAAGATCACGCTGATCGAGCCGCCGAACACCGTCAGCACGCCCTCCATCGAGAAGAACATGGCGAGGTGCCCGTGCGAGCCGTGCCACGCGACGAGGCTCAGGCACACGACCCCGATAATCACTCCGATGAGACTGGCGATGTCCACGGGTTGTTCGCCTCTGGGGTTGAAGGTCCCGGCGGGCGCCCCGCCGGCGCGTCCCGCTCCGAGGGAAGATCGGCACGCGCCGCCGAGGCCCGAAGCGCCTCACAGGAGCGCGAGAATCGCATGCTTCCCGGACGCCGAGCGGGTGGGTTTATGACGGATGCGAGGCGCGGTTTTCGGGCGTGATCCGCGCGGCCGAGGCAAGCGGCCGCCGCGAGGCCCGAAGCGCCGCGCCCGCCCACCTACGCTCCCCCATGCGTCAGGTCACGCTGATCACCACCGGCGGAACTATCGAAAAGACCTACGACGAGGCCTCCGGCACGCTCCACAACCGGCGCTCGATCGTGCGGCGGATGCTCCGGCGCTTGCGCCTCGAAGACGCCTCCGTCAACACCGTCGAACTGCTCAGCAAGGACAGCCTCGACATGACCGACGACGACCGCGCCAGGATCGTCGAGGCGGTCCGAGCATCCGGCGGCTCGGGCGCGCCCGGCTCCCTGCCCCGCGGCAGCGGGATCGTCGTGCTCCACGGCACCGACACCCTCACCGTGACCGGCGAGCGACTCCTCCGCGACATCCCCTCCCCCGCGGTGCCCATCGTGCTCACCGGCGCGATGCGCCCGTTCGAAATGACCCGCTCCGATGCGCTCCAGAACCTCACCGAGGCCATCTTCGCGCTGGGCGTGCTCGAGCCCGGCGTCTACTGCGTCGCCCACGGCCGGGCGCTGAAGTTCCCCGGGGTCGCCAAGGATCGTTCACGCGGCACGTTCGTGAGCGCCGGCTGATCCCCGCGACCGCCGCCGCCGCAATCGCCGGCAAGTGCCCTTTCGCTCCGGGGCGCACTAGGTATACTGCCGCCCGGGTCAGGAGGCCGAGCATGAAGTCCGACTCAACCCCGGACGCCCCGGGGCCGCCAGCGCAAGCCCGCGGCGTGTCGCGCCGATCCTTCATTCAGACACTCGGCGCCTCCGCGGCGGTCGGCTCGCTCAGCGCGAAGGCCGAAACGCTCGCCCGCCCCGGCGGCGCACAACCCGGCACGCCGGCCCTGCGCGGCCCCGACCCTTTCGAGATCACGCTGCAGGTCAACGGCAGGGCGCACAAGGCCACGGTCGACCCCGCGACGACCCTGCTCCAGGCGCTCCGCCACAACCTCGACCTCACCGGCACCAAGGAGATCTGCGACCGCGGCGCCTGCGGCGGCTGCTCGGTCCTGCTCGACGGCGTCCTCGTGAACTCGTGCATGATGCTCGCGGCCGACGCCGAGGGCGGCGAGATCACCACCGTCGAAGGCCTCGCCAAAGGCGACTCGCTCGACCCCGTGCAGGAAGCGTTCGTGCGGCACGATGCGCTCCAGTGCGGCTACTGCACGCCCGGCCTGGTCATGGCCACGCGCTGGATGCTCAACAACACGCCCAGGCCCACAATGGCGCAGATCAAGCATTACCTCTCCGGCAATATCTGCCGCTGCGGCACGTACACCAACGTCTTCAACGCCGCGCTCGAGGCCTCGGGCCAGGCCCCGGTCCTCGACGGGAAGGGAGCGTGAGCGATGTTCGATGACGGGCTCGACCCGACGCGCATGCCCACCTCCAACCGCCCGCGGAACAAGGGCGCCTCGATCAACGACGACGCGTCGCGCCTCGC
>CAZCPB010000248.1:0-6067 GCA_964500365.1 uncultured Phycisphaeraceae bacterium
CGAGGTCATCGAGCGTCAGGCGGTAGAACGTTGCCGTGCCGTGGCTCCGCTTGTCCAGCCAGCCCCCGTCGGCCAGAACCTTCAAATGCCGGCTGACCGTGGACTGCGGCAATTGCACGATCTTGGCGACTTCTCCCACCGACAATTCCTGGCTCTCCAACAGCCGAAGGACGCGCAGCCGAATGGGCTCGCCCAGCGTGCCGAGAAGTTCGGTAATCGAATTGGAGTCCGCCCTGCGATTCATCCGTATATGTGGATGAATGGTAATAAGGACTTTGGAAAGGTCAAGTCCAGGAAATCGTGAATCCTACTGGGCTTCTTCAGGGAGCAACGCGAGAGTGGGCCCGATAACTTCGCCGTGGGCCTTCAATTGTTCGATCACACGTTCGTTCCCTGGGGACAAGTACAAGGCCATGCGCAGGCGTCGGATCTGGTTGGGGACGTCATTCACCGACCCGTAGAAATCCGCCAGCGCGAGCTGCGGGGCCAACGTCTGACCGGCATCGATCCGGGCTGCCGTCAGAAGTGCCTGCAACGCCTCGTCCGGGTGTCCCAGCTTGTTGGCGTACTGACCGAGCAGGATGTAGTCGGCAGGCGTGCCACGCTCCGCCGTCCGACGTCTGAGAAACAGGGTCAGCCGATCGGACTCCTTGCAGTCGAACAAGGCTGCCGCCAACGCTGCCGCGTAGTCGTCGTTGTCGGGGCGAACGTCCACGCACGTGCTCAGGTGTTCCATCGCGTTCTTGCACTCTCCGGCGGCCAGGTGCGCACGGCCCAAGTCGTACCGGACCGCCACCTCGCCGGGCTTGCGCTCCAGGTACTCGCTGTAGTCGGAGATCGCCACGTCGTACTTCCCCTGCTGCATGGCCCAGTCGCCGTTGTCGCGGATGGCGTGCAGGGGCCGCTGTTCCGAGCATGCGCCGAGGAGAAGAACGGCCGCGCACAGCGTGCCAAGTACGGAACTTTCAATCGATCGGCGCATGACGAACTCCGTGGGGTACCGTTGCCCGGGTGGCGGCGTTCCGCCGTCCGGAATCGCCCATCGTATCGGGCAGAATCTCCCCATGCCTGAACCCGCCCCGAATGCCGGAGCATCCGCCCACCGCCTCCGCACGGTGCTGCTGCGGCATGACCTTCCCGATGGAAGCGGTCATTGGGACTGGATGATTCAGCGCGCGCCCGTTCCCGACTCTCCTCTCGTGACCTTCCGCCTCGACCACCGGCCAGACCGGGATGACATCGCCCGCTTCGAGGCCACTTCGCTTCCCGACCACCGGCCTGAGTTTCTGGGGTACGAGGGCCCAGTCTCCCGCGGACGTGGGCGTGTTCACCGTGTCGCCCAGGGGCTCGCCTCGCTCAAGTTCGATCGCGATCACCTCGTCGCCCAGGTTGACTTCGGCACGGGCACCATTCGCTTCGAGGGCCGCCGCCGCGCGCCCGATGTGTGGACGTTTTCTCGGGTCACGGGATAGACCGTTTCTCCCGTCCTCGCTTTCGGGTACGCTGGCGCCCGTCAGGTCGTCCGCCGCACTCCTCGTGGCGATGGCGGCGGGCGGTCTCCAGGCAAGGAGATGCCCTATGCCGCTGTCCCCGGATTCCCCGAACCCGCCCGGTTTCGGCGCCGAGGCCCGCCCGCAAGCCAACCCGCAGCCCGGCCCCCAGTTGAGCCCGCAGATCCGTCCCTTCGGCACCGGCTCCCTCGGCGGGGGAGGTGGGGGCGCGCCGGGCCTCTCCGCGCCTCACGCGGTGCCATCGCCGGCGCACGCGCCCGACAGGATCGAGAAGGCACCTCCCCAGCCCGTGAACAAGATCACTCAGTTCGAGCAGCGCTTCAGCGCCAAGCGGCACGAGGAGAACTGGAAGCGTTCGCCGAACGTCAACGGCACCGGCGCGATCCACGTCCGCTCGTTCCACTGCAAGCTCGTCGGCGAGAGCCTGGCCGTGCTTGACCAGCAGATCAACGAGTGGCTCGACGCCCACCCGCAGTACGAGGTCAAGTTCGTCAACACCTCGATCGGCGAGTGGACCGGCAAGGTCAGGGAGCCGAACCTGATCGTGCAGGTGTGGGTGTGACCGCCTCTCCCGCGAATCGACGCTCCCGCGCGATATCCCGCTCGTCGCGAGGCCCCTTCGCCCATTTTCGTGGCGACGATGGCCTGCGCCGCATGTGCATGGTTCTCTCCGAATTTGCGTCTCGAGGCCGCCCTTGCCCTGAATCCTCGCCGGTGCAAGTCGTTCCCAGCTGCGACTTTTTCTGAGCGCGCTCCCGGCGTGTCGATACTTCTCTCGATGTGCGGCATTCTCGGCATCGTTGCCCCCGCCGGCCGCTCCCCCTCGGTGGACGACCGGCGCCTGGAAACAATGCGCGATCTCATGGCCCATCGCGGCCCGGACGGACGCGGCCAGTGGCGCTGCGAGAACATCGCCTTCGCGCACCGTCGGCTTGCCGTGCTCGACACCTCCCCGTCGGGCCACCAGCCGATGGTCTCTCCCGACGGGCGTGCCGGGATCGTCTACAACGGGGAGCTGTACAACGACGCTGAGCTGCGCGCGGGGCTGGGCGCCGAGGGCGTCGAGTTCCGGTCGCGCTCCGACGCCGAGACCGCGCTCGCGATGCTCCGCGCCCATGGCGAGCGCGCGATTCCGCGCCTCCGCGGCATGTACGCGATGGCCTTCGTCGATCTCGACGCCGGCACGCTTCTGCTGGCGCGCGACCCGCTGGGGATCAAGCCGCTGTACTACGCGTTCGCCGATACGCCCGGCGGAAGCGAACTCGTTTTCGCGAGCGAGATCCCGGCCATCCTTGCCCACCCCGCGATCAGCGCACGCCCGGATTTCGTCACGATCAGCGCCTATCTGACCACCATCCGCACCACGCTCGGCCCCCGGACGCTGTTCGCGGGTATTCACACGCTCCAGCCCGGCGAGGTCGCCCGCATCGACCTGAAACGCGGCCGCCTGGTCGTCTCACTACGCAGCCGGTGGCAGGGATCGCGCGAACCGACTGCGGAGGATCCCTGCCCGCGCGAGCCCGGGATCGGCCGGCACGGAGCGCCGACCGACGCGGAACTCCGCGCCGCGGTCGAAGACTCGATCGCAAGGCACCTGCGCGCCGATGTGCCCACCTGCTGCCTGCTCTCCGGGGGCCTGGACAGCACGATCATCACGGCGCACGCCGCCCGTCTGGCCCCGCGAGGCGCGCTCCGCACGTACGCCTCCGGCGCCGCCGACTCGGTCGAGCCCGGCGATCCCGAAGTCGCCGGCGCGGTCGCGGAGAAGCTCGGGGCAGTTCACGCCGAAGCGCCGGTGGCGCGCCATCGCTTCGCGGAGCGCTGGACGGAGATGATCGCCGCGACGGGGCTTCCCCTGTCCACGCCTAACGAGGTAGCCATCAACGCCCTCGCGGCACGCCTGCGTGCCGATGGGCAGGTCGTCGCCCTCTCGGGGGAAGGCGCCGACGAGCTCTTCGGCGGCTACGAGATCCCCCTCACCCGTGCCGCCGAGCATCTGGCCGCGCTCGACTCCTCTTCGCCCGGAGAGTGGCGGCGGCAGGGCGGGCTCTTCCAGGTCGAAGCGGCGGCATGGATCGCGCCCTCGGCCAAAGGCTCGATCCTCACGGACGAGGCGCTTCGTCGCAGCGAACGTGATGAGCACCTCCGCGAGCACTACCGCGCCACGTTCGAGCGGATCGCGGCCGAGGACGACGGGCCCTCACCGCTGGAAACGCACCTGCGCTTCTGCCGCGAGGTGAACCTGACCGGGCTCCTCCTGCGGCTGGACCAGGCGACGATGCTCGAAGGCGTCGAAGGGCGCACCCCGTTCGCGGACCAGCGCCTCGCCGCGATGGCCGGGCGGCTCCCGATGTCACGCAAGTTCGAGCCCGCGCGGGGCGGAGCGCCCGGCGAGCGATTGATCCCCGCCCGCACCAAGATCTCCCTCCGCGCCGCGTTCGGCGCCGACCTGCCTTCCTCGGTGCTGGCCCGGCCGAAGGCCAGCTTCCCGCTCCCCTTTCAGGCGTGGCTGGAAGACTCGGCGCGCGCCGTGCTCGAGGGGTGTCTTGCGCGCGAACTCTTCACCGAAAGCACGCTCGCCGCCGTCGCGCACAGCCCGCGCCGCTTCTGGCCCGTGGCGTGGCCCGTCATCAATATCGCGATGTGGGGCAAGCGGTGGTGGGACTGATCGCGCGGGTCACCGCGTCCGATGGTGCAATGCCATGTCCATCACCGCGTCGGCCATCAGCGCCTGCGCCCGCAGCACCCGTGCCTTGCGCCCCGCCGACCACTGCGCCGCGAGCCACAGCACTCTGCAGATCATCGGCCGCCACGGGCCCCTGAGACGCCGAACCAGCACCGTGAGGAGCTTTGGGCCGTGAAGCACGATGAGCCCGTCCTCCAGCGAGACGAACGCCTCGGCCAAGCCCGGATCCCCCTGGCGCCCGGAGCGCCCGAAGAGCTGCCGATCCACGCGCGATTCTTCGTGCCGCTCGGTCGCGATCACGACCAGCCCCCCCGACTCGACGACCCCGGGCCCGAGCCGGATGTCCGTGCCGCGGCCGGCCATGTTCGTCGCGACCGTGACCGCGCCCGCCTCGCCGGCGCGGGCCACGATCGCGGCTTCCTCGCCCTCGCGCGTCGCGTTCAGGATCTGGCACGGCACGCCGCGGGCCCCGAGCAGTTCGCCGAGCCGCTCCGATGAGGTCACACTGCGCGTCCCGACCAGCACCGGCCGGCGCTCGCGGTGGAGCGCTTCGACCCGCGCGGCAACCGCCTCGAACTTCTCGCGCTCGGTGTCGAAGTGCCGGTCGGGCGCGTGCACGCGGATCACGGGCTTGTGGGTCGGCACGCGGACGACCGGCAGGCGGTAGTTCTTCCAGAGTTCATCGGCGACCTCCCATCCCGTGCCTGTCATGCCGCTCAGGCGCGCGTAGCGCTGGAAGAACTGCTGATAGCTGACGCGCGAATTGGTGCGGCGGTCATCGCTGATTTCCGTTCCTTCCTTCGCCTCGACGGCCTGGTGCGTCCCGAGTTGCCATTGCCGGCCCGGCAATATTCGACCCGTCGAGCGATCGACGATGACGACCTTGCCGTCCTTGATGATGTAATCTTCGCCGCGCACGAAGAGTTCCTTGGCCTGGAGCGCCCTGATGACGAGTTCCTCGCGCCGGCGGGGCCCGGCCCAGAAGGGTGGCAGCGACCCGGCCCGCGCCGCCAGCACGTCCCGCCCGGCGTCGGTCATGTGCACGTGCCGCAGCCGCCGGTCGAGCCGGTAGTGCTGGCCCTCGACGAGGTCGCTCGCAATCGCGGCGGCGACCCTGAACGGTTCACCCCCGGCGCTCCCCGATCCCTCCGTGTCGATGCCGATGATCGCGGGCGTCACGGCCTCGTCGATAAGGATACTGTCGGCCTCGTCCACAATCGCGGCGTAAAGACCGCGCTGGACCACGCGCCCGGTCCAGTCCGGGCGATGATCGCCCTCCGAGGAGCCGAAGAGTTCGTCAAGCAGCGCGCCGGTCAGTGACGGAGCGATCGGCGACTGCAGTCGATCTCGGAGGTGGTCGAAGATCACCTGCTTGTCGGCGGCGTACGTGATCGACTTGGCGTACGCCGCTTGCCGCTCGTCGGACGTGGAATCCTCCTGGATCACGCCCACGGTGAGACCGAGGCGCCGGAAGACCGGCCCGCACGTGCCGGCGTCGCGCCGGGCGAGGTAGTCGTTCACGGTGACGATGTGCAGACCGCGCCCGGACCATGCGTCGATCGTGCCGGGCAGGATCGCGGTGACGGTCTTGCCCTCGCCGGTCGCCAGCTCGGCGCAGCAGCCCTCGGACATGACCAGGCCGGCGAGCACCTGGACGGGGTGCAGCGTGAGCGAGAGTTCGCGCCGGATCGCCTCGACACCGACGGCGAAGGCCGCGTCCATCGCCCCCGCGTCCGTGCGGCGCAGCACCACGCCGGCGCGGGCATCTTCAATGCGCTCGGCAAGGGCCCGCTCGCCGAGCGCGGACAGACGAGCCGCGTGGTCGAGAATCCGCTCGGCGCGACGATGGTCCAGCCGGCGGAGCGACCAT
>CAZCPB010000249.1:0-6057 GCA_964500365.1 uncultured Phycisphaeraceae bacterium
CAGATCAGCAACCGCGCCACCTTGCGCGCGTTGCCGATCGCCGGCAGCAGGATCCCGATGAGCAGCGCGATGATGGCGATCACCACGAGCAGCTCGATCAGCGTGAAGCCGAAAGCCCTGCGGGCAACGTTCCTCGACATCGCTTTGTCCTCCCAAGCCAGAACGGCTCAGCGAACCACACGCCGGAGCGAACGTCCGGTGTACTTATTTGAACATGAAATCGGTGTCACGGCAAGCCCACTTGAAAACCGGCGGGCCCGGAGCGGCTCGTAAGTCGATGCTATCGAACGTGTTGCGAAACCGCCCCTCCCCTCCCCCGCGGGTCAGGGCTGGCCCGAATCCACTTCGCTCCCGCCGAAGTCGATCCCCGCGATCCCGCCCCGCGTCCAGAGGTAAAGACCCGGCACGATGTCCCCGCCGCCCTTGCGAGGCGGGGGCATCCACGCGTTGGCCCCCGCGGCGGGCATGTCGTACGTGATGCGGGAGTACCCGGCGCTGGCCGGGGCCTGAGGCCGCCAGCCTCGGTTGCAGTCCTTGGCGAGCATCATCCGCACCGAGCCGTCGAAGAAGACCAGGGGCTGCCTGATGTCGTCGTATGCGTGGAACGAGCGCGGCCCGTTGATGTGCCGCTCGACCATGTCGTACGCCAGCACCTTGGTGGACGGAAATACGCAGTCGCCCATCTTCCGCCCGCCCAGCCGGGCGCCCGAGGGCGTGAAGACCGTGTTCCACTGGGCGCCGTCCTGGCTCAGCCGGTCCGCGGGGCGCACCGTTCGCTCGTACGACGCGGGTGTCCACACGTAGCTGGCGCTGTAAGGCCAGCGCATCCCCGCCTGCCCGCCGGCCGGGCTGGGCACGGGGCTGAACTGATTGGGCCACGCCGGCGGGCGCGGGTTCTTCTGCCAGTCCAGGCGGTAGCGGTCCTCCGGGCAGGCTACCAGTGCTTCGGGGAGCCGGCTGTTCAGGTAGTCCTGCAGAACCAGGTGCGTGTAGTACCAGTGCGGGATCCACGAGCCGATCAGCCCCGTGCCCGTGAAGTCGGGGCGGTCGCCGCGGCGCTGGATGATGTCCACGGCCTGCTGCGCCGCGGCGGCGACGTCGTCGGCCGCGAGGCCCCAGAACGTGCCGTCCATCTTCTTGTAGTCCGGGTCGTTGGCGGCGTGGCGCCGCCACGTGAACGCGTAGATCCGGTCCTGGAAGTCGGCCGCGTAGGTGTTGAGCGCGTTGCCGAACTGCTTGAGGTTGTTGGTGCACAGCGTCAGGCGCCCGGCGCGCCGCGCGCCGACCATCGCGGGGAGCAGGATCCCGACCAGCAGCGCGATGATCGCGATGACCACGAGGAGCTCGATGAGGGTGAAGCCGCGCCGCGACGCCGGTGCTGACGCCATCGCTGATCCTCTCGGATGTTGGCTCAACCCGGGGGCTGGCCGGTGCTGACCTCGGTGCCGCCGAAATCGACCCCGCGCAGCCCGCCGCGCGTGTACGCGAAGAACCCCGGCACCTCGTCGGAGGCGTTGACCTTCCGGGGCAGGGGCATCCAGGCGTTCGGCCCCGAGGAAGGCGGGTCGTACGAGATGATCGACGCGTTCTTTCCTTCGGGGCGGTTGGGCTTCCACCCGCGGTTGCAGTCCTTCATCGAGACGACGCGGACCGACGCGTCCATGAACGCGACGGGGATGCGGACGTCGGTGTACGCGTAGTACGAATCGACCTTGCCGTAGTGGCGCTGCACGTTGTCGTAGTTCATCACCTTCTGCGAAGCGAAGGTGACCTCGCTGAAGCGCTGGCCGCCAAGGATGCCGCCCGCGGGGCAGTCGTACAGGCCGAACGAGTACCCGTCCTGGTTGACCCGGTTCCCCGACGTGCTGCGGTCGAACGACGAGATCACGTACAGGTAGCTCGAGCTGTACGGCCAACGCTGGCCCGGGTTGCCCGTGGCCGTGCCCGGGATCGGGCTGTACGAGTGGGGGAACAGGTCGGCGATCGGCTGCGTCTGCCACTGGTTTCGGTGCTTGTCGTCGGGGCAGACGACCATCTTCTCCGGCAGGCGGCTGTTCATGTAGTCCTGCAGCACAAGGTGCGTGTAGTAGATGTGCGGGATCCAGCCGTCGATTTTCTTCAGGTCGGGCCGGTCGCCGCGTTTGCGGATGATGTTCACCGCCTGGTTCGCCGCCGCCTGCACGTCCCACGTCGATTCGAACGCCAGTGACTTGTCGTCCACCTGGTTGTCGTACCGCTCGCCCGCCCGCCACGTGAACGAATAGATCCGGTCGGCGAAGTCGGCGGCGTAGGTGCCCAGCGCATTGCCGAACTGCTTGAGGTTGTTCTGGCAGACCGTGAGGCGCGTGAGCTTCCGCGCATTACCGATGGCCGGGAGCAGGATCCCGATCAAGAGCGCGATGATCGCGATCACCACGAGCAACTCGATCAGCGTGAACCCGCGACGGTGCGAGAAGCGAGTGTCCTGCATGGCCGACCTCCCGACGCGGCAGAACACCGCGTGGCCCGCGAGCCATCCGAAGCGATCAGGATAACGGAACAGAGCACCACGCCGCAAGGCGCATCCCGCGGGCACGTGGCCGGCGCGTCAAGGAAACGGCCGCGCGCGGAGCTGCGCCGCACGTCGCTCGACCGCCCGGCGCAATTCCTCGTCATCAAGGCCCGCCGCCAACCGCTCCAGCGCGTCCGGGGCCGTCTCGGTCATAGCCCAGGTCGGGACCGCCGTCGGTCGGGCGGACACGGGCGACTCGGGACCAGGTTCCCCCGGGGGCCCCGGCGCGGGCGACGGAGGATCCGCCGCCGGTGCCTCCACCTTCGAATCAGCCTGCGCTCCCAGTTCCCGGGGCACGCCCGCTTCATTCCCGGAGATGACGGGGGGCGCCGGGTCAGGATCCGCCCCGTTCGGACTCTCCGATTCAGCAAGGGACGAGCCGGCGGGAGGAGGCGCCGGCGAGAATCGAATGCCGCGCTCATCCAGCCAGCGCTCGATCGCTCCCCGCGGCGCCACCGCCCACACGATCCCCGCCACGCCCGCGAAGAACACGAGCAGGACGACCAGCTTGAGCCGCCGCACGCGCCGACGCAGAGCGTGCACGAGCGGCGTCAGATCGGGCGCCGGCGCGGCCTCGCGCCGCACCCGTGGCGGCGGCACGGGCTCATCGTGCTCGGGCGCGGGCGGCGCAGCGAGGCCCGCGTCGGCGATGCTCTCGGGCGTCGCCTGCCCCGGCAGCAGGTGGACCGGGCCGAGCCCGAGGTGCTGCCGGTCGGGCTCCACCGTGAACCCCGCGCCGCACTCATCGCAGAACGAGTCCGTCGGCTGCACGTCCACGCGGCAGTTGTGGCAGACGCCGAAGAGGTGCGAGAGTCCCGGCGTCCGCTCCGCCGTACACCAGAACTGGCGCGTCGTCGGGCCGCGAAGGACCGTCCGCCGCGTGATCTTGCCGCGGCGCACCATCCCCACCAGCGTCTCGTACGAGCACCCGGGCATGAACGGGGCCGATTCGTCACGAAGGAACCACGGGCCCATCGCGTTCTGGCTGGCCTGGCGCGAGAGCGGGTCGAGCAGACCGCGGCAGGCAGCGCAGCGCGGGCCCTGCGGCGTCGCGGCCCCGCAGTACGGACAGAGAAGCGTGAGGCGCGGCGGCGCCTTCGGGCTGCTCCCTTGGCGAGTTGTGCCGGCGCTGTCCATGAGCGGCTCCCGAGCCCCCGCCGAGCCCCCGTCCGAGGGCAATCTCATCCACCCGTGCGCGCCCCGGCGCGGAGCGGATTCGACCCTCTGACGCCCCGCGAGTTGACCCGGACCTCCCGGCGACATGCTATCACGCCATGAGCATGACTCCAGCGGTTCGTCGTCGGTCCTTGCTTTGGCCCCTGGCGTGCCTTGGGGCGGGGGGGTGCGCGGCACCGCCGCCGGCGCCCGCGCCGCCGCGCGTCAACGCCGAGCCGGCGCCCCTGCTCGTCGCCAACTCCGCGATCGGCTGGGACGAGGTCCGCGCCCGCCTGGCCGAGATCGGCGGCGCCCAGGCCGTGGAGGAACTGGTGCTCGAGCACCAGCTCCGCGAGCAACTGGCACTCAACGGGCTGGCGCTCCAGCCCGCCGACGTCGAACGCGAGCGAGCCCTCTTCGAGCAGACCCTTCGGCGCGCAAGCCCCCCGGGCGAGGAGCCCGCGGTGAGCCAGGCGCTGATGCGCGTGCGGCGGGCCCGCGGCCTCGGCCCCGAGCGCTTCGAGGCGCTCCTGCGCCGCAGCGCGATGCTCCGCATGCTCGTCGCTTCGACGGTGCGCATCAGCGAAGAAGACGTGCGGGCCTCGCTCGAGGTCCGCTACGGCCCGAGGGTCCGATGCTCGATCATCGTCGTTTCCGCCGAGGAAGAGGCGCGCCGCCTCCGCCTGCGACTGGCCGAAGTCCCGCCGGCCGAACTCGCCGAGCGCTTCGCCGCCGAGGCGCGCCTGATCTCCGTGGATCCGTCCGGCGCTCGGGGCGGGCAGATCGACCCCGTCAGCCCAGCGGACCCCACGTTCGCCGGGGCGTTCCGCGAAACGCTCCGCGGGCTTACGCCGGGCTCGGTGAGCCCGGTCGTCGTCTTTGACCGCGGGTACGCCGTTGTGCTCGTGGAGGAAACGCTGCCGGGCTCGAACCCGCCCCCGGACGCCGAGCGCGAGGCCCGCGAGGATGTCCGCCAGCGATCCGAACGCATCGAAATGGACAGGCTCGCGGCGAGGCTCTTGAACTCCGCGCCGGTGACGGTCTTCGACCCCGGCCTCAACTGGAGCTGGAACAACCGCACGGAGCGCTGAAAACGCCGATCACTCGGCAGGCGCCGTCGGCTCGCTCCCGGCTTCGACGCGGCGCGTCTCGAACACCGGCGGCTCGGTCGTCGTGGTCATCCTGATCCGCTTCCCCGACTTCAGGTTGATCGCGGCCTCGCCGTTGTTGAGCGAGCCGAAGTACGTCCCGCGGACGTCCGTCCGCGTGTCGCCCATGTTCTGCGCGCCGGCGACCTGCGCCAGGCTCACCACGGTGTCCGGGGAGAGCGCCTCGATGCTCCCGCTCGACGTGCGCGGCAGGATCAGCACCACTTCGCCGTCGGTGCTCGAGATCGTCACGCCCGAGGTCAAAGCACGGTCGGTGCGGACACGGACCGCCGCGCCCTCTTGCCAGATCGTGGGGGTGCTCGGCGTGCAGTTCACCTCGACCGCCCCGCCGACGCCGGTGAGCGTGACCGGGCCGCCGACGTTCTTGACGCGGACGCCGTCGCACCGGGGCACCCGGACGTTGAGGTAGACCGGCCGAACCGGCTGGTTCTCCGCCGCGGTGCAGAGCACCCGCAGAACCCGCCCGCCGGGCTCGGCCTCCGAAACTTGCGCGGCGACCCACGGCTTGAGCGCGGCCGCGCGATCGACCTGACCGATCGGCCGCTCTTCCGAGAACGGGATCGCCTCGACGTACGGCTGGGCGAGGCCCGGTTCGACCACGACCTGAACCTCGCCGAGCTGGTTCTGTATGTCGAGGGCCAGGGGGCCGACGGTCGCGGTCTCCACGCCTTCGATCGGCACGCGCCGGGTGTCCGAGGCGGCGCACCCGGTCAAACCCCCGGTCCCCGCCAGAGCAGCAATCAGGATCGCCCCCAAACCAACTCCGATCACGCGGTTCATATCGTCGGCTCCCAGTCGTTCTGTGAGGGGGTTCGGACGTGGCAAATGTTCAGCTTCTGTTGCCGGGGAAGAGCCCCGGCAACTATAGTGTCATCGTCCGGAAAGCCCGGGAGTGATACCGAAGTTGGACCGCTCGCGCGAGGTCCGCGACCGTAAGGGACCCATGAGACCTCGCTCACGCTCGCCGTTCCGCACCGCCCAGGGGGCCTCGCTCAGATGCTGATTGTCGTCGAATTCAAGACCCTTGACACGCGCATCGCGCGGCACATCCCGAAGGATGGCCCTGGCGCGGGCGCGAAGGGCCTTCGTCGGCGCTAGCCCCAACGGTTCGGACATCGGGCGGCGCTGCCGCCCCGAGCCCGCGTTCCACTCCGGCTTCATTGCCGCGCTTCCGGATCGACC
>CAZCPB010000250.1:0-6053 GCA_964500365.1 uncultured Phycisphaeraceae bacterium
CGTTTTTTCCGGAGTTGCCGTGCGTTATCGAGCGTATGGGCGAGCAACCGATGTCGCGGGCGAGGGTGGCGTGCGTCGGCCCCGAGCCGGCGATGGCGCCTTAGCCGGCGCCGCTGGTGTTGATCGCGACCGAGCCGGGCAGCAGCCAGCGGCGGGTTGGATCCGACGGCTGGACGCTCGGCTTGATGGTGGTGGGCGAGGAGAGATCGCCCGCGGGGCCCGGGGTGTAACGGACGGGGCCGGTGTCGAGGAGGGATCCGGCGCCGACGACGTAGAGCGATCCGCCGTGGAAGGCCATGCCGCGGGGCCGGCCGGCGACCTCTTCGACGCCGACGAAAACCTCGGGATCGAACTGGACGTTCCAGGTCCGGTAGTCGCGGTTGTTGCCCCAGAGGGCGACGGCACCCGAGCCGGTGACGACGCCCGCGGCGGCGTGGGCGGCGCCGACGAGGACCGGTGCCGCGGCCGCGAGCGAAACGAATCGGTTCATGATCTTCTCCCGGTGCCGTTGAAGATCCGGCGTCAAGGCTACCGGCGGCGGGCGCGGCGGGCTGCATGCGGGTTGTGAAGATGGCGCAAATGCGAGAACCCGGGGCGCGGGCCCCGGGTTCTCGTCTCTGACGCCTCGTGCTCTTCTTCGGTGTGCCCTGCGGCGGGAGCGGTGCACTCCAGCACGCGCCCTCGCGGAGACCGCGAGTTCTTACACCTGGATCGGTCCGCCGTCCTTCCAGGGCTCGCCCTTGGTGTTCGCGGCGCCGTCGATCTTCTGGACGCGTCCGGCGCGGGACGCGTCGGCGCTGGCGGACGTGGACCCGCCCGCGCTGGCCCCGAGCGCTCCGTCATCGACGATGACGGGGGCCCCGAACTTCCGGGCGTCCTGGGTGTTGGTCCACCCGGCGACCTTGACGGGGGACAGTGCGCCGCCGGCCCGGGCGAGCTCATCGGCGGGGATCGGTGCGGTGGTGGGGGCGGGCGTGGTGGGCGTCTTCGGGCTGACGGGCTTTTCGTGAGTCATCGCGGGTTCTCCTTCTTGTGATGGACGCGTTCGAATCCTCGGCCGGAGTTCCGACGCCGCGGCGGCGGCGTCCGAAATCGAACGCCGCCGCCCTGGTCCATGGAGCGATGTTCAGTTGATCTCGAGGTCGGCGCCGTCGAGGCGCATGCGCTTGGAGCCATCAACGCCGGCCTTTCCCGACTTGGACGCCGAGACCGAGGAGGTTCCGCCGACCGCTCCGCCGAGGGCGTCGTCGGTCTGCTGAACGGCGCCGCCGCTCTTGGCCTTCTGCGGGTTCGTCCATCCGGAGACCTTGGCCTTGGACATGCCGCCCGCGGCGCCGCTGAGGGCGGTGTCGTCCTGCTGTTGGGCGCCGGCGGCGCGTGCCTTCTGCGCGTTGGTCCACCCGGAGACCTTCACCTTGGACATGCCGCCCGCGGCGCCGCTCAGGGCGGTGTCGTCCTGCTGTTGGGCGCCCGCGGCGCGTGCCTTTTGCGCGTTGGTCCATCCGGAGACCTTGACCTTGGACATCGCCCCGCCCGAAACCTTCTTGAGGTCGGCTTTCTTCACGGTCTTGGACTTCGTGGTTTTCTTGGCAGCCATGGGAACGCTCCTCGATGAAAGTGGATTCTCACGGGCGTCCACTTCGGGCCGCCCACCACCCAGAATGAGCGCATCCCGGCCGGACGGCGCCACCGTGTGCCGGCGCGGATTGTTGCCCGTGGCACGTCCCGGGCCGCGGACCTGTCGCGCAACATATTGAAAAAACTGGCTTTGCGCGGCGACCGCGGACCGCAACGAGAAATCGTGAAACACAGCGCGGGTGAGCCGTGGGCCGCCTCCCGGGGCGCGCCGGCCGCATTGCAAATCGCGCGGACGAGGGCAAGCCGGGCTTGACCCGGAGCACCGGAAAGGGTACGGCGGCGCCCGTCCCGGGGGTCTGCGCGGGCGGCCGGCCGGTTATCGGGGGCGGGAATCGGCGCGGAAGCGTGGCATCGCGGGTGAAGGGCGTTCACACTCGGGATGAGCATTCACCCGGAGCCCTCGATCATGAATACTCGACTCGTGTGCGGCTTTGGCGCGGCGCTGATCCTCTTCGCGGGCGCGGCAGCGGCGCAGGACCGCCAGCGCTCCCACAAAATCTCGACGGTGCAGACGTTCCGCAGCAACAAGGCGACGCCGCTATGGCGCGGGAAGTCGGCGGTCGGCTCGTTCACGCGGGGGACCGCGTCGGTGCTGGGCGGGATAGGGCACTACGGCGTGCGCACCGTCAACCGGTCGCAGGCGACCCCGGCGACGCACGCGGCACGGGGGCGGCTGCTCAAGTCGTCGGTCATCACCGTGTACCGGCGCGGCACGAGCGCCGAGTCGAACGTGGCGTCGGTCGAGGGCGAGACGGTGAAGCGGGACGATTGAGACCGCTCGCGCCGGGCGTACCGAGATGCGAGCGTCCAGCCGGCGGCGCTGCTCGAACGGCGTGCGCCCGGTCCGAGCCCATGCACTCCCGGAGCGAGAGCTCTTGCCCGTGATCGGTGCCTGAAGCTCGGCCGCTGGTGTCGAGCGCCGGCCCGCCCTCCGCCCACCCTCCCTCTGCGAGTGGGGAGAGTGTCAGGGGCGCTTGAAGTAATGACTGCCTGCCGCGGGGGCGGAGGGGTCCGGCGTGAAGTCGTTGCGGGCAGGGTCGCGGAACTTCGGGTCCTGGCCGTAGGTGCCGCGCTCTTCGGGGGACGGGAGTGTCGGCGTGCTCCGGCCCGGGTCCGACTCGCAGTACCAGGCGTTGCGGGCGAACGTGAAGCTCTCGGGGTCGGTGGCGTCGCCGATGTTGGGGTTCAGCGCACCGGGCCGTTCGACGACGACGAGGTTGTCGGTGAACTCCCCTGCGCGGCAGGGCACAAAGCCCTCGGCGCGGGTCTCCTGGAGGATGCGGATCGCCCAGCGCGCGGGGCGGTAGATGGTGTTGAAGCGGACGAGCGCGCCGTCGACCCCCACGAACGCGAAGGCGGCCTCCGAGCCCGCGATGTTGCAGCCCTCGACCGTGATGTCGCGCGCTTCGAAGCCTTCGGGGCGCGGACGGAAGAACCCAAGGCCGGTGCTGCCCCCGATGTTGAGGGCGCGCCGGCCGGCGTGGTCGAAGCGGCAGGCGCGGACGGTGATGCCGCGCGAGCCGCCCTTCATCTGGATGCCACTGGCGCCGCCGGTGTCGGAGTGCGCGAGCGTGCAGCCGACGATCAGTCCGTCGCGGCAGCCGACCATGTCGATGCCCGAGCCACCGTCGCCCCAGCGCTCGATGGTGCAGTGCTCGACGTGGAAGCCGGCGAGGCCGGAGAGCTTGACGCCGTCGCAGTTGCCGCGGGGGCCGACGTCGCGGACGACGAGGTTGCGGAGCGTGATTCCCCGCGCGGGCGATTCGAAATCTCCGCCATCGTCGATGTTGAGGCCGTTGCCCGAGGCGCGTTCGAGGATGAGGTGCTCGAGGACGACGTGCTCGGGGGAGACGAGGTGGATGCACTCGGCCTTGCCGCGGATGACGGGCGGGTCGGCGGGGTCGGCGGCGGCGATGGTGATGGGCCGTGACTCCGTGCCGCGGAGACGCTCGAGCCAGAGCGTGCCCTCGTAGGTGCCCGGGGCGAGAGTGACTCGGTCGCCGGGTCTGGCCGCGAGGGCGGCGGCGCGGAGAGAAGGGAGCGAGTCGGCGGGGGGCGAGGTGAGGAGAGCGGCGAGGATAGAAAGGATGAGGGGCACGGGGGGATCGTTGGCGGGGCGGTGAGGTGCCGAAGCGGCGATCGCAACACAAACCAACGCCGGACCGCCCCGGGGCGCATCGGGACGAGCCGACCGCCCGTGCCAAACAAGTTTCCGACCGCTATTTCCTGTAGTCCAGGTCGTCCCAGTTGTCGATGTCCGTGATGAACTCGCGCGTCACCCGCGCTGCGTGCCCGTCCACGAACAGCACGTTCGGGCCGGCGGTGTGGCGCTGCGGCGCGATCCGCCGGCGCGTCAGCTCGTTGCCCCCGTTCCCATCGGCCCCCAGCCCCTCGATGTGCGATGCGCGCAGCGTGTCGTAGTACACCGCGATGTTCCGCTCGCCGCCGCCCGAGTACCAGCCGTTGGACTGCGCCCCCGTCGGGTCGTCGTTGAAGCACGAGAGGTAGAGCGTGTTCGCGGGCAGCTTGTACGCCGCCATCTTCATGGGCGGCTCCCCCGCGCCGTCCTTGATCTTGCCGGGCGCCGTGAAGTACAGACCGTTGTTGACGTAGTGGATGTTGTGGCCGTCCTTCGGGCGCGACGGGTCGTGGTAGTAGGGCGCCTTGCGGTACTCGTCGTTGATGTTCGCGTTCCCCACCGACGACACCGCCTCCGCGTCCAGGTGCGGCCTCAGCACATACGCCCACCCCGGGTTCAGCGGGGCCATCGGCGTCGGCTCGCTCGAGCCGCACTCGCGCGGCGTCCATTCCTTGTTCGCCTCAGAGTACATGAGCAGCGCCGCCCCGATCTGCCGCTGATTGGATAGACAGACCGTGGCCCGCGCCCCCTCGCGCGCGCCCCGCAGCGACGGCAGGAGCAGACTGATCAGGATCGCGATGATCGCGATGACGACCAGCAGTTCGATCAGCGTGAACCCGGCGCGACGGACCCGCGCCGCGGACCGTGAAGAACTCACGGGCACCTCGCTTCCCGGCCATGCATCGTAACCGGCGGACACCGCCCGCGCAAAGCCCGGTCCGCGGCGGCGCGCCGTGAAAGCCGCCTCACGAGGGCCCCGGCGCCCGGTAGCCGCCGCCGGACAGGCCGTCAGGCCCGCGGGAACCTGCGGTCGAGCTCCTGCATCTTCTCCGCCCCGCCCCCGAGCCCCGACATCAGAAAGTCGACCTTCGCCTCCAGCCGCTCGTGCCCCTCCTTCGAACTCGGGCTGCCCACGTTCAGGAGCAGCGCCAGGCCCGCCACCTGCCAGATCAACTGCAGGAACTCCGACTGCCAGTTCTCAAGCGTGTCGCGGACCGCCAGCATCGTGTACGCCCCGGCCCGCGGCGTCTGCCCGTGGTCCGCCGCGTCCCTCGCGTACGCGAACCACCCGAAGAGCCAGTGCCCCGTGAGTGATATCAGGAAGAGCCCCAGCGTCAGCCACGTGTACCCGTACTTCAGCTTCTTCATCGGCGCGCTCCCGTGGCCGCGCGGACCCGCGCACCGGCGGCGCGCCGACCGCACGGCTATTCGGTCGCCGCCCCGACCGCGTGGTGAACGACCGTGATGCGCCGATGAAACCCCGCACATGCGGCGCGCCGCGCCCGTGCGGGCGCCCGCCTACTTGCGGTAGTCCAGGTCGTCCCAGTTGTTGATGTCGGTGATGAAGTCCCGCGTGACCCGCACCGCGTGCCCGTCGATGAACAGGGCGTTGGGCCCGGCGCTGTGGCGCTGCGGCGCGATCCGCCGGCGCGACGTGCTCGTCCCGCCGTTGCCGTCCTTGCCCGTCCCCTTGATGTGCGAGAGCATCCACGTGTCGTAGAAAAGCGCGATGCGCTTCTCGTGGGCGTTCCCCGCGTACCAGTTCCCCGACTGCTGCCCGCCCGGGTCGTCGTTAAAGCACGTCATCCACAGCGTGTTCGACGGCAGCCGGTAGGCGCTCATCTTCATCGGCGGCTTGCCGACGCCGTCGAGCACCTTGCCGGGCTTGGTGAACGTCATTCCGTTGTTCACGTAGTGGATGTTGTGCCCGTCCTTCGGGCGCGACGGGTCGTGGTAGTAGGGGGCCTTGGTGTAGCGGTCCTTCAGCCCGCCGTCGTTCGACGACGATGTCGCCAACGGGTCGATGTGCGGCCGCAGCACGAACGCCCACGGCGGGCTGTCCACCCCGCCGCATTCGCGGGGCGTGTATTCCTTGTTCGCCTCGGCGTAGGAGACCAGCGCCATCCCGATCTGCCGCTGGTTCGAAAGGCAGACCGTCGCCCGCGCCGACTCCCGCGCCCCGCGCAGCGACGGCAGGAGCAGACTGATCAGGATCGCGATGATCGCGATGACGACCAGCAGTTCGATCAGCGTGAACCCGGCGCGACGGACCCGC
>CAZCPB010000251.1:0-6016 GCA_964500365.1 uncultured Phycisphaeraceae bacterium
CCCGTTCATGGCGAGCATGCCGATGATCGCCGTGAACGCCGCGAGCAGGACGCCGCACTCGAAGGTGATCGGGATGAACGCCGGCCACGAGAAGAACGGCTTGCCCTGCGTGACCAGCGCGTATCCGTGCACGCTCATCCACCACTGCATCAGAATCCCCAGCCCGGCCCCCGTCAGCCCGACCACCGCGACGAGCATCGGGAGCACGGTGCGGCGGATGCCCATCGCCTCCTCGAGGCCGTGGATCGGGAAGGGCGTGTGCACGTCCCACCGCGTGTACCCGGCGTCGCGGAACTTCTCCGCGGCGTGGTAGACGGCGGCGGGCGTGTCGAACTCGCCGTAGATCCCGTGAACCGGGACGCCGGATTCGGTAGTGAAGACGCGGGTCGCATGCGCCATGTCAGTGCCCTCCCCCGCGAGACGGCTCGCCGTGCCCGTGCCCGCCGTGGGGCGAAGCCTGCGGCATCACGGCCTTCAGCTCCGCCATCGCGAACATGGGCAGGAACCTCATGAAGACCAGGAACAGCGTGAGGAAGACGCCGAACGACCCCGCGAAGATCATGATGTCCACCGGCGTCGGGAAGAACATGCCCCACTGCCCGGGCAGGAACGCCCGGTGCAGGCTCGTCACGATGATCACGAAGCGTTCGAACCACATCCCGATCGTGACCAGCACGCTGACGAGGAAGATCCAGAACGGGCTCGTGCGGAAGGCCTTGAACCAGAAGATCTGGGGGCTCAGCACGTTGCACGAGACCATCGTCCAATACGCCCACCAGTAGGGCCCGAACGCGCGGTTCTGGAAGGCGTAGAGCTCGTACTCGTTGGCGCCGTAGTAGGCGATGAAGAACTCCATCGAGTACGCGAATCCCACCATGGAGCCCGTGACCAGGATGATCTTGGCCATGTTCTCGAGATGGCGGAGCGTGACGAAGTCCTTCATGTTCGGGTACAGCGCCCGCGCCGGGATCAGGAGCAGCAGCACCATCGCGAAACCGCCGAAGATGGCCCCGGCCACGAAGTACGGCGGGAAGATGGTCGTGTGCCACCCGGGCAGCACGCTGGTGGCGAAATCGAAGGACACGATCGAGTGCACGCTGAGCACGAGCGGCGTCGAGATCCCCGCCAGCACGAGGTACGCCGCTTCGTAGCGGTGCCAGTGCCGGCCGCTGAAGCGCCAGCCCATCGCCAGGAAGCCGTACACGAACGCGCGGATCTTGTCCACGCGGATCGGGAGCATCGGCAGGAGGATCGGCCCCTCGGCCGCGCGCCGCAGCCGACGGTCGGCCCGGTCGCGGAGCGTCGCCAGGTCGGGGATCATCCCCATGTACCAGAACAGCAGGGAGACGGTGCCGTAGGTCGAGATCGCGAAGACGTCCCACAGCAGCGGCGAGCGGAAGTTCGGCCAGATCGCGTTGTAGTTGGGGATCGGCGCCAGGAACCACGCCATCCACTGCCGGCCGACGTGGATGCCGGGGAACGTCGCCGCGCAGATCACCGCGAAGATCGTCATCGCCTCGGCCGAACGGTTGACCGCCGTGCGCCACTTCTGCTTGAAGAGGCAGAGGATCGCGGAGATGAGCGTGCCGGCGTGGCCGATGCCGATCCAGAAGACGAAGTTGGTGATGTCCCAGGCCCAGTCCACCTGGTTGTTCAGGCCCCAGGTGCCGATGCCGGTGATGACCAGGTAAAGGATGAACGCGCCCTGGAGCCCCGCGAAGGTCGCCGTGAACAGGAACGTGGGCATCCACCATCGCGGCGGCTTGTTCTCGGCGTACCCGCAGATGATGTCCGTCACTTCCTTGAACGACCGGTCGTTGAGCACGAGCGGGGCACGCACGCCCGGCGTGTCGATGAGCGTTCCGTCGCCCGTGCCCGGGGCGGGCGCCGCGCCCGAGGGGCCGCGGGCCATCCCCGCCAGCCGCTCGGCCGTGAGCTTGTCGGGGTGGATCGTCGTCATGCGTGAACTCCTGACGCGCCGCCCAGCACGTTGAGGCTCAGGGCGTAGCCCGAATCTTCGCGGCGCCGGCGCGGCTCGACGCGGAACGCGTGGTCGCCGCCGGTCTTCTCGCCGGGGCTGTGCTCGTGCCCGTGGTCGTGATCGTGGTGGAACGGGTCCTCCCACGAGTGCTTGCGCTCCTCCGAGACCAGGCGAGGGTTGGGGTTGCGGACCTTGACGAGGTAGCTGGTGCGCGGACGCGTGTTCAGGTACCCGAGCAGGGCGTAGGAGCGGTCGCTCTTGACCGTCTTGCTGACGCGGCTCTCGGGGTCCAGCAGGTCGCCGAAGACGATCGAGTCCGACGGGCAGGCCTGCTGGCAGGCGACCTGGAAGAACCCGTCGGGGATGTTGGCCAGGTCGTGCAGGCGCGTCTCGATCCGCGCCGCGTTGATCCGCTGGATGCAGTACGTGCACTTCTCCATCACGCCGCGCATCCGCACGGTGACGTGCGGGTTCTTCTGCATCCGCTCGATCTCGTCGATCTTCTCGCGCAGGCGGGGCGGGATGAAGTTGATGTTGATCTTGTTGTGCGCGTTCGAGCCGGTGACCCCGCCGCGCTCCGGGGCGATCTTCTCGAGCGTCTCGCGCCCGAGGTAGTCGCCGTTGAACTTGAGCTTGCCGTACTCGAAGAAGTTGAAGCGCCGGACCTTGTAAGGGCAGTTGTTCGCGCAGTACCGCGTGCCGATACAGCGGTTGTACGTCATGTAGTTCAGGCCCTCGGGGCCGTGCACGGTCGCGTTGACCGGGCACACCGTCTCGCACGGCGCGTTCTCGCAGTGCACGCACGCCACCGGCTGGTGGAGCATCTCATCGGGCTCGGCGATCACCTCGTCCTGGCCCGCGTGCGTGTCGAACGTGGTGAAGTAGCGGTCCACGCGGATCCAGTGCATCGACCGGCCCTTCTGCGTCTCGCGCTTCCCCACCACCGGGATGTTGTTCTCCGCCTGGCAGGCGATCGTGCACGCCCCGCACCCCGTGCAGGTCGAGAGGTCGATCGTCATCCCCCACTGCGGGCGCGTCGAGAAGGCCGAGCCGGTCTTCGCGTCCCCCTTGGACTCGTTCAGGGGGTTCTCGTACGCGGAGATGTTCGGCGGCGTGTGCGAGAGCTCGCCGAGCCGCTCAGCGAAGTTGATCGCCTGACGCGTCCCGTAGATCGGGTGCTTCGCGTAGCTGCCTTCCTTGTGGTGCTTCTGGAACGCCGGGAGATCGACGGCCCGCACGATCGCCGTCCGACCTTCCATCGACCAGTGCTGCTGCGTGCTCGAGATCGGGTACTCGCCGGCGGCGGCGCTGACGCTCAGCCCCCGCGCCCACATCGCCCCGACGGGGCGCAGCGGGTTCACGTCGACCCCCACGCCATCGCCGACCAGCCCGCTCACCCGCCTGCCGTACCCCACCGTCAGGATGACCGTGTGCTCGGCCATCCCCGGCAGCAGCCACACCGGCGCCGTGACGGACCGGCCGCCCAGCGTGAAGGTCGCCAGTTGCCCGTCGGGGAGTTTGTCGGTCAGGGCATCCGGCGTGAGCCCCAGTTCGGCCGCGGTGCGCGGGCTCATCAGGGCCGGGTTGTCCCACACGTTCCGGGTGCCGGTCTCGGGGAGTTCCTGAAGCCACGGATTGCCGGCGAAGCACCCGTCTCCCGCCGCGCTGGCGTGGAATCTGACCTCGAGAGCGTCCTTGGTCGGCGCCGGGCCGGGCGGGGGCATCGCCGCGACCGCGCCGGCGACCTTGCCCAGGTCGCAGTCGGGCGCCTTGCCCTCCGGCGCCGAGCCGGCCAGCACGCCGTCATGGAGCGCGCGCCGCCATGCCTTGTCGAAGCCGGCCTCGCCCAGCCGCTCCTTCCACGCCGCGCGCACGATGTCGTAGCCGGAAAGCTTCATCACGGCCGGGTGAGCCCGGCGCGCGGCGTCCCGGGCCGTCTTCTCGCTGCGGGTGGCGTCGCCGAGGATCGCCCCGATCGCGTCGAGGTCCTTGCTGATGTGCGCCGCCTCGTCGGCGCTGAGGCCGAACGATGCCCGGGCCTGGTCGAGCGTCATGGCGCCCGGCACGACCGAGGACGCGGCGATCTCCCGGCGGGACATGGTCAGCAGCGACAACAACTCGATGTCGCTCATCGCGGGCTCGTACAGCGGCGCGATCATGGGCTGGATCGGTGAGACCGTCCCGTCCAGCGACTCGGTGTCGCCCCACGCTTCGAGGTAGTGCGCCCCGTTGAGGGTCCACGTGCTCGCGTCGGCGGTTTCCGTCGCCTCGACCGAGAGCGTGACCCGGTTGGGCGCCTTGGCGAACGCGGCAGCGAAATCTCCCGCCCCGCCGGGCGCGTCGTAGACCGGGTTGGCGTTCAGGCACACCACCGTCCCCACCGCGCCGGCGTTCAGCCGCTTGATGAGGTCGGCGAGCTGTGCGCCGGAATCGGCCGCTTCCTCGGCGCTCATGGGCACCAGCGAGACGGTCGAGCCGATCGAATCGAGCGCCGCGTTGATCGCGTGCGCCAGGGCGTGGATCTCCGGCGGCTGCGACGGGCCGGCGACGACCAGGGCGCCGCGGCCTTCGCGCGCCCGGCGCAGGTCGTCTGCGCAGGCGTTGACGAACGCCTCGTTGATGTCCGCGCCGGGCGCCTGCTCCGCCCCGCGCACCGCCTCGAACAGCTTCCCCGCCGAGGGGAGGTCCCTGAGGATCGCCCTCGCCACCGCCAGGGCGAACGCGCCGACCCGCGAGGGCGCGACCCTCAGCCGGTGATCGGCCTGCGCGCCCGTCACGGAAAAGCCGCTCTCGACCACGTACAGGCGGCTCATGTCGTCGGCCGACGTCTCCGGCCGGCGCGTGCTGGCGAACTCGCGAGCGTTCGGCATCGCCCCGGCCTCGCCCCACGACGCGGTCTGCAGGAAGTCGCGGTCCAGCGACAGGATGACCTTCGCCTTGTCCAGGTGCAGACGCTCGCGCATCGGGGCGCCGAACGCGATCTCCGTACCCCTTGCCGCGCCGGGCGTGTGGAGCGCGTCGTAGCTCACCCACGTCGCCCGCGGCCAGCGCTGCAGGACCCGCGCCTTGACCACCTCGAAGGTCGGGCTTGTCCGCTTGGACGCGATGAACGCCAGCCCGTCGCCCTTGGTCTCGTCCACCTGTGCGAAGTGGCGGGCGGCCCAGATCTTGAAGTCGTCCCACGTCGCGCCCTCCCGGCCGCGGACGGGGTTCACGTACGTGGGCGACTTCAGGCGGTCCGGGTCGTAGAGACCAAGCACGCTCGCCTGGGCCCAGATGGAACTGCGTCCCCGGTTGATCGGGTGCAGCGGGTTGCCCTCGACCTTGGTGGGCCGGCCCTCGTGCGTCTCGACCAAGAGCCCCTCTGCGCCACCGCCGGGCAGCGGCATGCTGGTCGCGTAGTACAGCGCCTTGCCGGGGACGATCTCCTCCGGCACTTCCTTGCTGTACGTCAGGATCTTGTGGTCGGGCTGGCGGCAGCCGGGGATCGTCGCCGCGCCCGCAAGGGCCAGCGAAGCGCCCATGAGCTTCAGAAAGTCGCGGCGGCTCTCGCCGTCGGTTGTCCGTTCCAACTCGCTCGCGCCGGCGGGGAACTCTCGCTCGAGAAACTCGCGGAACTCCGGGGTGTCGCTCAGCTCGCCCGCGCTCCGCCACACCCGCGGCGCGCCCGCGCCGCCGGTGGTCATCAGCGTGCGCGTCGTACCCGCGAGTTCGGCCTTGCCGGGCCGCCGCTTGTCACCCTTCGTCGTCGAGGGGCATTGATCGGTGTGGATCATCGCTTCGCCTTACTCAGCACTGCAACCGCCCGCGGTGTCCGCGGCGCTGACACCTCTAGTAATGGCACGCCCCGCAGTTGGTCGGCGGGTTTAGTTTCAGCGCTTCGATCTGCGCCGCGACCTCCCCGCCGTCCTTGCCCGGGTCGCCCGCCCGCTGCTTGAGGTGCTCCTCGACCCACTGCAACTGGGTCACGCGGTCGGGCGGGACGAGGTTCGGCGCCGGCTCGCGGTGGCACTCGAGGCACCACCCCATCGTCAG
>CAZCPB010000252.1:0-5969 GCA_964500365.1 uncultured Phycisphaeraceae bacterium
GAACGCCGCGATGGAGGACCGCACCGTCATCGAGTGGGACAAGGACGACATCGAGGCGCTGGGCATGCTGAAGGTCGACTGCCTCGGGCTGGGGATGTTGACGTGCATCAGGAGATGTCTCGATTTGATCGAAGCGACGGAGCGACGGAGCGACGGAGCGACGGAGTGTTCGGAACCCTATCACACGCAGGAGATCTCGCATGGCAACGATCAAGAGCTTCAGGGACCTTATCGCATGGCAGAAGAGCATGGAACTGCCCCGCGCGATCTACCGCGCGACGTCGGAGATGCCTGCCGACGAGCGGTTCGGACTGACCAACCAGATGCGTCGCGCGGCGGTATCGATCCCCTCGAACATCGCCGAGGGCTTCGGGCGGCAGAGCCGTCCCGACTACATCAAGCACCTGCGCGTCGCGAGGGGAGCGCTGATGGAACTCGACACACAGTACGAACTGGCGATATCGCTGGGCATGATCAAGGCCGACACGTCGGCCGGCGAGTCGATCAGGGAAGTGGACCGCGTTCTTCAAGGTCTCATCCGGAGCCTCGAACAGAAGGACAAGAGCCCCTGACCGCGCCGGTCATTTCCCCTTCGTCGCTCCGTCGCTCCGTCGCTCCGTCGCTCTCGCTCCACACCATCCCCCCCGAGGACCCCGCGACCTACGACATGATCTGCAGGGCCGACACGGTCGGCGTTTTCCAGATCGAGTCCCGGGCGCAGATGTCGATGCTGCCCCGCCTGAAGCCGCGCTGCTACTACGACCTGGTCATCGAGGTCGCGATCGTGCGGCCGGGGCCGATCCAGGGGAAGATGGTCCACCCGTACCTGCGCCGCCGCACCGGCGAGGAGCCGCCGAACTACGCGAGCCCCGAGATCGAGCGCGTGCTGGGCCGCACGCTGGGCGTGCCGCTCTTCCAGGAGCAGGCGATGGCGCTGGCGGTGGTCGCCGCGGGGTTCACGCCCGGCGAGGCCGACCAGCTCCGGCGCGCCATGGCCGCGTGGAAGCGCAGCGGGCACGCGATCATGCGGTTCGAGAAGAAGCTGGTCGAGGGGATGGTCGCGCGGGGCTACACGCGCGAGTTCGCCGGGCAGGTTTTCCAGCAGATCAGCGGGTTCTCCGGCTACGGCTTCCCGGAGTCGCACGCCGCGAGCTTCGCCCACCTGGTCTACGCCTCGGCGTGGCTCAAGCGGCATCACCCGGCGGCCTTCGCGGCGGCGCTGATCAACAGCCAGCCCATGGGCTTCTACCAGCCGGCGCAGATCGTCCGCGATGCACAGGAGCACGGCGTCGAGGTGCGGCCCGTGGACGTGAACCGCAGCCGCTGGGACTGCACGCTCGAGGGTTCCCCGGCGGGACCGGCGCTCCGCCTGGGCATGCGGCTCGTCTGCGGCACGGCGCAGGCCCAGGCCGAGATGATCAGCGCGAGCGTCGAGCGGCGCGGCGGCGCCTTCGCCACCGTCGAATCGCTGTGGCGCGCCAGCGGGGTTCGGGCGGCGACGCTGCGACGCCTTGCCGCGGCGGACGCGTTCGCGTCGATGGGCCTCTCACGCCGGCGGGCGATCTGGGAGGTGCAGGCCCTGAAGGAAGGCGACGCGCCCCTCTTTGATTCGTGCGTGCACCGTGCCGACGAGCCGCGCGAAGGGGCATGGCACGCGCCCGAGGCGGGCGCGCTCGAGGAGCAGCCGGGCCTGCCCGAGATCGAGCCGTGGCGCGACGTGAGCGAGGATTACCACGCCGTCGGTCTGTCGCTGAAGGATCACCCGCTGTCGTTTGCGCGTTCGCGCCTGAACCGGGCGGGCGTGATCCCCGGGGCACGGCTCGCCGACGAATCGGCGTGCCCACGCGGGGCGGCGGTCCGCGTCGCGGGCATCGTCCTGCTTCGCCAGCGCCCGAGCACGGCCTCGGGGATCGTGTTCATGACCATCGAGGACGAGACGGGCGCGGCCAATCTGATCGTGAAGCCAAAGATCTTCGAGCGGTACAGGCGCGTGGCCAGGCACGCCCGGGCCGTCGTCTGCCACGGGACGGTCGAGCGCCACGGCATGGTGGTCCACGTGCTGGCCCGCCGCTTCGAAGAACTTACGCTGACAGGGGCCGGGGCGCCCGTGAAAGTCCGGAGCTTCCACTAGAGCGCGTCCGCCGGAGCGCGCAAGAAGCGGGCCGGGCGTGGTTTCCCCCGCCCGGCCCCGCGTTCAACACCCACAGTCCTTGGCGAACTGGTCCACTTCCTGCTTGGCTTCGTCGCGTGACTTTCCGTAGGCCCGCTGCACGGCCCCTTCGAGCCTCTCGCGGTTGCCGTCGATCACGTCGAGCTCGTCGTTGCCCGCGCGCCGGATCGTGCGAGGTCCCGACAGGGGGCGGCCCGGCCCTATTTCAGCGGCCGAACCCGCACTTCCTCCATGTCGCTGTCCACTTCGCGTCCGTCCACGAGCAGGACGGATCGCACGCTGTAGATGCCGGGCTGCTCGAACCGCACCCGCGCGACCCGGCCGTTCTGGTCCGTCGAGAGCTTCCCCGCGGTCGTGGTCCACTGGACCTCCGCGTCCCGCCCGTAGGTGTCGTGCGTGGTCGCCTGGAAGGTGACGGTGTCGCCGACCGTCGCATCGCTCGTCGATGAGCTGATCGACACCGAGGCGTCGTGCCCCGCGCCACCGGACGAACCCGTGCTGCACGCGCCCGCGAGGGCGGCGGCGGCGACGGACGCACCGAGCAATGCTTTCATCGCTGGACTCCTTAGAACCCGGCCTTCTTCCCGTCGCGGCTACCGCCCGACGGCGCGGGTGGCGGCCCCGGGCCGACCGCCGTGTATGCTTCGATGACCACCCCGTTCTCACGATGATCGGGTCATGAATGGCGGCTCAAGGAGCGACTGCGGCGGCGCGTCGTGCCAGGGCGCGGATGACGATCGGTGTCGCGACCCGCGCCACCCGAAGCACGAACGCCGTCGAGAGCAGCCGGCCCAGGGGCGAAGGCCCTCTCCGCGGACCGCGGGCCGTCACCGCCCGGCTGGCGAGCAGGCCCGCGCCGGCGGCGACCAGGAGCGGCACCGCCGCCGACTTTCGACGGGAGTCCTCGACCTCCCCGAGCAGGCGCAGCCGCTCCTTGGCGGTTTCGACGCTCACGGGCTGACCGTTCTGCGGAACATCCATAGCAGGGAGGCTCCCGACCCGACGGCAAGTGCGCCGCTCAGCGCGGCGGCGCCCGCTGTGCCGACGGCGGACTCGAGCCACAGGAATACGCCGGCGAGGACCAGCCCCGCCCCTGTCAGAATCAGCAGAACGCCGGCGGTGAGCATCGTGGCGCCCACGCCGAGCCGCCCGATCCACTCGCGCGCGGCCCGCGCTTCCTGGTGTACGGCCCCCCGCAACGCGCGGCCCTCGGCCTCGACCAGTTCGGCGGTCCGCACGATGAGTTCGGTCCAGCGTTTCACCGATTACACCCTCGGCCGGAAGATGAGCAGGCCCAGCACCATCCCGACGCCCGCGGCAAGGGCGAGGCTGGTCAGCGGCCGCTCGGCGACCTGGTCCGCGAGCGTTTCGGCGAGCGCTTCGCCCCGCTCGCGCGCCCGCTCCACGCCGTGGCGGACCGTGTCCTTGGCGACCGCGGCGCCGGTGCGGGCCGTCTCGGCGATCGACTGACCCATGCTGGCGATGTCTTCCTTGACACGCCCCGCGTCCTCGCCGACGCGCTGAAGACCCTCTCTCATCGACGGATGGCCCTGACTCGCAGTGTTTGCCATGGTTCAAAACCTCCACTACTGGGCTTGCGTCGGTCCTCGGTGCGAGGAACGAACCGCCCATAGCCCACTTGGACTTGCGGGGTTGCACGAGCGTGATGGGTCGATGAATGTGCGTTCAGGGCCGCGCGGACTCGTCGCTCGCGGGGCCCGGCCTGTCAAATGAGAACGGGTCGAGGGTTGGCCGGGGCCTTCCCTGAACGACCGCGGCGTTGCGCACCGCGGCGACCACGGCGAACGTGATGCCGTTGCCGCCGAAGCCCAGCGAGAAAAGCACGTTCGGCCAGCGGCGGTGGGGCCCGAGGTAAGGCAGCCCGTCCGCGGTCTCGGCGAAGGTGCCCGACCACCGGAAGCCGACGTTCACGCTCTCTCTACCGGCGAGCCGGCCGAGCCATCGGCTGACCACGCCGGTCCGTTCCGCGATCAGCGCATCGCGGCAGCGGGGCTCCGCGCACGGCACGTCCGCACCGCCGGCGATCATTCGTCCGTCCGCGGTCGAGCGGCAATAGAAATACGGGTCGCCATCGCCCCCGGCCAGAGCCGTGCCCCATGGGGGCGGTGGTCCCCGCTCGGTCGCGATCGCGTACGTGCTCTTGAGCTCGACGAGAGAGGCGATCGGCGCGCACTGCTCGGGCACCTCGTACCCGCCGGCGATGATGACCCAGTCGGCGGTGAAGCGCACGTTCGTGCCGCGGAGCGTGTACGGCGCGCGGCGCGAGGCCAGCGGCGACAGGTCGAGCGTGACACGCTCGAGAACGATCGCCCCCAACCGGACCGCGTCCGCCAGGGCGGCGCGTGTCAGCTGGACGGGATTCACCTGGCGGGCCGTCGTGCTCTCGATCGCGGCGGGGCGGTCGATCCCATGACGAGCGAGGAGCGCTCCTCGATCGAGCACCCGCGCCACGATGCCAAGGCCGGTCCGGGCATCCGCTTCGCGCGCGAGGCGGTCTGCTTCCTCGGACGACGCGACGAGAAACAGACTCTGGCGTGCGGCGACCTCGACGCCGGGTCCCAGGTCCCCGCAGAGCCGGCCGATGGATTCGACTCCTTCGTGGGCCGCGCGGTACGCGGCGTCGGCACGCTCGCCTCCGATCAACTGCCGCAGACGCAGCAGCGGCGTGTCGATCTCGTACATGACGAGGGCCGTGCTCGCGGCCGTGCTCCCCGAGGCGGTGTCGTGGCGGTCGACCGCGACGACCTTCACGCCGGCGAGCGTCAACTCGCGCGCCGCCAGCGCGCCGGAGATGCCGCAGCCGACCACGAGCGCATCGCACCGGAGTTCCCGCTCGACGCCGGGCGCGGGCGGGGCGCGGGTCGGGACGGTCGTCGGCCAGAACAGGCGACCGCCCGTGAGATTCATGCGACGTTCCTTGATCGCGCACCCGCCGCCGCGACGATCTGCAGAATGCGTCCCCACCGACTTTCGTCGATGGGGAGCCGTGCCCCGCGTCCGTGAGGACGCGGATACCGGCGGCCGGAGGGGGTAACCGACGCGCCGGGTTTCGGCACTATCTCTTTCCGCCGGAGCTGTACCCGCTCTCGGTTGCGCCCTTGGTGGCCGCGGCCCCGATCCCCTGCCGCCCGCCGCTCGAGGACTGCCCGTTGCGATCCTGGTCCGAGCGTTCGCGCTGCGTCACCCGGATCTGGTTCTCGACGTCCTTCACGCCCGAGATGCTCTCGGCGACCTGCTCGATGCGGTGCTTGTCCGGGCGGGCGTTGACTTCGCCGGTCAGCGTGACCGTGCCGTCCTTGACGGAGACGTCCACGTTCCCGCAGTCGATGCCGTCATCGATAAGCCGCTCGCACACTTCCTCGGTGATCCGTTGATCGGACTTACGGTAACCCTTCGGCGCTACGCCGCGCTGGCGCTGCCCGCCGTCCTGCGAACTGCCACCCCAGCGCCCGGAGCCCTGGCCGTAGCCCTGGTAGCCTGAGCCCGACGTTCCCTGCTGCTCCGGGTAGCCACTGACACCCTGCGACCACGGGAAGGCATAGCCCATGCCGAGCGCGGGGTTGCTGTACGCTCCGTAGCCGCCGCCGCTCCCGAAGCCTGAACCGCTCGGTTGGCCGTAGCCGTAGTGCGTTACGCCCGACTGGCCGTAGCCAGTCTGTCCGAGTGGGTTGCCGTAGCCCTGGCCGGAGCTCCATTGACCTTGGCCTTGGCCGTAACCCTGACCGTAACCGCCTTGACCGTAACCGCTCTGTCCGTAGCCGCTCTGGCCGTAGCCACC
>CAZCPB010000253.1:0-5942 GCA_964500365.1 uncultured Phycisphaeraceae bacterium
CGGGGGGTGACAAGGACAAGGCCGGCGAAGCCCGGCCCGTGGTCATCGACTTCGGAGTCGCCAAGGCCGTCGCGGCACGCCTCACCGAGAAGACCATCTACACCGAGCAGGGGCAGTTGATCGGCACCCCCGAGTACATGAGCCCCGAGCAGGCCGAGATGGCCGAGACCGACATCGACACCCGGACCGACATCTACGCGCTTGGGGTCATTCTCTACGAACTGCTCACGGGCGCTCTGCCGTTCGATCCCAAGACGCTCCGCGCGGCCGGCTACGCCGCGATCCAGAAGATGATCCGGGAGGTCGATCCTCCGAAGCCCAGCACGAAGCTGAGCGGGATGCGGAGCGAACCCGGAGCGTCAGCGACGGGCCGCGGCGGTGTCCAACCCTCCGAGACGGTCGAGAGCAACCGCGGCCCGCTCGCTGACGCTCGGGGTTCGCGCGTGGACGCAATCGCCGCCGCGCGGCGCACCGACCTCTCTTCCCTGGCCCGCGAACTCAAGCGCGAACTGGACTGGATCCCCCTCAAGGCCATGCGCAAGGAGCGGACCGAGCGCTACCGCACCGCCTCGGAACTTTCCGACGACATCGCGAACTATCTGAATCACAGACCGCTGATCGCCGGGCCCGAGTCCGCGGCGTACAGAGTCAAGAAGTTCATCCGCCGCAACCGCATCGGAGTCCTCGCGGGCGCGGCGGTCTTCGCCGCTCTGGTTCTGGGCATGGCGGGCACGGCGTGGCAATACACCGAGGCCCGCCGCAACGCGCGCCTCGCCGACGAGCGCGCCGCCGCCGCGGAAGAGGCTCGCACGGCCGAGGCCGCCCGTGCCGCGGAACTCAGGCAGGTCGCCGACTTCCAGGCGGGCATGCTCGCGCAGGTGGACCCGACCGAGGCGGGGCGCCGCCTGAGCGAAAGCGTGACGAGCAGGTTTGCCGCCGCGCTGACGACGGCCGGCGTGCCCGAGGCCGATCGCGCGATGCAGATCGAGACCTTCAACGACCAGTGGCGACGCGTCAATGCGACAGACGCCGCGCGCGAGTTGATCGAGCGGACGATCCTGACGCCCGCGGCGGAGACCATCGACAGGCGGTTCAAAGACCAGCCCGTGGTCGATGCCCAGCTCCGCCAGGTGCTGGCCAACCTCTACCGCGGCCTTTCCCTGTACGACACCGCCAGAGACCTCCAGGAGCGGGTGGTCGAGATCCGCCGGCGGGAACTGGGCGAAGATCACCTCGAAACCCTTTATTCCAAGGCTGTGCTCGGGCTCATACTCATGAGCCAGGGCCGATTCCCGGAAGCCGAAAGCACCTGCCGCGCAGCGCTCGAGGGCCGTCGCCGAGTGCTGGGCGAAGATCACCCCGACACCATCGCGTCCATCGCCGAGTTGGGCGTGATTCTCGAGCGCCAGGGCAAACGCTCCGAGGCCGAGCCCCTGTACCACGAGACGTTGGAACGGCGACGGCGAGTGCGTGGGGTGGATCACCCCGAGACATTGCAATCCGTGGCCGCGATGGGCACGCTCCTCCAGAGTCGGGGGAAGCTCGCGGAGGCCGAGCCGTTCCTTCGCGAGGCGCTGGAACAGCGCCGGCGCGTGCTCGGGGACGACCACGCCGACACGCTCGGATCACTCGAAGCGCTCGGGCTGCTCTACCAGGCCCAGGGCCGGTTTGCGGAGGCCGAGCCGTATTGCCGCGAGGCGCTGGACATGAAGCGCCGGATTCTCGGCGAGGAGCATCACGGTACTCACATCACGATGGGGAACCTCGGATTCGTGCTCCACTCGCAGGGCAAGTTCGCCGAGGCCGAGCCCCTTCACCGCGAATCGCTCGACAAGAAGCGGGCCCTGCTCGGAGACGATCACCCGAGCACTCTTGTGTCCGTGAGCAATCTCGGGCATGTGCTCAGCGTCCAGCGCAGGTTCGACGAGGCCGAGCCTTACTGCCGCGAGGCCCTGGAGAAGCGTCGGCGGATTCTCGGGGAAGAGCACCCCGAAACGATCAATTCGATGCACACGATGGGCACGCTGTGCCTGTTGCAGGGACGGCACGCCGAGGCCGAAACGCACCTCCGCGAGGCGCTCGACAAGCGCCGTCGCGTCGTTGGACCTGAACACCCACGGACACTCGCCTCGCTCGGAGCCCTGGGCACGGCCCTGAGGGCCCAGGCGAAGTTCGCCGAAACCGTCGAACTCCTGGCGCCGATCGAGCCCCAATACCGCGCGGCGTTCACCGGGGACAACACGGACCGCGTGTTCATGTTCCTCCTGAACCTGGGCGTGGCCCGCGCGGGGTCAGGGTTCGAGCCCGGGCGTTTCGCGGCCGCCGAAGCGAACCTGCTCGAAGCGCATGCAGGCTTTGTGCGGCTGCGAGCGCACGAACTGGAACGCGCGTGCGTCGATGTCCTCGTCACGTTCTACACGGATTGGGACGCGCACGACCCCGGCAAGGGCCACGATGTCAGGGCCGCAGAGTGGAGGGCAAGGCAAGAGGCGCTCGAAGAATCCGCGACCAGCGGCGAACCGGGCGGGTGATGCGCAACTGGTCGGCCCTTCGTCGGCGGGGCCGATCAGGCGCGACTCGGCGATTCTCTATTCCGATGCCTGCGAGTGAGCGCGAACAGCCCGCCGAGCGCCATCGCCCCGCCCGGCGCAGGCACGATCACCGTCACGTTGTCGATAATCAGGTCGAGCCGGAACCCGTCGTCACCGACCGCGATGCCGAACTCGACGCGGACCGACGGGGGCAGGGGCTGGGGGAGCGCGGCAAGGTTGACCGTTACGTGCCCGAACTGGCTGTTGGCGAGGTCGGGCTCGACCACGGTGACATAATCGGTGTTGACCGCGCCGAGCCCGGACATCTGGGCGATCATGAACGCGGGGACGCCCTCGAAACCGGGTGCCGCGGGAACGATGCTGTCGAGCGTCGCGGCGTCGAGGATGAACGCGTTGAAGGCGTCGAAGAGAGGCGGGCCGGTGTCGCCGGGGTCGTTCACGTGGATGATGGCGTAGTCGAACGAGTATGAAACCGCGCCGGGGGGGAGGGTGAAGGTCTGCCAGAGGCGTCCGGAGCCGGGGAAGTACGCCGCGTGGCTGTTGACGGGAGCACCGAGGAAAACGGCCGAGACGGGCCCCTGCGAGGTCCAGTGGTCGAGGCCGCTGGAGAAGTCGCCATTCTGGACGACATCGGCCGACGCGGCGGGCGCGATCGCTAGTACCAACGGCACGAGGCGCGTGTATCGCAGGGCGGGATTCATGCGGAAGTCCTCGTGAGCGAGTTTCGGGCGCTCTTGTCCGAGATTACCGGGCGGGCGGTACCGGTTCAATACCCGCGGCGAGCGCAGGGAGCCGGGCGGGGGCGCTCGGGCGGGCTGTGCAGGGCGCGAGCGATGCGCTCTGGAGTGGCCTGCTCCCGATCGTTGCTGCCGGGTCTTGTCGATATCGGTGTGCACGATCGGACATGACCGTCGGCGCGCGATCCGCGGTTGGGGCAATCAGGAGCCGATATGAACGCGGCCGGCCGGGCTCGGACCGGCTCTTCCTACACTCCCCGCCCCATGCGCCAGCTCTTCGAATACCACCCCACCATCGCGTACCGGTTCATCCCGGGGCTCAAGGTTCGGGTCGAGCACGAGTCGGGCGGGTACCTCGTGCGGACCAACTCGACGGGGTTCCGGTGCGAGCGCGAGTTCACACCCGCCAAGGCGCCGGGGACGCGCCGGGTCCTGGTGTTCGGCGATTCGTTCACGGCCGGCGACGGGGTCTCGAATCCCAAGCGCTACACCGACGTGCTCGAAACGCTGGTGCCGGACCTCGAGGTGTTCAACTTCGGGCTCTCGGGGACGGGGACGGACCAGCAGTACCTGGTGTGGCGGGAGTTCGCGCGCGGGATCGAGGCCGACGCGGTCGTGATGACGGTGTGCGTCGAGAACATCCGGCGGGTGAACTCGAAGTTCCGGCCGTACATCGATGACAAGGGCGAGGAGAAGATCTACGCCAAGCCGTACTTCGAGCCGGCCGGGGACGGGGTCGAGCTGCGGGGCGTGCCGGTCGCGCGCGAGCCGCTCACGAAGGAAGAGCTGGAGGCCGGCGAGGACGGCGTGGCCAAGACCGGCCGCTTCGCGGGCCTGCGCGTGCTGGTCAACAAGCTCGGGCTGCGTGACATCGCCCAGAAGGTCACGGGGTACCAGCCGCTTCCGGAGTACGACGACGCGGCATCGCCCGACTGGGGGCTGATGCGCGCGGTGATCAAGAAGTGGGTCGGCGAGGTGGACCTGCCCGTGATCCTGATGCCCTGGCCGGTGCTTCAGTACGTGGAGGAGACGGCCAGCAGCGAGAACTGCCGCGCGAGGTACCGGGAACTCGATGCGGAGATCCGGGCGTCGCGGGGGCCGAAGGGGGCGTTCGTGCTGCACGACATGCTGCCCGACCTGTGGAAGTACAGCGCCCCGGAGCGGCGGGCGATGCGGTTCCCGGGGGCGGACATTCACCCCACGCCGAGCGGGCACGAGGCGGTCGCGCGGAGCCTGGCGCCGGTGGTCGAGCGGGTGCTTGAGAGCCGGTGAATCCCGATCCTGCGGTCGGGCCAGGAATCATCTCAAAACGCCTGAAAAACAGGCTCCGATTCCCCCTTCAAAAGGGTGAAAAAGTACCCGTGCGAACCTAGGATTTCCGACAGAATCAGGGGCCGATTTCCGGCCCGATTCCCACCTCGGAAACCCAATGCCCGACACCCCGAACCTGACCCCCGACGACGGCTCCGCGGCACCCGGCGCGGTGCCTTCCAACGCGGGCCAGATCGTCGAACTCGACATCCGGCGCGAGCTGCAGGACTCCTACCTCACTTACGCGATGTCCACCATCATGGACCGGGCGCTGCCCGACGTCCGTGACGGGCTCAAGCCTTCGCAGCGGCGCATCCTCGTCGCCATGAACGACCTGCGGCTCTTCCCGGGGCGCAAGCACCTCAAGTGCGCCAAGATCGCGGGCAACACCTCGGGCGACTACCACCCGCACGGCGAAGGCGTGATCTACCCGACGCTGGTCGGACTGGCCCAGAAGTGGCGCATGCGCGTGCCGCTGATCGACCCGCAGGGCAACTTCGGGTCGATCGACGGCGACCCGCCCGCGGCCATGAGGTACACCGAGGCCCGCATGACCCACGCCGCGGTGGACATGCTGGCCGACCTCACCCTCGACACGGTCGATTTCCAGCCCAACTACGACGACCGGCTCGAGGAGCCGACGGTCCTTCCCGGGAAGTTCCCCAACCTGCTCGTGAACGGCGGCATCGGGATCGCGGTGGGCATGGCAACGAGCCTCCCGCCGCACAACCCGACCGAGGTCTTCGACTCGATCATCCGCGTGATCGAGAACCCGCAGGTCACGGTGCAGGAGCTGATGGCCGACGTGGTGGACAGCGCGGGCAAGGTGGCGCGCCACGGCATCAAGGGCCCGGACTTCCCGACCGGCGGCGTGATGCACGGCCGGCAGGGGATCGTCGAGGCGTACGCGACCGGGCGCGGGCGGGTGACGCTGCGGGGCCTCTGCCGCGTGGAAGAGGTGCCGGGCTCAAAGGACCGCCAGCAGATCGTGATCGACGCGATCCCGTACATGGTGGGGCAGACGGCGCTGGTCGAGAAGATCGTCGAGGCGGTGAAGGACGAGAAGATCCCGGACGTGTCGGACGTCCGCAACGAGTCGGGGCGCGAGGCGCAGACGCGGATCGTCATCGAGCTGAAGAAGGGCGCGGACCCCGCGGTGATCGAGAAGCAGCTTTACCAGTTCACCCCGCTGCAGGAGACGTTCTCGATCATCAACATCGCGCTGGTGAACCGCCAGCCGCGGACGCTCGGCCTGCGCGAGCTGATCGACTGCTACATCGCGCACCGCGTCGAGGTGGTGCGGCGTCGGACCGCGCACCTGCTCCGCGAGGCCAAGAAGGCC
>CAZCPB010000254.1:0-5931 GCA_964500365.1 uncultured Phycisphaeraceae bacterium
CACCGCAGATCAGCCCTCCCCACGAGCCCCAAGCGTCAGCGCGGGGTCCGCGTCCGATTCTCCCGTCGCGCCAATCCCCGCGCCCACCGCCGACCAACCCGCTTTCCACACTCCAAGCAGCAGCGCGCGCCCCCTTTCGTCCGCCTTCGCCCGCGAAACCCCCGCTCCCGAGCCGCCCGCCCACACGCCCCATCGCGCCGCCGCACCCGCGTCCCCCACCCCGCCATCTCAGCGCAACGGCGCACACCATCACCACCCGCGCGACGGCCCCGCCCCCTGAAGGCGTGCGCGGCATGCCGACCAGGGCTTGTGACCGCGTTGCCGTAGACCAAACTGGCCGGAAACGGCTGCCACCCGCCGCGCGGGTTCCTTACCCGCTCGCCGCTGTTCCCCGGGCTTGCTCGCGGACCTCGCGGCGCCCGGGGCTACCCGCATTCGGCCCGCAGCGCGGGCCGAGATCAGAGTCGCACACTGGCGACACGCCCCGGCCGCCGGTGTGGCGGTGCTTTCGTGGCTAGTATTTCTCCCCATGATCCTGCTCTGAGCCATCGAGCCCGAGCCTCGGCCCAGTCGCGTTCGCGAAGGCGCGGCCGTCATGCCCCTTTCAATTGAGTGATCGTTTTCGGTACGCCGCGGCATGGCTTCGGCCGTGCCCGCTTGAAGGAACACAGCCCTTATGCCAGTCCCCCAGGAACGCGAAGGAATCCAGGTGCGGTCCGAGCGAGCGGTGCTCGCGGCGGTCCGCCTGCCGAACTCCGTATACGACCACGCCGACCCGTTCGGCGAATTGCGCGCGCTGTCCGAGCAGGCCGGCGCGGTGGTGGTGGGGGAGTTGACGCAGAACGCCAAGAGGCCGATCGCCGGCACGTACATGGGCGTCGGGAAGATCGAGGAGCTCAAGCAGTTGTGCGTGGCGCTCGAGGCCAGCACCGTAATCTTCGACCATGACCTTTCGCCCAAGCAGATCGCGGCGATCGAGAAGGTGGTCGAGCGGAAGGTGATCGACCGGTCGGAATTGATCCTGGACATCTTTGCCGCGAGGGCGAACTCGGCGGAGAGCCAGCTGCAGGTCGAGCTCGCGCAGCTCGAGTACACGTACCCGCGGCTGCGGGCGATGTGGTCGCACCTCGAGCGCATCGTCGGCTCGGGCGGCATCGCGGGCGTGGGGACGCGCGGCCCCGGCGAGCAGCAGCTCGAGATCGACCGGCGGCTGGTGGCGGCGCGCAAGGTGGCGCTCCAGCGCGAGCTGGCCGAGGTGCAGGAGCGCAAGGCCCGCGAGGTGCGGGCCCGCAAGGCCGAGCACTTCACCGTCGGCATCGTCGGCTACACCAACGCGGGCAAGAGCACGCTCTTCAACTCGCTGACGGCGGGGGGCGCGTACGCGGACAACCGCCTGTTCGCGACGTTGATCTCGCGCACGCGTCAGTGGGACCTGGGCGGGGGCATGAACGTCATGCTCTCGGACACCGTGGGGTTCGTGCGCGACCTGCCGCACAACCTGATCGCGGCGTTCCGCGCGACGCTCGAAGAGGCGACGCACGCGGACGTGCAGCTCATCGTGATCGACGTGTCGGACGCGGCGGCGGAGATGCACTACCAGACCGTGATCTCGACGCTGGACGATCTTCAGAAGCAGATCGCCAAGTCCGAGCGGGGGTCGGCCGGCGCGGACACGCCCGAGCGGATCGTGCTGCTGAACAAGGCCGATCGCCTGCGGGACAACGCCGCGCTGCTCGTGTGGCAGCGCAAGCTGCCCGGGGCGATCCCCATCTGCGCGCTGCCGCCGCAGAAGGGGGCCGACGGGAAGATGGTGCCGCGGCGGGGGCAGGACGAGCTGATCGCGCGGATCCGCGAACTGGCCAAGGGGCGGGTGGAGGAGCTGCGGATCACGGTACCGATGCGCGAGTCCAAGACGGTGCACCTGATCGAGAACCTTGGCGAGGTGCTCGAGCGCGAGTACGACACGACGGAGGTGACGCTGCGGGTGCGGATCGGGCGGAGCCAGCTCGACCGGATCCGCGTGGGGGGCGCGCGGATGGACGTGCGGACGCTGGAGGGAGCGGAGGTGTACCCGCCGCGGACGGCGAGGAGGCGTGGGTGGGGAGAGGGGGAGTAGGGGGCGGGGAGGCGGGGAGGTGAAGGGGAGTACAGGAGAACAGGAGAGCAGGAGAGCGGGACATGCAGCAAGAAGCGCTTCGGAATAGGTCGAAAAACCCGGGCAGATGGCTGGGGTGGACATCGGCCCCGGGGCGGCGATACTTCCTGTTCCGGCGCCGGGCAGTTGCCGCGGGCGTCTGCGCCACCTTAGCTCAGCGGTAGAGCGATGCTTTCGTAAAGCATAGGTCCAGGGTTCAAATCCCTGAGGTGGCTCTTCGGCGCGTCCGCGCGGCGTTTCACGGTTCTCGAGCGGCGCGGGCGAGCGCGGCATCGCGGATAGCATGCCGCATGAACTCGATTCTTTCCTCGGCCGCCGCGGTGCTGTCGGGCGTGTGCGTGCTGGCGTCGAGCGCCCGGGGCTTTCAGGACCCGGCGCGGGTGATCAACGACCGCGTCCGAGTCGAGTGGCTCGACGACGAGTCGTGCTGGTACCGGCACGAGCAGCGGGGCGGCGGGGCACGCTACATAAAGATGGATTTGAAGTCGGGCGAGCGGACGCCGCTCTTCGATGAGGCGCGCCTCGCCGCGGCGCTGGCCGAGCGGATCGGCGGCGAGGTGCGCGCTGGGGCGCTCCCGATCGAGGCGCTGACCCTCAAGGGCGGCACGATGGTCATGCTCCTGGCGGGGCGGGCAGAGATCGTGGCGTGTGATCTCGAGTCGTACGCGCTGAGCGCGGCATCGGCGGAGGACCTGGGAGAGCTCCGCCTGCCGCTGGGCACGCGCCCGCTGCGGAGCCGCAACGGCGGCGGGTCCACGGGGCTTCTCGCCGTCAACGCGACCGGCGGCCCGGTGTCGATGATCTGGGTCGACGCGTCGGGCAGCGAGCGGCGGTACGCGGCGCTCGAGCCCGGCGGCCGCCACCGCCAGCACACGTACGCGGGGCACGCGTGGAGATTCGAGGACGCCGAAGGGAAGAGCCTCGGCAGCGCCCGCGCGCGGCGCGATCCGTCGGTCGTGGTGATCGACGGGAAGCCCGGCGCGGGTGCGCGCGGGGAGGCCGATGAAGATGACGACGGCGAGCGCGGGCGGCCCGGCGCGCGACGAGAGGGGGCGGCGTCGCCGGACGGATCGTCGCGCGTCGAGTTCGACGGCGCGAACGTGGTCCTGCGCGCGACCTCGGGGGGCGCGACGCGTTCGCTGACGACCGACGGCACCGCCGAGAGCGCCTACGCCGGCCCCGTGTACTGGTCGCCGGACGGCGCGAAGTTCGTCGTCTTCCGGGCAACGCCGGCGCAGGAGCGGAAGGTGTTCTACGTGGAGTCTTCGCCGCGTGACCAGGTGCAGCCGCGCCTGAAGTCGTACGAGTATCTCAAGCCCGGCGACCGGATCGCGCAGCGCTGGCCGCGGCTGTTCGATGGCGCATCGGGGGAGCAGGTGCCGGTCTCCGACGAACTCTTCGCGAACCCGTGGAGCATGGACGGAGTGCGCTGGGAGGACGATTCGTCGCGCTTCACGTTTGTCTACAACCAGCGCGGGCACCAGGCGGTGCGGGTGATCTCGGTGGACGCGGCGAGCGGCGAGGCCCGCGCGGTGATCGACGAGTCCTCGCCGACGTTCATCGACTACTCGCAGAAGTTCTTCAGGCACGATGTCGCCGGCACCGGCGAGATTATCTGGGCGTCCGAGCGCGACGGGTGGAACCACCTGTACCTCTTCGACGGGCGCACGGGCGCCCTGAAGAACCGAGTGACGTCCGGCGAATGGGTGGTGCGCGGCGTGGACCGCGTGGATGAGGGGGCGCGGGAGGTGTGGTTCCGGGCGTGCGGGATCGTGCCGGGCCAGGACCCGTACCACGTGCACCACGCGCGGGTGAACTTCGACGGGTCGGGGCTCACGGTGCTGACGCCCGGCGACGGGACGCACAGCGTCACGCCTTCGCCCGACGGCCGGTACCTCGTCGATCGGTACTCGCGCGTGGACCTCCCGCCGGTCACGGAGATCAGGCGGGCGGGGGACGGTTCGCTGGTCGGGGAACTCTGCCGCGCCGAGGTGGTGGGGGAGGGCGGTCCGCCGATGCCGACGCGGTTCGTCGCCAAGGGGCGGGACGGGGAGACGGACATCTACGGCATGATTCTCTGGCCGCGGGGCTTTGATGCCGGCGCGAAGTACCCGGTGATCGAGTCGATCTACGCGGGCCCGCACGGGGCGCACGTGCCGAAGGCGTTCCAGGAGCGTCACGGCCCGCAAGGGCTCGCGGACCGCGGGTTCATCGTCGTGATGATCGACGGGATGGGCACCAACTGGCGGAGCAAGGCGTTCCACGATGTGTGCTGGAAGAACCTGGCGGACGCGGGGTTCGCGGACCGGGTTGCGTGGATCAGGGCTGCGGCGGCGGAGTTCCCGGCGATGGACCTCGAGAACGGCGGGCGGGGCGTGGGGATCTACGGCGGCTCGGCGGGCGGGCAGAACGCGGTGCGCGCGTTGATCGACCACCACGACTTCTACAAGGTCGCGGTGGCCGACTGCGGCTGCCACGACAACCGCATGGACAAGATCTGGTGGAACGAGGCGTGGATGGGGTGGCCGGTGGGGCCCGAGTACGCGGCCAGCAGCAACGTGGAGCATGCCGCGCGGCTCGAGGGGCGGCTGCTGCTCATCGTGGGGGAGATGGACGAGAACGTTGACCCGGCGTCGACGATGCAGCTCGTGGGTGCGCTCGTCCGCGCCGACAAGGACTTCGACATGCTGGTGATCCCCGGGGCGGGGCACGGCGCGGCGGAGACGCCGTACGGGTCGCGCCGGCGGCTCGAGTACTTCGTGGAGCATCTCGGCCGGCGGTGAGGTCGGCGCGGCGGGGGGTATGAGGGAAAGGGCGCGTCGCCGGGGAGCACGAACCGTCAGCACCCTTCGACAAAGTGCTGGACGAACACGTCGAAGTCGTCGCCGGTGACGAAGCCGTCGTGGTTGGTGTCGGCGAGGGGCGAGCCCTCCTCGAAGAGCGCGACGTAGGCGTCGAAGTCGTCGCCCGAGACGAAGGTGTCGCGGTTGAAGTCCGCGATGCAGGTCCGGAAGAGGTTGAGGCGGACGGTGATGTTGTCGGCCGCCTCGGTGCCGTCGTCGCTGAGGGCGATGATGTCGTCGAAGCCGTCCTGGTTCACGTCGCCGTGGGTGAGCAGCGCCGGGGGCTTGGCGGTCGAGAGCTCGATCGGCTCGACGAACGCGACCGTGTAGTCGCCGGGCTGGATCGCGTTCTGGATCAGCTGCACGACGCGCTGGGCGAAATCGTCCTCGGCGGTGACGGCGGCGTCGAGGTCGCCGTCGTTGTCCACGTCGGCCAGGACGAGCGACGACGGCGAGCCCCCGACGGGGACGTTCACCGCGTCGAAGAAGTCCTGGCCGCCCGAGCAGAGGAGCACCGAGACGGTCCCGTCGAGCGTGTTCACGGTGACGATGTCCTCGAGGCCGTCGTTGTTCACGTCCTCGGTCCGCGCGGTGGAGACGCCCGCACCCACGCCGTAGCTGGCCGACGGCGTGAACGTCCCGGAGCCGCTGTTCGAGAAGAACGTGACCGAGCCCGCGCCGGAGTTGCCGACGACGATGCTGGCGGCGGACTTGGGGTTGTCGGGGTCCCAGGGGTCGATGGTCAGGGGCTCGTCGCCGGTGGGCGAGGTGCTGCCGGGGCCGAAGGAGATGTTCGCGCCGCTGGTGTTGTTGCGCATCGAGAAGGAGTTGCTGCCCGAGTTGGCGGTGGCGAGGTCGGCCGAGCCGTTGCCGTCGAAGGTTGGCGCAGACGTACTTGCCGCGGATGTGGCGATGCACGAAGAATTGCGCCGG
>CAZCPB010000255.1:0-5912 GCA_964500365.1 uncultured Phycisphaeraceae bacterium
AGCAGGTGCTCGGAGCGCTGGAAGCCCGGGGGCAGTTCCTGGCGCACGGTGTTGGCGATGACGCGTGGTCCGGCGAAACCAATCAGGGCCTTGGGCTCGGCGATGTTGACGTCGCCGAGCATGGCGAAGCTGGCGGTGACGCCGCCGGTCGTCGGGTCGGTCAGGACGCTGATGAAGAGGCCGCCGGCATCGTCGAAGCGTGCAAGGGCCGCGGACGTCTTGGCCATCTGCATCAGCGACAGGCCCGACTCCTGCATGCGCGCCCCGCCCGAGCCCGAGACGATCACCAGGGGCAGGTCGTGCTCGGTGGCGTGCTCGATCGCCCGCGTGATGGTCTCCCCCACCACGCTGCCCATCGAGCCCATCATGAACGTGAGGTCGAGGACGCAGAGGACCGCCTCGCGGCCCTTGATGAAGAGCCGGCCGGCCTTGATCGCGTCCACCGAGCCGGTGCGGGCCTGTTCGGCCTGCAGCCGGTCGCGGTAGGTCTTGAGATCGCGGAAGTGCAGCGGGTCGGTCGGCGCCAGCGCGGTGAAGAGGGGCTGGAACGACCCGGGGTCGGCGAGCTGGCGGACGCGTTCGGCAGCGCCGATCCGGAAGTGGTGCCCGCACTCGGGGCAGGCGTGGAGGTTGGCCTCGAGGTTCTTGCGGTAGACCATCTTGCCGCAGCTCGGGCACCGCAGCCACAGCCCCTCGGGGATGGTCGCGCGCCGTGCCGGGCGCACTTCCTGCCACGTCCGCGTCGTCGTGAGCTGGGCCATGGAGTTCCTCTCCGTCTTCGGCGCTCGAACACGGGAAGTCGCGGGGCCCAAGGCCCCGATAAGCACCCCGAACGAGCGCCCCGGCGGTCCGAGAACTGGCGGCAGGCGGGGTGAAGGCCATCCCCGACCCGCCCGTTCAACGGGCCGCGGAAGCCTTCAACAACCCGAGACGCTCGCGCAGGCGCGAGCAGTCAACGTTCAGCCGCTCCACCCCGAGTCCTTCGGTGGCGAGCGTCCACAGTTCCGACGTGGGCCGATCCTGGATCCAGCCGCGCACCAGGCCATAGGTCACCGGCCTCAGCACGACCGCCAACGTCCCCGGCTTGTCCGCGTGCTTGGGTACAAGCTTGCGGAACACCTCGATCAGCCGCTCCTGCGCGTCAGCCAGGGGCTCACCCCCGGGGATGATCACGGCGGCCGGGTCTTCCTTCCATGTACGGAAGGTCGTGGTACACCGATCCTCGATTTGCGATTCCAGGACGCCTTCCCACAGGCCAAAGCCCGTCTCGCGAAGGCCCTCCAGCACCTTGACCTTGCTCCCACAGGCCTCAACCACGATCTTTGCGGTCGCCTGCGAAGCCTCGTCGGGCCCGCACAGGACCATCGACAGGGCCTGCCCCCGGAGCAGTCGAGCCCGCTCGTGCGCTTGCTGAACACCCCGATCACTGAGGGGAAGGTCGGTGCTCCCGCACAGGCGGCCTTCCTCATCCCACACGGTGGGTCCGGCCCGAACCAGCCAGACCGCGGCATGTGTCGAACGTGCCATACGTGGCGTGCCGGCCTCCGCCGGCGGCTCCATCGGTCTCGACTTCGGCCCGACACCCGGGCTTCCGCTCAAGACCGCGGCGATCTCGAACGGGAAAAGTCTAGCAAGAGCACTTCGGCGAGCAACCGCCGAGAACTTGATACCAAACATTGTGCAAACAATGTAAAAACCCGTCCGATAGGCTCCAGAACGGTTCGAATCTCAGCCGCCGCGGAGGTCGGCAATCACGCCCGATCGCGCCGACGGCTCGACCCCGAAGACCGCCGATGCCGCCACGATCACATCGCACCCGGCCTGCCGCACCGCCCGGGCGTTGCGGCCGCTGATCCCCCCGTCCATCTCCAGCCGCTGATCGGGCCGCAGCCTCGACTTGAGCGCTCTGGTCTTGTCCAGCGTCTCGTCGATGAACGCCTGCCCGGAAAAGCCGGGGTTGACGGACATGACCAGCACCAGGTCGGCGCCCGCCAGGTACGGCAAGGCCCGCTCGACCGGCGTGGGCGGGTTGATCGCGATGCCGGCGGTCATCCCGAGGCGGTGAATTTCGCCGTAAATCTCAGCCGCGGCTGACTCCTTCACGGCTTCCACATGAAACGTCAGGTGATGGGCCCCCGCCCGGGCGAAGCTCTCCACGTACTGCCCGGGGTCCGTGACCATCAGGTGCACATCGAGGAACGCTTCCGGGAGCGCTCTCGAAACGCCGCGGCAGAGATCCGGCCCCATCGTGAGGTTCGGCACGAAGTGGCCGTCCATCACGTCGAGGTGTAGGAGGTCGGCCCCGCCGCGCATCACGCCGCGGCACTCGTCCCCGAGGCGGGCAAAGTCCGCAGAGAGGATCGAGGGCGCGATCAGGGGCACGCGCGGGGGGCGAAGGAAGAGGTCCGACCGGGGGTCAGCCATGCCCGACTGTACCCGATGCGGGTACCCCCACTCTCCGAGGGGTTCATCTTGGCCACTTTCGCCCGCCGACACCCCGTTTCGCGGTCGTTACGATCCGGGACGGAGGTGATGAGTGCCGACGCTCGCCGAAACCCGCCAAGCGCTCCGGGCCGTGGGGCAGGACCACGTCCTTCGCTTCTACGACATCCTGACGCCCGCCCAGCAGAAGTCGCTGCTGGACCAGATCGCGTCGATCGACCTGGAATCCCTGCCGCGGCTGGTTGAGACGTATGTCAGGAACAAGCCGGCGTTTTCGCTGCCCCCGGACATAGAGCCCGCGCCGTATTACCCGTACGACGCGTCTTCGCCGGTGCGAAGGTGGGATCGAGGGGCCATGAAGCGAGCGGGCGAAGAACTCATTCGGGCGAGGAAAGTCGCGGCGTTCGTGGTGGCGGGCGGGCAGGGGAGCCGGCTGGGCTTTGACGGCCCCAAGGGGTGCTTCCCCGGCGGCGCGGTGACGGGCAAGCCGCTCTTTCAGATCTTTGCCGAGGGGATTCTGGCGACGCGCCGCAAGTACCACGCCGCGGTGCCGTGGTACATCATGACGAGCCCGCTGAACCACGAGGCGACGGTGTCGTTCTTCAAGGAGCACGCGTACTTCGGGCTGCCCGAGGGCGATGTCAAGTTCTTTCCGCAGGGCGTGATGCCATCGTTCGACATGGCGACCGGGCGCATGCTCATGGCCTCGCCCCACGAGATCGCGACCAACCCCGACGGGCACGGCGGCTCCATCAAGGCCCTGCACGTCTCGGGCGCGCTGGCCGACATGAAGAAGCGGGGCGTCGAGCACCTGAGCTATTTCCAGGTGGACAACCCGACGGTGCGGGTGATCGACCCTGTGTTCATCGGATTGCACGCGACCGCGCCCGACTCGTCGGGGGAGATGTCGAGCAAGATGGTGCCGAAGGTGGCGCCGGAGGAAAAGGTCGGGGTCTTCTGCCGCGTGAATGGGAAGACCGAAGTGGTGGAATACTCCGACCTTCCCGCCGACCTGACGCGGGCCCGCAACGCGGACGGCTCGCTCAAGTTCATCGCGGGGTCAATAGCGATCCACGTGATCGGCGTGGCGTTCATCGAGAAGCTAGCGACCAGCGCGGAGTTCGAACTGCCCTTCCATCGCGCGGAGAAGAAGGTGCCGTGCGTGGATCTCGAGACGGGGGAGATGATCGAGCCGAAGGCCAACAACGGGGTGAAGCTGGAGAAGTTCGTGTTCGATGCGCTGGCCCGCTGCCGCGCCTCGGTGGTGCTGGAGACCGACCGGGTGGAGGAGTTCGCGCCGATCAAGAACGCGACGGGGGTGGACAGCGTGGAGAGCTCACGCGAGCTGCAGACGGAGCGCGCGGCGCGGTGGCTGGAGGCGGCGGGGGTGAAGGTGCCGCGGGGGGTTGGTGGAAAGGCCGAGTGCGTGCTGGAGATCAGCCCGCTGACGGCGATGGAGGCGGGGGAGTTGGTGGGGAAGCAGGTGCCTCGTGAGATCGAGCGCGGGGCGAGGGTGGCTGTGTGAAGCGGAGATGGGAACGGCGCGGGTGCCACCGCGTGCCACCCGCCTACTTGGGCTCCTGCGCGGCGGGCTCGGGCGACGGCGTTACCGCGTCGAGTTTGGCTTTCCACTCGGCGGCGTTGGCGTCGTAGCCTTTGCCGGGCTCGGCCTTGTCCCAGACATCGTAAAGCGTCACGGCCAAAGCGAGCGCATGCCGTGTGTTCTGGTGCGTGGCGCCGAACGTCTTCGTGCTTCCCTCGACGCACTCCTCGACCAGCGGCGCCGCGTCCACTGTTCGGCCAGTCTTGATGAGCACGTCAGCGAGGCGGTAGATCAGGTTGAGCGTGTTGGGGTGCCCGGCCGGAAGGGCCGCCCGGAGGATTTCCAGAGCTTCCCGCAAGAGCGGTTCGGCCTCGTCGAGTTTGCTCTGGGCCCGCAGGAGCAAGCCCAGGTTGCTCAAGCCGGCGGCGATATGCGGATGCCCCGGGGGAAGCGCGACTCGATAGATTTCCAGCGCGTTGCGAAAATACGGCTCGGCCTCGTCGAGCCTCTCTTGAGCCTGCAAGAGCGATCCCAACTTGATCTGACAGGTGGCTATGTTCGGATGCCCGGCCGGAAGGCTTCCGTGCCAGACTTCAAGCGCCTCGCGGAAGAGCGGCTCGGCCTCGTCGAGTTTGTTCTGCGCTTGCAGAACGGACCCAAGGTAGCTCAGGCTGTACGCGATGTCCGGGTGCCCCGCCGGGGGCGCCGCGCGGCGGATTTCAATGGCTTCACGATAGAGAGGTTCGGCCTCGGTCAGCCGGTTCTGAGTTTGGAGAAGCAACCCCAGACTGTTCAGGGCTAACGCGATCGTCGGGTGACCGTCCGGAAGAGCCGCGCGGTTGATCTCCAGCGCTTCACGGAACAGCGGCTCGGCCGCGGCGAGATCATTCCTGTCAAGAAGGAGCACCCCAAGGTTGTTCAGACAGTGGGCGATAAGCGGATGCCGCGAAGGAAGGGTCGCTCGATAGATCCTCATCGCTTCCCGGTTGAGCGACTCTGCCTCGGCAAGTCTGTTCTGAAGACGACAGGTTTCCGCGAGATTGGCCAGGCCGTTGGCAATAACCGGGTCGCCGCGAGGGAATGCCGCTCGCCATAATTCAATCGCCTCCCGAAAGAGCGGCTCCGCCTCATTGAGTCTGTTCTGGGTTTGCAGGAGCATCGCGAGGTTATTCAGACTGTTCGCGATGTTCGGATGTCCAGCGGGCAGGCCCTCGCGGTCGATCTCGAGGGCTTCGCGCAAGAGCGGCTCGGCCTCGGCGAGTCTGCCCTGGGCACGCCGCAGTTCGGCGAGGTTGTTCAGGCCCGTGGCGATGTCGGAATGCCCGCGCGGATGGGCCGTGCGACGGAGCTCGAGCGACACCCTGAAGTTCGGGTCGGCCTCGTCGTACCGTGATAGTGCCAGCAGCGTTTTCCCGATGGTGTTCCGCACACCGGCTTCCACCAGCGGCTGGTCCTTCAGCGAACCCTCGTCGAGCACCTTCACCGCGGCCTGCATGGCCTGCAGCACCGTCACCTTGTCCCCCAGCAGCTTGTCCGGGTCCGCCGTCGCAAGCATGTCGGTCTGGAACTTGGCGATGGCCTCGGCGGTCTTGCGCTGCTGTTCCTCGGCGTTTTTCGCGGCGATCGCCGCGTCGCGCTGGGACTGGGCTTCTTTGCGTTGCTCACTCTCGGACTCGCGAGCCTCGCGCTCGCTGTTGCGGGCCGCCACCGCCTCGGCGCGGCTGACCAGCGCAAAGCCAAGTCCCGCGCTCAGGAACACGAACGCCGCGGCAACGCCGCCGACCAGGCCGCGGTTGCGGCGCGAGAACCGGGCGAGCTGATACCAGGTGCTCGCGGGCCTTGCCGCGATGGGCTCGTGGTTGAGGTAGCGGCGCAGGTCCGCGCCCAGGGCGCTGGCCGCGCTGTAGCGGCGCGACTTGTCCTTCTC
>CAZCPB010000256.1:0-5901 GCA_964500365.1 uncultured Phycisphaeraceae bacterium
GCCGAGCAGGCGGATGACCTCGAGCACGTCGGTCCAGGTGGGGAACTGCCGCTCGTTGGACTTCTTGAACGCGTCGATCGCGACGAGGAACAGGAACTGCTCCCGGGTCATCTGCCCCTCCTCGGCCGAGCGCGTGAAGTCGCTCAGGCGGCGGCCGGCGGAGCGGCGGCGCTCGAGGCCCGTGCCCTCGAAGCTCAGCTGGCGGCGGTCGAGGCCCAGGCGCCGGTCCATCACCGAGCCGGCGCCGGCGGGGCCGGGGGCCGGGTCGGGCGCCGTCTCGGCGCCGGGGTCGGGGCGCGGGGCACGGGGCTTGGTGCGGGCAGGGCGCGCGCTGCTCATGGGCGGCTCCGGGGCGTCGACCCCGGGCGCGGCGTCAGCGCGCCAGGCCGGGATCAGAAGTCGTCGTCGTCGTCCTCGTCATCGTCAAATTCGGCGTCGCCCTCGACCTCCTCCTCCTCGTCCTCGAGGAAGTCCTCGTCGTCCTCGGCCTCGGCGTCGTCGCCGTCGGCGAAGGCGTCGTCGCCAAGCTCGTCATCGTCGTCATCTTCCTCATAGGCGACAACGTCGGGGACGACCCAGGGGCGCTCGGCCCCCCCCTCGTCCGGCGCTTCGGTCTCTTCGCCCACCCCTTCGTCCAGCGTCGCGCCCCGCGCCGTGCCCGTCATCTCGAAGTCGTAATCCATGGTGAGCCTTCCCGTCCTAGAGGTCCCGGCGGGCGCGAACGCGCCCCGGGGCCAGTCCACCCACCGCCCGCGCCGCGGGCGCCGATGCGCGACGAGCGCCCACCGCGCCGACGCGCCTCTTCTCCGTGCCGCGGACGCCGCCCGTCCCCGGCGAATTGGCGGTACAGTACAGTCCGTCACGCCCGTGTCAACCCGGCGCGCCCGGCGTCAAGACCCCAACGTCCCCGACCCTCCACGCCCCCGGCTGAAACCCATGTCATCACCCCCCGATACTCCCGGCCCGTCCGGCGGTTTCAACCTTCTGGCCGGCGTTGCCGCGGCGGTCTTCCCGGGCGCCGGGCACTGGGTGCTGGGGGAGAGGAAGCGCGCGGGGCTTGTGGCGACGGGGGTCCTGGGCCTGTTCTTCGGGGGGATCCTGATCGGCGGGATCGACGTGATCGACAGCCGCGAGGACCGGGTCTGGTTCTTCGGGCAGGCCCTGGTCGGCCCCATCGCCTTCGGGGTGGACCGGGTGCACCAGGGGATGTTCAAGGGCGTCCCCGGGTCGCAGGTCTTCGAGGGGTCCCCGGCCGGCCCGTGGCGGACGACCGAGCAGGGCCTGGAGATGGGCCGGGCGCTGACCCGCTCGGCGCACCCCAACGAGATCCGCGAGGTGGTGCCGGTGACGGTCGAGACGCGGACCGGCTCGACGCGGGTGGTCGAGGTCCCGGTGCTGCGGGCGCGCAAGGCCGAAGCGGCGGGCGGGCCGCCGAGCATCAAGAGCCTGAGCAAGGTGAACGAACTGGGGACGCTCTTCGCGACGATCGCGGGGATGCTGAACGTGATCGTGATCGTGGACGCGGCACTGCCGGGGCGGCGGAAGGGGTGAGGGGGCCAGGGGCGCGCGACGAGTGTTAGCGCGACCGTCTCGCGGCCAGCAGTGCCGCGGCGGCGCCGAAGGGGAGCATCGCGCCGGGGCCGGGGATGGTGGTGAGGTAGACCGCCTCGTCGTACAGGCCCTCCGAGGGAATATGGTCGGTGAACTCGACGCGGATGGCGAGTTGGTTGCCGTCGCGCGCGAAGCCCGTGGTCCGGACGGTCTTGCCGTCGAGCGTGTCGCCGGGGCCGAGGATGCGCTGGAGGTCGCCGCCGAAGTTGGTGTAGATGCCGCCGTGCCCGTTGGTGTTGGCAGCGCTGAAGACCGAAACGCCGTCGGCGATGGTAACGCCGGTGAACTGCGCGAACGTGCCGCCGCCGGGCGCCGCGCCGTCGCTGGAAGCGATCTTGGTGAAGACCCCGTTGACGCGAGCGAAGAGCCCGCCGGTCACGGGGTCGCCCGTCTCGGTGGCGCCCCGGACGATAATGTCGTCCCCGTCCACGTTGAAATCCACGAGCGCGACGAACTTGCCCATGCCGACCGGACCTTGGGTGTTGTAGTCGATGACGGCCTGCAGACCGTTCTGATCCTTGCGGTAGAAGCCCGACTTGCTGTCGGCATCGCGCCCGCGGAACCAGACGGCGCCGTTGTCGAGCAGGACGTTGTTGAAATCGAAGAACGTGAACGCCCCGTTGCCGCCGGGGACGGGGGTGGTGGTGTCGGCGACGGTGGTGACGGCCCCGTTATCCCAGCGGTAGACGGCCGGAACCGCGCTCGGACCGACGACGTGACCTGCAAAGAACGCGATCGAGGCGCCTTCAACCGAAGGAATCCCGATCGCGCCGTACTCCCCCCCGTTCGGCGCCATCATGTTCGTGTCTACAACTCGCTGGAGCGATCCATTCAAGCGGTGATAGAGGCCCCCGACCGCGTCACTGCGTCCGACAAACACCGCATGCTCTCCGTCATTCCCGAATCCCGGGCCGAAGGCGGTAAACTGTCCGCCCGCGTTCGGTGCAGGCGTGCTCGTGTCGGCAATACGAACCAAGGATTGCTGACTCCACTCGTACGCGCCAAAGAATTGGCTCTTACCGCGGAATACAAGGCGCCCTTCGGACAACGAAAGATTTGAGAAAGCGGCGTCGCTTCGAAAGAGACCGCCGCCGGAATCAGGAACTGGTGTATTGCTATCAAGAATCTTTGTAAGCACAAAGGGCTGCGCACCGGCAAGGCTGGTCCCCAGGATCAGCGCGGGAATTGTCGCGTGCCACGATGCTCTCATGATCTGACTCCTCTTGGTATCAGGACCATCACGGCCCGGAAACCCAGTCGAGTGTCGCGAACGCATGCTCAATGTCGGGGTCTGATTCGGTGGTAAATGCCGCGCCGGACCCGGTGAGGAACTCGCCGCCGATCCAGCGCATCGTGACCACTTCGTTGGGGGTTTCAGCCAGCTCCGACTCGGCGTCCGACCCGCCGCGGAAGCGCAACTGTGAGAACGGGTCGTCGGTCCAGAGACCGGTGAACGTAAGCGGGCTGCTGGTGCTGTCGTGCGCCACCGGCCCGCCCCCGAGGCTGGTGCTGAAGTCGAACTGGCGCGGCGGTCCCACGAACTCAAGTGTGCGCCAAGACACTCGCCGGGGCCAGCCGTTCCGAGGACTCACCGCGACCGCCGCGCGGCCAGCAGTGCCGCGGCGGCGCCGAAGGGGAGCATCGCGCCGGGGCCGGGGATGATGGTGAGGTAGATCGCCTCGTCGTACAGGCCCTCCGAGGGGTTGTGGCCGTTGAAGGTGACGTGGATCGCGAGCTGGCTGCCGTCGCGGGCGAAGTCGGTGGTCTTGACGGTCTTGCCGTCGAGGACGCTGCCGGGTCCGAGGATGCGCTGGAGTTCACCGCCGAGGTCGGTGTAGACGCCGCCGCGGATCTCGATGTCCACAGCGCCGAAGACCGCGACGCCGTCGTCCATGGTGAGGGTGCGGAGCAGGTAGAACGTCCCGCCGCCGGGCGCGGGGTCGCCGTAGTTGAGAAGGCGGGTCATCTCTCCTTCGACGCGCCGGTAGAGGGCCGAGACGGGGTTGCCCACGGTGGCCGAGGTGAACAGGAGGTCGTCGCCGTCGACATCGAAGTCGCCGAAGCCCAGGAAGGTGCCCTCGCCGGCCGGGCCCTCGGAGGTCGTGTCGAGGACGGCGGCCAGGCCGCCGGCATCGCGCTTGTAGATGCCGCTCTTGTTCGCGCTGTCGATGCCCCGGAACCAGACGGCGTTGGTGTCGAGGTGCACGGTGTTGAACTGCCCGCCGGCGCTGGCGCTGAAGGTCCCCGTCCCCCCCGGCACTGGCGTGCTAGTGTCGGCGACGGTCGTTATCACGCCGTTGTCCCAGCGGTAGACGGAAGGAAGCGTTCCAGATTCGGAGGTATGCCGACTGGAGAACGCGATTGCGTCCCCTTCGATTGAAGCTGGGCCGCCGCCGAAGAACGTTCCGCCGTTCGGCGCCGCGGTCTGGGTGTCAAAGACCGCGCTAAGCACCCCTTCCCGACGGTGGTACAGGCCGCCGATGTTCCCATCGTTGCCGAGAAACGCGACGTGATCGCCGCTGTTCGTCGTCCGCATGCCAAGTATTTCGAATGGATTACCCGTGTTTGGGGTCGGAGTAGTCGTGTCGGCAACTCGTACAAGCGCGCCGGCGTGCCATTCATACACACCCGCGATACCTGGGCCTGAGCCCTCAAAAGCAAGACGACCTTGGGAAAGTGACAGGTTGCTGAAGGCGTCGCCCTGGAATCTCTTTCCACCCGAGTTGGGAATGACAGTGCTGCTGTCAAGTATTCGGGTAAATGTGAAAGGTTGGGCGACCGCGGAGACGGCGACGCAAGCCATCATCATCGCGACCGCGGAAACGGAATGACTAGCCTTTGACATTGGAATCTCTCCGAACAAGCGTTCACGGTCCAAGCATCCAGCCCAGGTCCTCTTCCTCGAACGCGTGCTGGATCTCCATGTCGGTGTCGAACGCCGCGCCGGACCCGGTGAGGAACTCGCCCCCGATCCAGCGCATGGTGACAACTTCATTGGGGGTCTCGGCCAACTCCGACTCGGCGTCCGGACCGCCGCGGAAGCGCAACTGCGAGAACGGATCGTCGGTCCAGAGGCCCATGAATGTCAGCGGGCTGCTCGTGCTGTCGTGCGCAACGGGCCCGCCCCCGAGGCTCGCGCCGAAGTAGAGCTTGTAGGTGTTCTGCGGCGGACTCCCGGCCGTCGTCTTCACAAAGCTGATGACCGCGTAGAACTGGGAGTTGGGCAGCCAGCGCTGATTGGGGCCGCCAAAGGTCCTGTGATAGTGCGTGCCCGCCTTGACCGTTCGCACCTCGAACTGCTGGTTCTTGCAGTCTGCACGAAACTCGATGTAGTTGTCGTTGTTCGCCCAGAGCGTGAAGAGGGGCCAAAACCGGCGGTCTGTGAGCAAGTCGTCGTCATCAGCGATTCGTTCTGCAAACTGGTCCCAATCTCCTTCTGGCAGGATTCCCGCAACTCGGAGCGACCATTCGCTCGCCCCATCCATCACCGGTCCGCCGACACCGGCCGTTACGGTCAGCAGTTCCGGCGACCCTTCCGTGACTTCCGTCATGCCGTCGTTGTGCAGCATGGGGTACGGCATAGACCCGTAGCCGTCCAGCGCGGAGTCCACCACGAAGTAGAAGTCGTTGTCGTCGGCCGTGTCGTCCTCGCCGCTCCAGACGGAAAACAACCGGGCGCCCAGCGCCTGAGCAATCGACTGCGTGGGCAACGGATCGAACGTGCGGTACGACGTGAACGTGAACGGGCACCACCGGTTCGACCCCGAGTACACCGTGTACCCGGGCTTGTTGACGGTGCCGGCCGACTCGCTCGCCAGGTGCAACCACGTTCCCAACTGGATCGTCTTGTTCGGGGCGAAGTGGTTGGTACCGAACGAGTTTTCGAGCACCCAGGCCCGGTAGCGCCGGATGCGCGGGCCGACGTCCCACTCCGGGTCCAGATCGTTCCACGACGTGTGCACGGCCGACGACACGTGCACGTCCGTGATGAAGTCGGCGCCCACGTCGGGGTCGTCATCCCGCTTGGTGCGGATCCGGTACGCCTGGGTCGCCATCGTGGGGCACTTGACCAGCGTCTTGTCCTGCATGTCCGTCGTGTCGATGAACTCGCCGTACTCCGGCGACATGTCGTCGAGGTAGATGGCCTCGATGACGGCGCCCTGGCCGCCGGCGGCGTCAGCGGCGTTGTACTCCTCGTGCACGAGGTTCTGTCCGCCCGGGCTAACGATGATCGGCTGGACGGCGGTCTCCAGTACTTCGCTCGGGAGCGGCACGCGGAAGAGACCCTTG
>CAZCPB010000257.1:0-5885 GCA_964500365.1 uncultured Phycisphaeraceae bacterium
GGCGCCCGATGACCCGCCTCCCCGCCGATCAGAGCGTTCGCGAGCGCATCCTGGCTCAAATGACCGGGTGCGGGACCTCGGTCGGCGCCAACGCCTACGAGGCCGCCGAAGCCGTGAGCCGGAAGGACTTCTGCAAGTGCGTCGGCACGTGCGTGAAGGAGCTCAGCGAGTCAAGGTACTGGATTCGCCTTTCAGGCCGCCGCGGCTGGATCACGAAAAACCGGCTCAACGCCCTCGAGCAGGAATCGATCGAGCTCGGCCGCATCTTCGGGACGATGCTCGCCCGGACACGCATCAAATCGCAAAGCAGTCTCCGATCAGCACCCTCCTGAATTGCGATTTGCATTCCGCGCCTTCTCCTATTTGCGCTTTGCGTTTTGCGCTTTGCGCTTTCCTCACGCCGCCCCCAGCCCCATCCCCCGCCTCCACGCGCTCACCTGTCCGAAGTGCATCATCAGGTGGTTATTGCACATGAACAGCACCCGCGAGCCCACCAGCGGGAACCGCTGGCGCGCCTTCTCGTCCAGCGTCGGCACCACCAGCTTCGCGTCCTCCACGCCCGCCAGCGCCTCGAACAGCGCATCGTGCGTCCGGAAAAACGCCGACGTCACCACCTCCATCGCCGGGTAGATCGTCCCCTCCGGGTCGTCGCGGCACTCGGTCTTGTCCGCGAACACCGCCTCGAACCCCGCCGGCGCCGCGAACCGCTCACCCTCCAGCCCGACCATTGCCGCGATCTTCGCCGGGTACGTCGCCAAATGCCCGTACACCCACGCCGGGTGGTTCGCGTCGATCACCTTGCCGTTGATGCTCGCCTTGCGCGCGAACATCTGCGGCGTCACGCCGACCAGCAGCCGCTCCGCGTAGGCGCGGCAGATTCTCGCGGGCGCCACGATGATCTGAGCAATCTGTCCCATGATCGATCCTCCTGGTTGATCTCTCAACCATATCACCGGTTGAACAGGCCCCGGCGCACCCTCGCCCGCCGGGGCACGCTCTGCTCGACACGCCGATCCCCCCCAGCGCCCTCATGATGATCGTCGAGCCAGCCTGAGCCTTGATGGCCTCCTCGCCTACTGCCGCGACTCCTCCCGCCCCGCCGGCTTCCGCGGCGGGTTCATGCCGCTCCGCATCGCGTCCTACTACCCCACGCCGGAGCACCAGCGGATGAATCAGCCCTGGCTGCAGGCCCACCTGTCCTGCATCAAGCGCGGCGGGGGTTTTCCGTTGCCGTGGCCGTGGGTCGAGAGCCGGAGCGAGTGATCGACGCCAACGCGACGCGGAGTTGCGATTGATCGACTATCTTCGGGGGCATGGATGTTGAACTGCTGAAAGCTCTTCGAGCGTTCGCGGACACCGTCAAGGCCAAGGTTACCGCCAACGCGCACGGCGAAGCCGAGGCACAGCTTTCCGGGCCCGTGTCATCGCTGCTCGAATCTATTGGCAAGATCATCCATCGCAACATTGTCGCGAAGGCCGAGTCCCGGCTCGGCGAGCGCCTGGGCATCCCGGACTTCGGGATGGTCGTGGACGGGGCCCTCAACGGGTACGTCGAACTCAAAGCACCGGGTCTGGGCGCGGACACGGCGCGCTTCAAGGGCCGCGACAAGGACCAATGGGAACGCTTCAAGTCGCAGCCGAACATCCTGTACACCGACGGTAACGAATGGTGCCTGTACCAGAATGGGGAGTCCGCGGGCAGGCTGCTGGAGTTCAGCAAGGACATCACCAAGCACGGCGCCAAGGGCGTTTCTGAAGCGGACGCCGAACATTTTCGCTCGATCATCATCGGGCTGCTCGCGTGGGAGCCGATTGTCCCGGAGAAGCCCAAGGACCAGGCCACGCTCCTCGCGCCCCTGTGCCGCCTGCTCCGTGACGACGTGGCCGATGCGCTGCGCGACCCGGATTCGCCTCTCGTCTCGCTCGCCAAGGACTGGCGGTCGCTCCTTTTTCCGGACGCGTCCGACGAACGCTTCGCCGACGCCTACGCCCAAACCGTTACCTTCGGGCTCCTCCTGGCCCGGTCGGAAGGGGCCGACGTGTCCAACCTCGGGAGCGCGACTGCAAAGCTCGACGCGGGACACGCGCTGCTTTCACGAGCGTTGCAGGTCCTGACCGACACCAAGAGCCGGGCCGAGATCGAGCCGTCGCTGGCCTTGCTCCAGCGCGTCATCAACGCGTTCCCGAAGGGCGCGATGCACGCCCGCGGGGGTGCGGCCAAGAGCGACACCGAGGACCCCTGGCTCTATTTCTACGAGCACTTCCTTTCGGCCTACGACCCGAAACTGCGCAAGGACTCCGGCGTGTACTACACGCCCGTCGAAGTCGTCAAGTGCCAGGTTGCCCTGGTAGACGACCTCCTGCGGACCACGCTCGGCAAGGCCGGCGGGTTCACGAACAAGGACGTGATCACCCTCGATCCCGCCGTGGGCACGGGCACGTATCTCCTTGGTGTCATCGACCACGCCTTGGACGCCGTACGAGAATCGCAGGGCAAGGGCGCTGTCGCGCCCAAGGCGACCACGCTCGCCGCGAACACCTACGGCTTTGAGATCATGACCGGCCCCTACGCGGTCTCCGAACTGCGGCTGACGCGTGCGCTCAAGGACCGCGGCGCCTCGCTCCCCAGGGACGGGCTTGGGGTCTATCTCACCGACTCCCTCGACTCGCCCCACGCGACACCGCCTGCGCCCCCGACGTACCTGCGCCCCATCGCCGATCAGCACAAGCACGCGCTGGAGGTCAAGGACAAGAAAGCGGTCATCGTGTGCTTGGGGAACCCGCCCTACGACCGTCACGAGGCGGTCGGCGAGACTTCGGGCGACAAGGGGCGCGACAACCGCGCCCGCACGGGCGGGTGGGTCCGCTGGGGGGAAGAGACCGCCGGTTCACGGGCGGGCGCGATCGACTACACCCGCGGCAAGTGCATCCTCGACGATTTCATCGAACCGGCCAAGAAAGCCGGTCACGGCGGCGATCTCAAGAATCTCTACAACCTCTATGTCTACTTCTGGCGCTGGGCCATCTGGAAAGTCTTCGAGCACCCCCCTTTGCTCGACACGGGAAAGCGCGCCGCCAAGGGGGAGAACGCCGGCATCGCCACGTTCATCACTGCCGCCAGCTAAATCCGGGGCGACGCCTTCGTGGGCATGCGCGAGATGCTGCGGCGGCTCTGCCACGAGGTGTACATCATCGACCTCGGGGGCGAGGGGCGGGGCACGCGCCAGGATGACAACGTCTTCAACATCCAGACGCCGGTGGCGATCTGCATCGCGGTGCGCACGGGAAAGAAGGACAAGAACAAACCGGCGACGGTGAAGTACGCCGCGATCCGGGGGACGCGCGAGGCGAAGTACGCTGCGCTCGCCAAGGTCAAGTCCCTCAGGAGCCTGAAGTGGAAGACCTGTCCAGCGGGTTGGCACGCGCCTCTGCGCCCGGCGGGGACGGGGCTCTACTTCAACTGGCCGCTCCTCGCGGACTTGATGCCGTGGCAACAGTCAGGCATGAAGGTCGGCCGACTCTGGCCCATCGCGGCCGACGAGGACGTGTTGAAGCGCCGCTGGAAGAAACTCACGATGGCCGAGCCGTCGGAGCGCGCGAGCCTGTTCAAGAACTCGCCGACGGGACAGAAAGTCGGAGGCACGCCCAAGCCTTTGCGCGGGGGCGTGGAGAGACTCACCGCGATCAGCAAGATCGCGCGGGGCGCGGCGTGCGGTGAGATCGCGCGGTACGCGTATCGCTCATTCGATCGGCAATACATTCTGGCGGACGCTCGCGTGATAGACCGTCCCGGTCCACCGCTTTGGTTCGCCCACTCGAACAAGCAATTGTATCTCACGAGTTTGTTCACCAACCCGCTCGCGGGCGGTCCTGCAATGGTCGCGTGCGCTCACCCGCCAGACCTACACATGTTTCGTGGCTCGTTCGGGGCAAAGGATGCGTTCCCGCTCTACCGCGACGCCGCCGCGAAGGAGCCCAACATCCTTCCCGGCCTTCTCGCCCTGTGGGGCAAGAAGCTCAAGCGCACGATCACCCCCGAAGACTTCGCCGCGTACTGCTACGGCCTCCTGGCGCACGGCGGCTTCGTCGATCGCTTCTGGGATGAGCTCGAAGACTGCGAACTCCGCGTCCCGCTCACGCTGAACGCCAGGCTCTTCCGCGATGTCTCCGCCGCGGGGGCGACGCTCCTGCACCTCCATACCTTCGGAGAGCGCTTCCAGCCCAAGGGGACGCGGATTCCTCAAATCCCCGCGGGCAAGGCCAGGGTGAAGGAGGCGATCAGCGACACGCCCGCCGACTACCCGGAAGAGTTCGAGTACCTCGAAGGCTCGAAGACCCTCCGCGTCGGCACGGGCGCGATCGCGCCCGTCGAGCCCGCGGTCTGGAACTACGAGGTCTCCGGCCTGCAGGTCGTCAAGTCGTGGCTGGGCTACCGCATGAAGGACCGCAAGGGCAAGAAGTCGAGCCCGCTCGACGACATCTCGCCCGAACGGTGGACCAGTGAGTTCACCGACGAACTGCTCCGTCTCCTTTCGATCCTTGAGTACACGGTCGCGCGCCGGCCCACACTCGACCGCCTGCTTGCGGCGGTGTGCGCCGGGCCGCTGCTCCGCGCACGCGATCTGCCCGCCGTTCCGGCCGCGATGCGCAAGCCCCCCCGATCAGGCGGTGAGGGCGTACTGTTCGGCGCGGAGGATGCCGATACCGAAGACTGAGAGGCGCCCATGGCACGAGAAGACGCGAGCGACCCGCGCGAGCCCGAAGCGTCCGAACCCGAATCGTCTGAGCCAGAGGCTTCCGATTCTGAGGAGACCGAAGGTGAAGAGGTCTACGGCCCCGAGTACCTGAACTGGAAGCCGTGGACCCGCGAAGACTTCGGCCCCGATGAAGAGTGGTTCCGCGATGTGTTCTTCGCCTGGCGCGACCAGTTGGACCGCGAGCAGGAGGAGTACAACAAGGCGCACGGGCTGCCCCCACCGAACTTTGACTGAGCAGTCGTTCGGCGATGCCGAGCACGACGGCTCGGCGTACGCGCCTTCACGACGATCGCTTGATCTCGGGCAGGAAAAAGTTGCGGATCACAACACCCGAAGAACGCCCAGAAAATGGGACGCCGGGTAGTCCGCCGGGTCGCTCATCGCCTCCACGCGACTCGGCGCCAACTTCGCGTTCAGGTGAATCAGGCCCTGGTTCCAGTCCTCACGGCCCGGGTTCGCCGTGCACAGTACGAGAGCGAACCCCGAGCCGCGGCAGCGCGCGGACGCCAGCTTTGAGACGTCCTTGACCAGGCCGAAAGCCGAAGGGTCCCGGACCGTCCCGGTGAACGTCCACTTTGTCCCGCGCTGCAAACCGATCCGCCAGTGCTTCAGTTCTATCCAGACTGTCCGCCCATCCGCCAAGAACGCGGCCACGTCAACCTTGCCGCCGTTCACTTTCACCTCACGGTCCACACGAGCAATCCCGAGCATGGCCGAATCGCGATTCAGAAGGTGTATCAACTCACCTTTGAACCACCCTTCGACTTGGAACTCGTGCCGGTCGAATGTCGCCAGGCGGTCGGCGAGCGAGTCGAAGTGAGCGCGTATATGCGGGATGAGAGGAGTGATGGGCATTCGCAAGCATCCACGAGCCTATCGCCTTGCTTCCGTCCAAATCCGACTGAAAACGAACGGACCATTTCGGGTCTTGGCGCGCGTCGTTTTGGTATCTGCAACTACCTGTCTCGTCACCGCTTACAGCCAATCTCGAATGCCTATCAAAATCCTATTGACACACCGCCCAGATCCCGTACACTCCGGCTCCTGATTTGCGCTTTGCGTTTTTCCATGAGCTTCCCCCCCTCCAACCCCTCCGCCCTCTTCTCCGACCTCTGCGCCTCGGAGCTC
>CAZCPB010000258.1:0-5860 GCA_964500365.1 uncultured Phycisphaeraceae bacterium
CGCGAGGTCGGCCGCGTCGTCCACGTTCCACTCGCGCGGCTCGTCGTTGGGATCGTGAGGCATGATTCACCCCGGGCGGTTCAGCCCGACAGCATGTCCTTGAACTTCTTCCAGAACCCGTGGCTCTCGGGGAGCACGTCCTGGTTCTCCATCGCCGCAAACTCCCGCAGGAGCTTTTCCTGCTTCCCGGACAGCTTACGGGGAATCTCGATCTTCACCACGACCCCAAGGTCGCCGCGTTTCCCCGAGCGGAGATTCGGCAGCCCCTGCCCGGGAAGGCGGAGAACCGTTCCGTGCTGGGTGCCCGGCTCGATCGTGGTCGGCTTCGGTCCCTCGAGGGTGGGGACCTTGATCTCGGCCCCGAGGGTCGCCTGCGAGAACGGCACGGGGAGCTCAAAGACCAGGTGGTCGCCCTCGCGCCGGAACAGTTTGTGCTCTTCGATACGGACGATCACGTGCAGGTCGCCGCGCACACCCTGGCCGCCCGGCGAGACTTCCTGAGGCGGCGGCTCGCCCTCGCCCTGCACGCGCACTGCCTGGCCTTCGGAGATCCCCGGCGGGATCTTGACGTTCAGCTTGCGCGTCTTGGGCTGTCGTCCCTTGCCGCGGCAGGCCTCGCAGAAGTCCTTGATGATCGTGCCGCGTCCGTGACAGGCGGGGCACGCGGTGACCATGCGGAACATGCCACCCAGGCCCGACTGCTGGACCTTGCCGTGCCCGCCGCAGGTCGGACACTTGACGGGCTTGCTGCCCTCCTTGGCGCCCGAGCCCGTGCACTTCTCGCAGACGTCGAGGCGGGTGAACTCGACGTCGCGCTCCGTCCCCTTCAGGACGTCATCGAGCGTGATCTCGATCTCGGTCTCGAGGTCGAAGCCGCGGGCCACGCCGCGGCGCCCGCCGCGCGCCCCGCCGAACCCGCCGCCGCCCATGCCGCCGAAGATGTCCTCGAACATCGAGAAGATGTCGGTGACGTCCATCCGCGAGAAATCGTGAGCCGCGGCGCCGTGCCCGCGCAGGCCCTCGTGGCCGAACTGGTCGTACCGCTGGCGCTTCTGCGGGTCAGAGAGGACCTCGTACGCCTCGGCGCATTCCTTGAACTTCGCCTCGGCCTCGGCGTCGCTGGGGTTGCGGTCCGGGTGGTACTTGAGGGCGAGGCGTCGGTAGGCGCGCTTGATCTCCTCGCCGTCGGCGGTGCGCTCGACGCTGAGGATTTCGTAGTAGTCGCGGGTGGTGGGCATTGTGAATCGAGCCCGCGATTCTTCAACCGCGGGCTCGGGAGTCTTCGGTCAATCGTCCGCTCCCTGACGGTCGCGGCTCTGTTGATCAGGCCACCGCGCCGACGGCCGCCTTCGCGTCCTCCTTCAGCTCGGTCACGAGCACGTCGGTGGTGAGCATCAGCCCCGCCACGCTCGCGGCGTTGACCAGGGCCGTCTTCGCCACCAGCGCCGGGTCGATGATCCCGGCCTTGATGAGGTCGGTGTACTCGCCCGTCGCGGCGTTGAAGCCGTAGCCGACGCCGCCCTTGCCGCCTTCCTTGACCTTCTCGACGACAAGGTCGCCGTCGTAGCCCGCGTTCTCGGCGATCTGCTTGCAGCAGCTCTCGACCGCGCGGCTGACGATGTCGAAGCCGACCTTCTCGTCCTCGGTCAGCTTGCCCTTGCGGCTGGCGGCCTCGATCGCGTCCTGAGTGCGGAGCAGCGCGACGCCGCCGCCGGGCACGTAGCCCTCCTTCGCCGCGGCGCGGGTCGCGTGCAGAGCATCGTCCACGAGGTCCTTGGTGGACTTCATGGCGATCTCGGTGGCCCCGCCGACAGAGATCATGGCGACGCCGCTGGTGAGCTTGGCCAGGCGCTCCATGAGCTTCTCGCGGTCGTAGTCGCTGGTGGACTTGTCGTGCTGGCTCTTGATCTGGGCGGCCCGGGCGTTGATGTCGGCCTTCTTGCCGCCGCCCTCGATGATGGTCGTGTCGTCCTTGGTGACGACGACCTTCTTCGCGCGTCCGAGCTCCGAGAGCTCGACCGACTCGAGCGTGCGCCCGAGGTCCTCGGCGATGAACGTGCCGCCGGTGAGCACCGCGATGTCGCCGAGCATCGCCTTGCGGCGGTCGCCGAAGCCCGGGGCCTTGACGGCGCAGATCCGCAGCGCCCCGCGCAGGCGGTTCACGACCAGGGTCGCCAGCGCCTCGTTCTCGATCTCCTCAGCGATGATCAGGAGCGGCTTGCCCGAGGTGATCGTCTTGTTCAGGAGCGGCAGGAGGTCGGGCAGGTTCGAGATCTTCTTCTCGTAGATCAGGATGTAGCAATCCTCGAGCACCGCCTCGGCGGTCTTCGGGTCGGTCATGAAGTACGGCGAGAGGTAACCCTTATCGAACTGCATGCCCTCGACGTAATCGAGCGTGGTTTCGGCGGCCTTGCCGTCCTCGACCTCGACGACGCCCTCGGCGCCGACGCGCGCGATCGCCTCGGCGATCAGCTCGCCGATCGTCTCGTCGTGGTTGGCCGAGACGGTCGCGATTTTCTTGTAATCGTCCTTGCCCTTGCACTTGACGGCCATGTCGTCGATCGCGTTGCCCGCGGCCTCGGCGGCCTTGTTGATGCCCCGCTGCAGGTGCACGGGGTTCGCGCCCGCGGCGACATGGCGCAGGCCCTCGGTGAAGATCGCCTGGGCGAGCACGGTCGCGGCGGTGGTGCCGTCGCCGGCCTTGTCGGCGGTCTTCTTGGCGACCTCGTTCACCATCTTGGCGCCCATGGACTGGAAGGGCTCGGGCAGCGTGATCTCCTTGGAGACGCTGACGCCGTCCTTGGTGACGTGCGGCCCGCCGTAGGACTTCTCGATCACCACGTGCCGGCCGCTGGGGCCCATGGTGCACTTGACCGCGTCGGCGAGGCGGTCAACGCCCTTCTTCATCTCGACAAGGGCCGCGTCCTGGAACATGATCTGCTTGGTCGCCATGAGTGTGTCTCGCTTTCGTTGGCCGCGTGGGCCGTGTGTGTCCCTTGAAAATCACGCGCCGGGCGTCTCGGCCGGGCGCGTCACCAGCCGGCATCTTTCTCGTACCCGAACTCCACGAGCGCCTCGCCCGCGGACTCCTTGAACCATCGCCGGACATCGTCCGTGAAGTAATTGACCCAGTCCCCGGCCTTCGCGGAGCGGAGCGTGCTCTTGGGGTCTTCGCCCCTGCGGCCGGGGGCGGTGTTTGATCTCGCCTCGATCGGCGCGGCCTCTTCCGGGTCGACGCCGAGGAATCGGTAGAGCTCCCGCCGCTGGCCCTCGACGTCCGCGTGCAGCGCTTCGTACGCCACCGCCCGGACCGGCGCGTCCGCGATCTCGCCCCGGGCCATGCGCTCCCGGGTATCCCGGTCCCAGCGCATGTAGTTGGACCAGTCGCCGGCCACGAGCCGCACCCACGCCTCGCACGACAGGAGCTGTTCGGGGTGGGCCTTGAAGTGGAACGGATCGCGGGCAAAGGCCTCGCGCTGCGCGCTCATGCGCGTCGCGTGCGGTTCGCCGACGAGAAACCCCGTGGCCAGCTGGTGGAACGTCCAGCTCACCAGCACGTCCCGCCCGTCCCGGGTCACGTGGATCAGCCGCTCGCCGGGCACGTACGGCCACAGCAGGCGCGGCGTGTGATCCCCCACGCACGTCGCGCCCGGTTTGCCGTCGAGGAGCGTGAGCGTGCACGCGCGGATCGTGTCGGCGATCCCCCGCTCCAGCGCCGCGAAGTACGCCGGCCGGCTCGCGAGCGACCAGCTGAACTTGCGCTGCGTGTCCATCACCTCGCGGAACCGCGCGAACGGGCTCTCCCCGTCGCAGTGCACCTTGGGGTGAAGGTTCAGCAGGTTGCGGACCCAGTTGGTCCCCGAGCGCGGGTGCCCGCACACGAAGAAGAGCGTGGGATTGTGCGCCGGATCGCTCATGATGGTCCCGCTCACGCCCCACGGCTCGGTGCTCCCTCGCCCGGATGAGACTTCCGCGGCAACGCTCAGCCCTCGATCACGCCGAGCAGCTCGCTCTCGCGGAGGATGAGGTGCTTGTCGCCCTTGATCTCGACCTCTGTGCCCGCGTACTTGCCGAAGACGACGGTGTCGCCCTTGCGAACAGTCATCTCCGCGCGCTTGCCGTTCTCAAGCCGCTTGCCCGGCCCGGTCGCGACGATCTCGCCGCGCATCGGCTTCTCCTTCGAGGTCTCCGGCAGGTAAATCCCGGAGGCGGTCTTGGTCTCTGCTTCGAGGGGCTTGACGAGCACGCGGTCTTCAAGAGGCTTGACGGCCATGCGAAACTCCTTGGTGCTGATGCTGAGTGCTGAGTACTAAGTGCTGGGTGCTGGGCAGTGGTTTCTACTTCTCGAGTTCCTTGGAAATCAGGGTTCCATCTTCGGCGATGGCGATGTCCCACAGCTTGCCCTCGACCTCGGCGTCGATGCTGTAGACGACCCTCCCACCCTTCGTTTCCCGCTCGCTTTCCTTGATCGTGGCCCCGGGCGTTTCGCGATCGAGGGTCGCGCGCACAGGCCCGGGGAGTTCGGCGGTCGCTACCGGCGCTTCGCACGAGCCGGCGCACCCGCTCGAACCGATCGCGAACGCAAGACTCAGGAAACCCGGGATGGCGAGCCTGAACGAAAGGTTCATGGACACACTCCTCTGCGCGAAACGCGCCGATCTACGCCGCCTCGCGGCTCTCCCCCGCCGGCGCGATCGGGGCGGCCTTTGAAGCGCCCCGGGCGCGGAAAAACTCGACCACGAGCGGGATCAGCGACACGACGATGATCCCGACGACGACCAGTTCGAAATTCTTCTTGACGACTTCGATGTTGCCGAAGAAGTACCCTGCCCCGACGCAGACCCCGACCCACAGCACCGCGCCCGTGATGTTGAACCAGACGAACTTGCCATAGGTCATCGCCCCCGCGCCCGCGACGAAGGGCACGAACGTCCGCACGATGGGCACGAAGCGCCCCAGCACCACCGCCTTGCCCCCGTACCGCTCGAAAAAGTCGTGGGCCCGCATCAGGTGCTTGCGGTTCAGCATGCGCTCGTAAAGGGAAGCGTCGGGGGGCGGATCCTTCCTGAACACCCGCGGCCCGATGAACTTTCCGATGTGGTAGTTGACGGCATCCCCGAGAATGCCCGCGACGACGAGCGCCAGCGAGATCAGCCACACGTTCATGCTGCCGCGGGACGCGAGCGCCCCCACCGTGAACAGCAGCGAGTCTCCCGGAAGGAACGGCATGATGACCAGGCCGGTCTCGACGAAGATGATGGCAAAGAGCAGGGCGTAGACCCACGGGCCGTGGGACTGAATGAACGAATCCAGGAACCCCGGGAGGTCCTTGAAGAGGGCGAGGAATTGGTCGAGCAGTTCCTGCAATCGCGGGTTCCGGGTTGAGTGCGCGGGACGGGACGATCAAACCTTGGGACGAACGCTGGTCGGGGGCTTGCCGCCGCCACTCGACACCTGGCCGCCGCGGACGTGCTCCTGACCCTTGGCGCCGGGGTTCTTGTGAGCGCCATCGGCTTGGGCCTGCGTGATGGGCTTGGGGGCCGGCGGCTGGCCGGCGGGACCCGGGGCGCCGCTTCTTCCGATCAGGTCGCGGGCGGTGGACATGAGCGTTTTCCTTTACTCCGAGACTCGAATGCGAACGCGTCCGGGCTGCAGTGCTCAACACCTCCGCTTAGAAGTCCATCCCTCCCATGCCCCCCATCCCACCCATCCCCCCCATGCCGCCCATCCCGCCCATGCCTCCCGGCCCGCCCGGCCCCGCCGGCTCCTTCTTCTCCGGCTTGGTGGGCACGATGCAGTCGGCGGTCAGCAGCAACGTCGCCACGCTAGCCGCGTTCTGCCGCGCCGAGCGATCGACCTT
>CAZCPB010000259.1:0-5823 GCA_964500365.1 uncultured Phycisphaeraceae bacterium
GGTGATCTCGTACGTGACGGCGGCGTCGGGGCACGCGTGGTTTTGCCCGGGCGAGCGGGCGGGCGCGGCGGACGAGGGGCGGCCGGGGATGATCGTGATCCGCCTGCGGGACGCCATCACGCAGGAGCCGGGCAAGGCGCTGGGGTACGCCAAGGAGCAGACGCTTTATTACGCGACGCCCGCGGGCCTCTCGGACAACATCAAGTTCCTGACGTGGGGTGAGCTCGAAGATCTGGGCGACCGGCCCGAGCGCATGGACTGGATCGAGCAGCGGCGGTACGACCTGGCGATCCATCTCGGCGAGCGAGCCACGACGGCGGCGATCGACCGGGCGCTGCGCGAGTCGGGCGCGGCGGAGTTCACGGACGATGACGGCCGGCGCTGGACGCTGCGTGGCTCGGGGATCCGGTTCTCGCAGCAGCAGGACCTTCGGTGGAACGTGGTGCCGGTGAGCGAGGGCGAGCCGGTCGAGATCACGATGGAGCGCTCCGCCGGGGGCGACGCCCCGGCGCCGGTGACGCGGATCACGGCGCGTTCGGCGGGGTTGTTCACGAACATCGGGGGGCGCGACCGGACGGAGCGGAAGCTGACGCTGCGGCTGGAGGCGGAGAACGTGGCATCGAGCGGCGCGGTGCCGGGCGCGCAGCCGGGGCCCGCGGGGGAGCGGACGCGCCTGGTGGTGCACGGGCTGACGCCGTCGCCGGACCCGATCGAGTGGCTCACCGACGCCGCGCAGAGCCCGTCGAGCGTTCTGCTGGAGCGTGCGGGCGAGCTGACGGGCGGTCCCAACCCGGACGTGTTTGTTGCCGCGCCTGCGGCGGAGCTTGAGCGCGAGCTGCGGTCGCTGCGCCGCGAGATCATGAGCAAGCAGCACGAGCGATTTGCGGCGAGCGCGGCGTGCGCGGTGATGGTGGTTTCGGGGGCGGTGACGGCGGTGACGCTGAGCCACAGCCTGCCGTTGACGGTGTACCTGTGGAGCTTCTTCCCGGCGCTGGCGACGATCATCCTGATCTCGAGCGGGCAGCAGCTGGCGCACGACAAGGGGCCGGTGGGGCTGCTGGTGCTGTGGGGGGGTGTGGGCGTGCTGGGCGTGTACGCGATGATCGGGTACTGGCGCCTGGCGAGGCACTGATGAGCGTGAGCGAGGGGCACGAGTACGCGCGGTTCGCTCGCGGGTGGCCCGCGGCGCTCGCGCTGGCGTTCGGGCTCTTCGCGCTGCGCCTCGTCTACCTCGCGTGGTTCTGCCCGTACACGCTGATCGAGGACGAGGCGCAGTACTGGGAGTGGAGCCGGCGGCTGGACTGGTCGTACTACAGCAAGGGGCCGGGGGTGGCGCTGGCGATCCGCGCAGCGACGGAGGTCTTCGGCGTGTCGGAGTGGGCGGTGCGGTTCCCGGCGGCGCTGTCGCTGCTGGTCGCGTCGCTCGCCGGGGCGAGGCTGGCGCGGGACGTCTTCGGGAACGGGCGGGCGCCGTTTTTCGCGGTCGCGGCGATCAACCTCGTGCCGGTGATGCAGGCGACCGGCATATTGATGACCATCGATATGCCGTACGCCGCGTGCTGGACGGTCGCGGCGTGGATGTTCTGGCGGGCGGTCGAGCGCGGGTCGGGGCCGGCTCTGGCGGGGGCGGGGCTGGCGCTGGGGGTCGGCTTTGCGTTCAAGTACACGGCGCTCGTGCTCCTGCCGGGCTTGGCGCTGTTCGCGTTCCTGGCGCGGGGGCGGGGCGCGCGGCTCCCCGGGGCGGGCTGGTGGGTGCTGGGCGCGGCGCTCGTGGCGCTCGGGCTGGTCCCGGTCGCCGTGTGGAACGCGCAGCACGACTGGCCGACGGTGAAGCACCTGATGGGGCACCTGGGGATGAAGGGCGGCGACCGGCCGGCGTTCGCCGACGCGGCCCGCAGGCCGTACTCGCCGCTGTGGACGCTCGAATACCTGGGCGCGCAGGCGGGGCTGGCGGGCCCCGTGCTGACGCTCGCGCTCGTCGAGTTCTTCCACGCGCGGCGGCGCCGGCGCGAGGACGCGTCGAGGTACCGGGGCGAGTTGTACCTGCTGTGCTGCGCGCTGCCGGTCTGGGTGATGTACCTGCTGCTGACGTTTGCCGCGCCCGCGCAGCAGAACTGGCCGATGTCGGCGTACACGACGCTGGCCGTGCTCGCGGCGGGTGGGATCGTGCGGGGGATGGACGACTTCCGGGCGCGTCTGGCGGCGTGGCGGGCGCTGCCCGAGCCGCGCCCCAAGGCCGGCGTCCTATTGCGCCGGCCCGAGACGCCCGTCCAGGTGCTGTGGCACGCGTCGGTCGTCTGCGGCCTGATCTCCGGGCTCGGGCTGCTGCGCGCCGACGTGCTGGCGCGGGTGCCGGTGCTCGGCCCGGCGATCCCGCTGCACCGGCTGATGTTCGCGCGCGAGCGGGCGGCGGAAGTTCGGGCTCTCATGGAGCGGCTGCGCGACGAGGGGGCGGGCGAGCCGTTCCTCCTGGCGCACCACTACGGCGTCGCGGCGCAGTCGGCGTTCTACCTGCCCGGCCGGCCGGTCACGTACTGCTCGAGCGCGTACGACGGGGGGCGGCGGACGCAGTACGACGTGTTCCCGGACACGGACCTGGACCGCGTCACGCCGGCGCTGGTGGGGCGGCCGGCGGTGATGCTGGGCGGGGGCGGGCGCGAGTGGGGCGAGGTGTTCGAGCGCGTGGTGCCGATCGGGAAACTCGTCCACGACAGGAAGACCGACCGGCCGGCGTTCCTTGGCTACAACTTCCGCGGCTTCCCGTGGGGGAAAACAGCGCCGTGAGCGACCGCGACCAACGCCGCGCCCTCATGAACTGGCTTTGGCCCGCGCTGGCCGTCGGCGCGGTGGTGCTGCTGTCGCGCGCGGACGTGGCGCTGGTCGGGGCGCTGCGGGTCGAGAACACCGAGGCGCTGAAGATCCGCGACTGGTGGCAGTTCCTCCGCGTCTTCGGGTACGTGCCGACGTGGCTCGTGGTGGCGGGCGCGATGGTGCTGGCGTCGCTGACGCTCGCGCGGGCGACCTTCGCGCCGGCGATCTCGCGGGCGCTGCGCTACGCGGCGCTGTCGATCGTCGTGTCGGTCGCGCTTTCGGGCATCGCCGCGGAGATCGTCAAGCGCCTCGTCGGGCGGCTGCGGCCGACGCCGGAGGGCGTGGACCGCTTCAAGCCGTTCCTCTCGGGCTTCACGGACGACTCGAACCTGAGCATGCCCAGCAGCCACGCGGCGGTGGCGTTCGGCGCGGCGTGGATGATCGTGCGGCTGGCCCCCGCGCCGGGCGTGCTGGCGCTGGCGCTGGCGGCGGGGTGCGGCCTGACGCGGCTGCTCGTCGGCGCGCACTATCTTTCGGACGTTCTCGTCGCCGCGTTGATCGGGTACGCTGCCGCCGCGGCGACCTCGCGTCTTCTGCGCGGGCTCCGGCCCGGCGGCTGATCTTTCTCCACGCCCTTTTCCCGGATGAACCTGCTCGACCGCTACATCGCCCGCCAGTACCTCATCAACGTCGTCGCGTTGATCGTGATCCTGTTCTCGTTCGTGGTGACGATCGACGCGGCGCTGCAGTTCGACCGGCTGATGCGCGTGGCCGAGGGGTTTCTCAGGTCGAGCAACGGGGATCCGGAGCCCTCGACGGTCCGGCGGTTTCTCGTGACGGTGTTCCTGGTCGCCGACCTGTGGTGGCCGCGGCTCCTGCAGCTGTTCAATTACACGCTGGGGCTGGTGATGGTGGGGGGGATGGGGTTCACGTTCTCGCAGCTGGTCCGCGGGCGCGAGCTGGTGGCGGTGCTGGCGAGCGGCCAGCCGCTGCGGCGCGTGGCGCGCCCGGTGCTCATCGTGTCGCTGGGGCTCACGGGGCTGCAGGTGCTGAACCAGGAGGTCGTGATCCCCCGGATCGCGCCGCTGCTGACGCGGGACCACGGGGACGCGGGGAAGCGTTCGCTGGCCGCGTCGCGCGTGCACCTGTGTCCGGACTCGCAGAACCGGCTGTGGTACGCGTCGAGCTTCGATCCCGAGACGCGCACGATGCGGGACGTGACGATCTGGGAGCGGGACCGCTCGGGCCTGGCGGAGCGCGTGATCACGGCGCCGTCGGCCTCGTGGCGGGCCGGCGGGTGGGATCTCGAGGGCGGCCAGGCCGAACGGCGCCGTCCGCCGGAGCAGATCGAGGGGGGCCGCCTGCCGCCGCCCGAGACGGTCGAACGCGTGGAGACCGATCTCGACCCCACGTCGCTGACGATGCGCCGGTTCGAGAGCTTCCGGCAGAGCCTGAGCTGGACGCAGCTGGCGCGGCTGCTGTCGCGCCCGGACCTTTCGGAGCAGCGCCGCGAGCCGCTCCAGCGGATCGCGTGGGGGCGGGTCTCGATCATGGTCTCGAACCTGCTCGGGCTGATCATCGCGATGCCGTTTTTCCTGAGGCGCGAGCCGTGCAGCATGGTGGTGCAGTCGCTGAAGGGCGCGCCGGTCGCGATCGGGGCGCTGATGGGCGGGGTGCTCGGCGCTTCGACCGTGATCCCGGGCGTGCCCGTGCCGCTGGGCGTGTTCATCCCGGTCCTGGTGCTGGCTCCGATCGCGGTCGCGGCGGCGACGAGCGTCAAGACCTGACCCGCGGACGCCCCCGGTGGCCGATACTCGTGGCGTGAGTCATCGCGGGCTGAGGTTTGCCGCGTGGGTCGTCGCCGTCGGCTCGGTCTGCGCCGGGCCGGCGATCGTGCACACCGCGCTGCCGCACCGGCGAACCCTTGCCGCGGCGTGGGTCCTGGCTCACCTCACCGCGATTGCCTGGATGCTCTCGCGCCCGGCGCGCGGGGCGATCCGGCTGCCGGCTCTCCTGAGCGAGGCGATCGTGCTGGGCGCGACGCCGGCGCTCCTGAACGGCGCCACGGGCTCGTGGGGGCCGGGTGCGGCGCTGGCGCTCGCGCTCCTGGCGATGAACCACGTCTCGGCGCGGCCGGTCGGGGTGCACCTCGAGCCCGGGCTGGGCAACGCGTGGCGGCTGGCGCCCGCGCTGTGGCATCCGGCGCTGTGGCTGGTCGCGCTGCACGCGCCGGGGACGGCCAGGGCGTGGCTGGGCGTGGGGCTGGTGCCCGCGGCGCTGTGCGCGAGCGTGCTGGCGCGCTCGCCGAGCAGGGGCGTGAGAGCGATCGGCTGGGCGGTGTGGGCGGCGGCCGGGGCGGTCACGGTCGTCGCGCTGTGGTGAAAAGAAAGCACGGCCGCGGCCGGGGAGCCGCGACCGTGAGGGGAGGTCCCGGCTTGCGCCGGGCACTTTGGGGTCTTGGAGCGGGCTGGATCGTTCTTGGGAAACCGGCCCGCGGGATTGCTACTTCTCGCTCAGGCGCTTCTCGATCTCTTCGAGGCGGCGGTTGAGGCGTTCGAGCTGGTCGCCGAGTTTCTCGAGGCGGCGGTTGATCTCGCGGTCGCCGGGCATCGCGAAGAGATGGCCCTGGTCGCCGCCGAGGATGACGGACCGGTCGCCGAGGGACTCGACGAGCATGCGGTTGCGCTGGGCGCTTCTTTCTGCCTCTTCCCTGACGGCCCGGAGCGCCTCGTTGAGCTCGCGCTCGGCGACCTGCGTGTCGCTCTGGTTGAGCGACTTGAGGGCCTGCTCGAGGTGCTTGCGGAGTTCGTCGTGGTCGGGCGCGGTCCAGCGCTGGACCCAGGGGACCTGGCCGCCCTCGCCGGGCGCCGTGGTGATCCACGGGGCGTTGGCGCTCCCGGGCGTGCCGAGCTTGGAGCGGTCGTAGGCGGCGAGCTCGATCTCGATCTTCTTTTCCTTGCCCTTGCGGATGATCGTCAGGGCCATGGACTCGCCGGGCTTCTTCGAGCGGAG
>CAZCPB010000260.1:0-5742 GCA_964500365.1 uncultured Phycisphaeraceae bacterium
CTCGGACGTTCGAAGCCCAGGTCGTCGCCCTCGCCCCACGCGGGGGCGAGCACGTCCCCCCAGTCCGTCCGGCGCCGCATCCGCTCGGCCGTCTCGGGGTCCACAAACTCGGCGCCGGCGCGGACCTCCCAGCCGCCGCCGAGCGCGCGGTAGGTCCGCACCGCTCCGAGCGCGATCGCGACACGCGCATCGACCAGCCGGTCCTGCTGCTCGACGAGACGCGATTGCGCATCGTTGAGGCGGATGAAGTCCACCGCCCCGTTGCGGTACTGGATCGTCGAGAGCTCGACGCTCCGCTCACCCGCGGCCACCGCCTCGCCCAGGAATCCCGCCCGCTCGCGCGAACGAAGGAACGCCGAAAGTCCGGCCTCGACGTCCGCCGCCGCGCGGAGCACGCTCTCCTGGTACGCCGCCACGGCCTGCTCGTAGACGGCGTCCCGCACCCGGATGTTGTTCTCGATCCGTCCGTAGTTGAGAACGGGCCAGTTCACTTGCAGGCCGATGAAGCCGGTGAACGAGTCCGCGTCGAAAATGTTCCCCAGGTCGGGGGAGCGGACCCCTTCGAACGTGCTGCTGGCAAACCCGGTCGCGCCCGTGATCGAGATCGACGGGTACAGGTCGGCCGTCGCGACTCCGATCCGGGCGCTCTGCGCGGCGGCGGCCCGCTCGGCCGCACGGACGTCGGGTCGGCGGCGCAGGAGATCGGCGGGGATGCCCAGCGCGAGCTGCGCGGGGGCCTCGGGGACCACCCTCCTGTCGGCCGCCAGTTCCACGTCCAGTTCCGACGGGGTCCGCGCGAGCAGAACGCAGAGCGAGAGCTTGGCGGCGCGGAGCGAGTCCTCGAAGAGCGGGATCAGCGCCCGCGTATTGGCGAGCGTCGAACGCGCCGTGGCGACGTCGAGCTCGGAGACCGCGCCGGCCCGCAGCCGCACCTCCGTGAGCGCGAGCGTTTCCTCCTGCAGCCTCACGTTGGCGCGGGCGTAGTACAGGCGCTCTTCGAGCGAGCGGATCAGGAGGTAGCTCGTCGCGACCTCGGCCGCGAGCGACACGAGCACCGCGTCGTACTCGGCCACGCTGCGCAACAACTCGGCGTCCGAGGCCTCGATCCCGCGGCGGAACTTGCCCCAGAAGTCCAGCTCCCACGCGGCCTGAAGCCCGAACGATGCGTCGGCGAACGAGCGGTCCCCGGCGTCGGGACTGTTCCGGCTCAGCTGGTTGTTGTTGATGGCGGCAAAGAGTTCCTGGGTCTGCGGGAAGAATTCCCCCACCGCTATGCCGCGCCGGGCTCGGGCCTCGATGACACGCAGCCCGGCGGCCCGCAGCGTGAGGTTCTCAGCGACCGCTTCCTCGACCAGGCTCGTCAAGACCGGGTCCCCGAACGTCTCCCACCAGCGGGTGGCCGGCGCCTCGGTCGATCCGGCGGCGGCCTCGAGCCAGTGCCCGTTGACCGACGCGTCGGGCACGGCGTATTCCGGACCGACCATGCAACCGCCGACGAAAGTCGCCGCGACGACGGGCAAGGCCCGCCCCCAGCGCGCGGTGTTCCTCGTGCGGCGCTTCCCGCTGTCCAGGTTTCCTCTCAGTTCCAAGCGCTCCCTCCGAATCGCAGTCCGCGCGTACCCCCGCGGATGAGCCGGTCACGCCGCCATGGTACTCAATCGACGCGCTTCAGGTCGCCCCCGGGCGGCCGCCTCTGCTGCCACTCGCCGTGCAGCCGTTCTATGAGGGCGATCGCTTCGTCGGCGTCGCGGAGGCATCGCGGGATCTTCATGTCGTCGGGGCTGGCCAGGGGGAGGCGCGGATCGAGCATGTGCTTGGCGGCCCAGGAGACCAGTTCCTCCCACATTGCGCCGACGAAGACGAGGGGAACGTCGGTGACATGACGGACCTGAAGCAGCTGCCAGATCATGAGCGACTCGAGCACCGTGCCGATGCCGCCGGGGACGACGACGAAGGCGTCCGACGCGAGCACGAAGTGGTGCAGACGGCTGAAGAACGTCTTGTGCTCGAAGGCATGATGGACGAACGGGTTGATTTCCTGCTCGAAGGGAAGGTCCACGCGGATCCCTGTCGAGCGATCGCTCCCGCCCACGCTGGCGGCGCCCTCGTTGGCGGCCTGCATGAGGCCCGGCCCGCCGCCGGTAACGATGTCGCAGCCCATCCGCGTGAACGCGGCGGCGGCTCGCTTCACCTCGTCGTACACGAACGTGCCGGGCCGCGCCCGCGCCGACCCGAAGATGGCGACGCGGTAACGCTCGCGCGCGCTCGGGCGGAGCCGGGTCAGGTTATTGACGATCTCCCAGAGGCCCATCACGGTCTGGGAGAGCACTTCCTTGACCGCGGCCTCGTCCGCGAGGCTCACGGTGTTCGGGTTGCCGGGGGTCTGGCTGGGCACGATTCGGTCTCCTGGCGTGTGGTTGTGATCGGCGCACCGGCGCCGCGCGGTCAGATTCGACAGCTCCCGCAGCGGGTACCTCAATGCTCAACCCGAAGCGCTCAGTAGCTTGGGCGCCAGCAGCCGTGAACTTCCGTTCTTCGCCGCCCGACGCCCGGGCCGTGTCAGCCTCATGATTGCGCCTCCTTCGTTGGGCCGGTGGTCGCGCCGTCCGGTCCCGCCGCGCCCGCCGTGTCGCGCCGGAGCGCATCGACGGCGTCGGCGACTGTCGTGAAGCGGTCCACGCGGCCGATGCGTTCCTCGAGCCCCTCGACCCGGAGCCGGTCGCGCACGGAAGCCCGGGCTTCGACGATCTGCAGCCGTGCGCCGAGCGAGCGCAGGTCGGCTTCCAGGCCCCGGAGCATCTCAGCCCCTCCAAGGTCGACGTGCGGGGCCGCGGAGAGGTCGCAGATCACGGCGGTCGGGGGCGGCGTGGTGGCGCGCACCCTGGCCATCACGGTGTCCCGCACATGATCCGCGTTGAAGTAAACCAGACTGCCCTCGGACCTGAAGATGATCGCTCCGGCCACCGGTTCGTTGTCGGGGTGACGCTCCAGGTCGGAATAGCGGCGAGCGCCGGGGATCCGTCCCAGGAACGCCACGTGCGGGCGGGACGCGCGCCGGATGAGCAGCACGAGCGAGATGACGGCCCCGATCAGCACCCCGCGGAGCAGGCCCGACGCGAGAACGCCGGCCAGCGCCGCCGCGGCAATGAAGAACTCGCCGCGGTCGGTGCGCCAGAGGTGCACAAAGGCCTTGACCTTGAACAGACCAAGGACGGCCATGAGCACGATCGCGGCGAGCACCGGCTGGGGAAGGTTGCGGAGCGTGCCCGACAGGAACAGGACGACGGAGAGGATGATCAGCGAGGCGATAAGGCCCGAAAGCGGCGTGCGGGCGCCGGCGCTCTCGTTGACCAGAGACTGAGACATGCCGCCGCTGACTGGGAAGCCCTGACCGATGCCCGCGGCGAGATTGGCGCCGGCCAGTGCGAGGAACTCCTGGTTGGCATCGAGGCGGCCGCCGTGCTTGGCGGCGAACATGCGGCCGATCGCGGCGGTTTCGACCGCACCCAGGAGGAAGCAGGCCATAGCCAAGGGGAGCAGGTCGTTCAGCTCCGACCAATGGACCGCGGGGGGCGTGATCGGTGGCAGGCCCTGCGGGATTTCGCCGAGCATCTTCACGCCATGTTCGCCAAGTCCAAGGGAGCCGGCGGCGATGATGCCGCCGATGACGACGAACAGAGCCACCGGCTTGTTCTTCAAGAGCAGTTTGCCCAGGACGAGCGCCACGAGGGCGGCAAGCCCGGTGCTGAGGGACCAAGGGTTGGTATCGGAGAGGTGAATCAAGAAATGTTCAGCGCAGTGCCAGAAGCCGCCATGGGCGCTCTTCATGCCGAAGAGCTTGGGAAGCTGCGTGCTGGCCAGCGTGAGCGCCACGCCGGCCTTGAAGCCGATGAGCACGGTCTCGGAAACAAAGTTGACCAGCGACCCGGCACGGATCAGCCAAGCGCCGAAGGAGAGCGCGGCAACGAGAAGCGCGGTGCACGCGGCGAGAGCGCCGAAGCGTGCCGCGTCCCCCCCGGCGAGCGCGCCGAGCGATGTCCCCAGGAGCAGCGAGATGGCGGACGTGACGGTGATGGCCGTGTGCCGGGAGGAACACAGGAACCAGAACACCAGACCGGAGAACAGGCAGGCGTAAAGGCCGGCCTCCGGCGGGAGTTGGGCCAGCGAGGCGTCGCCTATGCCCGCGGGGAGGAGATAGGCGGCAAGCGTGAGGCCGGCGACGGCGTCGGCCCGGAACATACCGGCGCGGTACGTGCGGAGCCACGTGGGAGGCGCGAAGCGGCGCGGTCGGTCGGGGTTGGCGACCTGCTCACTCAGGGCAGACCCTCGGCCCGGGGGTTGGCCGCGAGCGTCGGCGCCGCGGGCGGCTCGGGCGCGAACGGGCGCACGTCGAGCTGGCCTTCCCGGCAATGGATGTACGAACCCTCCGGAACGGCAACCCACGCGTCGCGAGCCTTGCCTGTCGGCTCCGAGGCGACGAAGCGCGCGGAAAGGGAGAACTTCCCCTTGAGCTCCGGGTTGAGGCGGTACACGTCCTCGACGTCACGGGTGTGGTAGAGCGTCGGCGCCTTTCCGTCGCTGGCGTACCGCACGGCGTGGAGCGACCGGCCGTCGCACAGAGCGAGGGTCATCCAAAGGGATTCCGCGACCCCGTGGGCGCGGGCGACTCGCTCCACGAAGCCGGCGGCGCGGGCGATCGCGCCCGGCGGGTCGCGGTCAAGGCCGAAGGTGAGGCACAGGAAAAAGAGAACCTCGGAGTCCGTCGTGCCCATGATCGCGGGGAACAGGTCGTCGGCGACCGCCTGGACGAGTCGCTTGCGGAACTTCTCGATCTCGAAGATCTCGCCGTTGTGGGCGAAGAGCCAGCGGCCGTAGCGGAACGGGTGGCAGTTGGTTTCCTGCACCGTCGCGTGCGAAGTGGCGCGGACGTGGGCGATGAACTGGCGCGCCTCGATCTGCGCGGCGAGGTCGCGGAGGTTGAAGTCGTTCCACGCCGGGCGGATGCTGCGGTAGAGGCCGGGCGTGGCCCGCGCGCCGTACCAGCCAAGGCCGAATCCGTCGCCGTTGGTCGGCGTCTCGGCGCTCTTGGAACTCAGGCTCTGGTCGATCAGCGAGTGGCGGGGCGCGAACAGAACGTCCTCGAGAAGGACCGGGGCCCCGTCGTACGCCAGCCATCGGCACATGGTCGAATCCCCCGCCGCGCCCCCGGACCTGCGCGTGTCAGTAGTGCTCGGGCACGAACTTCCGGTCGCGGAGCGTGGCCTGATCGTCGTAGGCGCCCTTGTTCGAACGCTTGGGGAGCTTGACCCGGTCCCGCTTGACCTTCTTGTACGGGATCAGGCCCAGGACGTGGCGGATGCAGTTCAGGCGCGCTCGCTTCTTGTCGTCGGAGCGCAGGACGTACCAGGGCGCGTGCTCCGTGTCGGTGGCGTCCAGCATGCGGTCGCGGGCCCGGGAGTAGTCGAACCAGCGGCTGCGCGACGGCAGGTCCATGGGGCTGAGCTTCCACTGCCGGACCGGGTCGTCGATGCGGGCCTCGAAGCGGCGCTTCTGCTCCTTGTCGCTGACCTCCAGCCAGATCTTGATGAGCCGGATGCCCGCGTCCACGATGTACTTCTCGACCACCGGGCACAGCTCCAGGAACTTGCGGTACTGCTCGCGGGTGCAGAACCCCATGACGTGCTCGACACCGGCGCGGTTGTACCAGGACCGGTCGAAGACCACGACCTCGCCGGCCGCGTG
>CAZCPB010000261.1:0-5726 GCA_964500365.1 uncultured Phycisphaeraceae bacterium
AAGGAGCGCTCGGCGGTCCGCAGGAGCGTGCGGCCGACCCCGATCCAGCGCTCGGCGTTGCGGCCCGTGGCGGGGTCGTAGTCGAACTCGAGCCGCGCGCACGCCAGGTCGAAGACCGCCTCGGTCTGGCGGCCGACGCGGCGCACCGCCACCTGCGACACGATCCCCGCGCCCGCGAGCTTGCGGACGTGGTGGTAGAGCGAGTCGGCCGGGCGGTCGAGCATCGCGGAGAGCTCGGCGATGGACGACGGCCCGCAGGCGCGCAGCGTCTCGATCAGCTCGATCCGGACGGGCGAGGTCACCGCCTCCCACTGGGCGGGCGTGCGGACGGTCACCGGGGCGGATGCGGATCGTTGCATCAAAGACAGTGTAGATCTACGGTTGAAATGAGTCAATGTATTTCATTGGTAAGACCGCCGCGCGCCCGCCGGGAGCCGCCCCGGGGACGCGGCAACAATCGACCAGCCTTGACCCTCGCCCTCGCCATCGCGGTCGCCTTCCTCTGCGGCTCCATCCCCTTCGGGCTCCTGATCGGCCGGGCCCGCGGCATCGACATCCGGAAGCACGGCTCGGGCAACATCGGCGCGACCAACGTCGGGCGCGTCCTCGGCCGCGGCCTCGGATTTCTCTGCTTCGCGCTCGACGTGCTCAAGGGCCTGGCCCCGACGCTGGCCTTCGGGATCTGGGCCGGGTACGCGGGCCGCGTCACGCTCGAGCCCCCCGACTCGTGGCGGTGGCTGGCCGTCATGAGCGCGCCGGTGCTCGGGCACATGTTCTGCCCGTGGGTCGGGTTCAAGGGGGGCAAGGGCGTCGCGACGGGCCTGGGCGCGCTGCTGGGCGTTTTCCCGGTCCTTACGGTCGCGGGCGTGGGCGCCCTGGCCGTCTGGCTGGCGGCGCTGAAAGTCTGGCGGATGGTGAGCCTGGCTTCGATCCTTGCCGCGGCAAGCCTGCCGCTGTGGATCGGCGGCGCCTTCGTCGCGGACGCCCTCCGGCGCGAACGTCCCCTCGACGGGGGGATCCTCGGGTCGGCCTGGCCGTTCCTTGTCCTCGGCGCCGCCCTGGCGGCGCTGGTCGTCGTGAAGCACCGCGCCAACATCGCGCGGATCCGCGCCGGGACCGAGTCGAGGGTCGCGTGGATGGGCGGCCCCAAGGGCGAACCGACCAACGCACCTTCGCCCTGACCTTCCGCGATCTCTCGGATTATCAGACGCTGTTCACGCCCACCGCCCCGCGTGGCCGATGTCAGAACGTTCTCAGGACCGGGTGCTTTGCCCCATTCCCCAGGGGCGCGAGAGTCCTTTCACGTGGTTATCGCCTCAGCGCTCAATCCCGTGCCCCGCTGTTCCGATGACAGCATCCGGCCCGCAGCGGGCCTTCCTGGGGGTACGCCGATGAGCCACTTGAAGTTTCGACCCGGTCCTGAACGCGACGAGACGCCCGAACGGACGCTGAAGTTCCCCGGGAACTCGGCGAGCACCGCGAGCGGCTCCACGGATTCCGTGCACAGCCGTCACCCGGCCGAACTGGCCCTCGAGCGCGCCCAGCGGCGGCTCGACAACCTCCGCGAAGTGCTCGGACCGGCCTTCGGCCGCCAGCACGACGGGCCCCGCGCGGCCTGAACGTCCCCATATCGATCATGTATCCGCGGGGTGGGCCAAGGCCCGCCCCGCGATGTTTTTGGTGCGCTTTGGACGGGCCTGTGCCGCTCAGGCCGCGGGCCCGGGTTCCTCGTCCTCGCCCGTCTCGTCCTCGGACTCGGCCGCTGCCGCGACAGCGAACGGCGCCGGCTCGGACTTGACCGAGATCTCGGGCGCATCGGGGACGTCCGCGATGGGCTTCGAGGTGTCGAAGAGTTCGCCCTGCCCGCTCGCCTCGCCCGCCAGGCGCTTCATCTCTTCCCACTCGGCGGGCGTGATGAGCACATCGCGCGCGACCGAGCCCTTGTGGTCGGAGATGATGCCGGCGATGCCCATGAGGTCGATGAGGCGGCTGGCGCGGGTGTAGCCGATCGCGAGGCGCCGCTGGAGCAGGGAGACGCTGCCGCGCTTGGTCTCGAGGACGATCTCGACGGCCCTCGGGAAGAGCGGGTCTTCCTGTGCCGCGGCGAGGGAGGCCGAGGAATTGTTCTGGCTCTGGAGCAGCCGCTCCTCGTCGGTGAGCGCGACGTCGGCGCCGCCCGAGCGGAGGACCATGAGCTGACGCTCGAAGCTGGGGCCGGCGACGTCGCGCATGAAGCGGACGACGTTGCGGATTTCCTTGTCATCGACCAGCGTGCCCTGGGCGCGGCTGAGCTTGCTCGAGCGCGCCGACAGGAAGAGCATGTCGCCGTGGCCGAGGAGCAGCTCGCCGCCCTTCTGGTCGAGCACGATCCGCGAGTCCATGCCGCTGGCGACCTTGAAGGCGACGCGGCAGGGCATGTTGCTCTTGATGAGCCCGGTGACGACGTTGGCCTGCGGGCGCTGGGTGGCGAGGATCAGGTGCATGCCGACGGCGCGGGCCTTCTGCGCGATGCGGATGATGTGGCTCTCGACCTCCTTGGCGGTCATCATGAGGTCGGCCAGCTCGTCGATGATGAAGACCATGTAGGGGAGTTTGCGGGGGACGCGGGCCTCTTCCTCGGGCGTCGTCAGGTGCAGGCGCTCCTTGAGTTCTTCCCAGGGCAGGTCGTTGTAGCTGGCGATGTCGCGGCAGCCGGCCTCGGCCAGCAGCGCGTACCGCTCGTCCATCTTGGTCGTCGCCCACTCGAGGATTGCCGCCGCCTTGCCCATGTCGGTGACGACCGGGCACATCAGGTGCGGGATGTCCTTGAACTGCGACATCTCGACCATCTTGGGATCGACGAGGACCATCTTGAGTTCGCCGGGCTTCTTGGTGTAGAGGAAGCCCATGATGATCGTGTTCATGCACACGCTCTTGCCCGAGCCGGTGGTTCCGGCGATGAGCATGTGCGGCATCTTGGTGAGGTCCTCGATGAGCGGCTCGCCCGAGGCGTCCTTGCCCAGGAACATGGGCAGCTTCATGCCGGAGAACTTCTCCGTCTTGCCCATGAGCTCCTTGAGGCGGACCTTTTCCTTCTGGGCGTTGGGGACCTCGATGCCGACGGTGTCGCGCCCGACCTGGTTGGGCACGACGCGGATGTTGATCGCCTTGAGGGCGCGGGCGATGTCGCTGGAGACGGCCGAGATCGCGGCGACTTTGGTGCCCGGGGCCAGCCGCACGTCGTAAAGCGTGATCACGGGACCCGATTCGATGCCCACGACCTCGCCGTCGATGCGGTACTGGCGGAGCGCGGCCTCGAGCGCGGTCGCCTGCTCGCGGACGTACTCCTCGAGGCGGGCGTTGAAGTTCTCTTCGGGGTTCTCGAGCAGGTCGAGGCCCGGGAAGCGGTACTCCTTGGCCTCGGTGTCGCCGGTGTCGGCGTGCTGGAGGCTGGCGAGGTCGGCGTCGGTCGCGACCTGCTTGTTCTGCTGGCCGAAGGCGATCGGGAGCCGGGCGATCTTGGCGCGGAGCGCCTCGGTGTCGAAGACCTGCGGCGCGCCTGGGACGCCGGCCCCCGCGTCCTCGTCCTCGCCCTCCTCCACCTCGGCGACCTCGTCCTCGTCGTCCTCCCCCTCTTCGTCCTCGTCCACGACGAGGCGCGGCTCCTCGTCCGCCGCCTCCTCCGGGGCATCGTCTTCGACGCTGGCGATGGTGCCGCTGCGGCCGCCGGTCGCCTTGCTCTCGATCACGCCCTCCGCGACCGCGGGCGCGTCAGGGCCGAGGTCGTCGTCATCGCTCACGGCCGGCCGCTTGCGGCCCAGCACGCGCGGACGGGGCATCTCGGCGTCGTCGTCGAGGTCGTTCACCCGCACCGTGACGGGCTTGCGCCCGCGGATCATGCCCGAGAGCGCCGAGAAGAGGCCGCCGCCGGCCCGCGCCGTCGCGCCCCCGGCGCCCCGCGCCAGCGCCAGCGCCGCGCCGCCGGCCAGCCCGCCCGTCGCACGCCCCGCCACGACCGCCGCCGGCACCGCGCGCTGACGCGCCCACCGCCACGTCCAGCCGAACACCGCCGACAGCCACTCGTCCATCGCCACCACGCCCCCGACCAGCGCCATCAACGCCAGCCACAGGAACGTCCCGAGCGATCCGAATCGCGCGGCAAGTTCGGCGACACCCACGGTGCCGACCAGACCGCCGGGAAGGTCCGGCAGCGCGCTCGAACGCGGCCACAGCAGGGCCTGAAAGCCCGCCGCGGCGGCCGAGAGCATGACCAGCCCGAGGAACCGCACCACCGGGTGCTTGAGGCCCGGTCCCATCGCCGCCGAGAGCAGACCAAGCCCCGAGAGCGCGATGAGGACCCAAGAGCCGAAGCCCGCCAGCTTCAGGAGGTGGTACGCGACGCCGGCCCCGAACGGCCCGCACCAGTTCGACACCGGCTCGTTGGGCGGGTACACGAGATGCGAGGGCGGGTCGGCCTTGTTGAAGCCGATCAGGCTCGCCGCGACGAACGCCCAGGCCACGATCAGCACGAGAAGCCCGGCCTTGGCCATCAAGGGGCGTGCGTAAGACGGTTCGCGGCCCGACTTTGCTCTCTTTCCCGGCTCTGGCATAGCGGATCGGATATCGGCAACCGGTCAATTCGCGCGACAGAAGTTGCTCAACCCCGGCCCGCGCGGTTCGCGGTTTGTGCGGCTCGCCGAGGAACCTGATCACGCTCGCGCAAACCGCCGTACATCGCCACCCCGGCCCCGGGGAGAACTGCAGAACGGCGGAATGCGCGCCACGCCGGTTCTTCCCCTCAGCCCCCCCACCCCCGCGTATCCACCATCACCCGTCCCGGCTCGGTCTGCCAGGGCAGCATTGCCCGGGGATAGGCCGACCGGGCTCCGAGGCCGTTGATCCGCTCGATCCCGATCCTGAGTGTGCCGTCCTCCTCGATGCACCAGTCTGGGATGGTGACCTCGCCCACCCATTTTCCTGAGCGCGACGCCACCGCCGCGTCGGGATCCCCGCCCTTTTGGCCCTCCGGGCCCTCCTTCACACTGACCGCCCGACCACCGAGCACGGGTAATTCCTGCTCGACGTGCGCGTACCCCGATTCCCCGATGCGCATGACCAGCCGGGGGCGGGCGGTGGGTCCGATCCACACGCGGACGGTGTCTTCCTGCGCCGGGGCAGGATCGTCCGCCGGCCTCGTGCACTCGATGTACAGCGTCCAGGCCCGGTCCTTGCGCAGGAGCATCGCGGCGCAGGTGCGCGCCGGGTCGGGGGGGCCCGAAGCGGCGCCGCCGGCCCATGTGTCCAGAGTGAAATCGGGCAGCAAGGGACCGAGCGCCACGCCCGGCGGGGTGGCGGGGAGGCTTGCCGCGAGAACCGGCAGCGTGCGCCGCCAGGACCCGATCACCGCGCCGATGCTCGGCGCGGACGCGCCCTGCTCGGGCACCGCGACAAAGCGCGTCTGCGCGGTCCACGCGGTCAGGTCGAGCGGGTCGGCCGCGGTCAGCGGCACGCCCGGCCCCGAGACACCCGTCAGCACCGGGCGCGCCGAGAGGTTCGCGATCCCCGCCGCGATCATGGGCCGGCCCGTTGCGGCATCGGGCGTGCCACCGTCGTCGATCACCCACGCCATCGCGGTCGGCTGCGCCAGGAGGAATGCCCCGGCCCGCTCGGCGCGGCGGGCCCCGTCGAGCGCGGGGTCCAGCAGGTCGGACAGGAGCGATGCCAGGTCATCGGTCGAGACCGGCCAC
>CAZCPB010000262.1:0-5719 GCA_964500365.1 uncultured Phycisphaeraceae bacterium
CCCCCACACACTCCTTCCCCACCACCCCCACCCAGTCGCCACCGAACCCGGCCGCCGAACCGCGCTGAGCCGCGCCCTGTTCACTCCGCCCGCCCGCAACGGAAGGAACCCATGCCCGACGACGCCCCGGCAACGCCCCGCACGCCCGCGAAGCTCCGCGCGGCGTTGTCGCTCGCCATGGCCGCCGGCCTCGCCGTCGCGACCGCGCAGCCACCCGGCGAAGCCCCCGCGACGCCCCCGGAGAACGGCGAGAAGCTCGGGCCCGGCAACCGGCGCGTGCTGGAGGGCCCGGCCACGGTCCTGGCGTTCAAGAACGTCACCGTCGAGCAGTTGATCCCCTTCATCTCCGAGGCCACCGGCAAGGTCGTCATGCCCCAGCAGGACGTCCTGACCCGGCGCGTCACCATCGTCAACGACCGTCCCATCCCGCGCCAGCAGGCGCTCGACTTCGTCTTCCTCGCGCTCCAGCAGGGCGGCATCGGCGTCGTCGAGACCGACGACATCGTCACGCTGCGCGACCTCACCGAGGTCGGCAAGGCCGGCGGCGTGCAGGTCGTGGGCCCCGACGAGCGCCTCGCGGCCCGCAACGACCCCGGCGTCATCATCGAGAAGGTCTTCGCGCTCCGGCACGCCGGCGCCGAGAACATCGGCGAGATCCTCAAGGACTCGCTCCCCGACTACGCCAAGATGACCGTGGACCCCGACTCCAACCAGGTCATCGTCATGGGCAACGTCGGGCTGCTCAAGCGGCTCGAGCAGATCATCGAATCCCTCGACCAGCCCGCCGCGGCATCGCTCGTCACCGAGACCTTCAGGCTCCGCTACGCCGACGCCGAACAGGTCGCCCAGAACATCCGCGATCTCTACTCGGCCGATGCCCGCACGACCGGCGGCGCCGGCCAGCAGAACCAGCAGCGCAACCCCTTCGCGCAGATCTTCGGGCCCGGGGCTCGCCAGGGCGGCGACAACAGCAACAGCAACCGCCAGGGCGGACGGGGCCAGCGCCAGGGCGGCCAGGGCCAGGGCCAGGGCGGGAGCGAGGGCTCCGCGACCTCGGCCAACCTCCGCGTCACCGCCAACACGCACCAGAACTCCGTGACCGTGCTCGCCGAGCGCCAGGTCATCGAGCAGGTGCGCGAGCTCATCGACACCTCGTGGGACAAGGAACTCCCCTCCGACCAGGTCAAGCCGAAGGTCTACGACCTCCAGAACAGCGACCCGGTCAAGGTCCGCGACCTGCTCGAAGGGCTCTTCGGGCGCGGCACCGCCGGCGCGACCGGCGCCCAGGCGGCCTCCAGCGCCGCGACGCAGGGCGTCGGCCGGCTCCAGGGCCAGTTCTCGTTCCAGGCGATCCCCGAGTCGAGCCGTCTCGTGGTGGTGAGCCGGACGCCCGACAACATCCGCGTCATCGACGAGATCGTCGCCGACCTCGACAAGCCCCAGACCGTCGGCATCCCGCAGGTCATCGAGCTCAAGCACGCCAACGCCGAGGAACTCGCCGAGCAGCTCAACACCCTGCTCGCGCAGGACGGCACGCTCGCCCAGATCCGCCGCCAGCAGTCGGGACTCACCTCGACGACCAGCACCGCCAGCCCGTTCGCCGTCAGCCAGACGCAGGGCGCGACGCAGAACGCCAACCAGGACCAGGGCCAGGCCGCGACCTCGCCGGAGAACCTCTCGTTCTGGTGGCAGCGGTCGCGCCCGCCCACCGACCGGCGCGGGGCGTCGAACCTGATCGGCGCGATCCGGCTCGTGCCCGTCTGGCGTCAGAACGCCCTCATGGTCATCGCCCCGCCCGAGTACTCGGCGTCCGTGAGCGAGATGATCGCCCGGCTCGACAGGCCGGGGCGCCAGGTGCTCATCTCGGCGATCATCCTCGAACTCTCGGCCGGCGACGCCACCGCCCTCGGCCTGCGCTGGGGCTCGGGCGCGTTCACGCCGGCGCGCCCGGACAACGCGATCAACCTCCAGCCGATCCCGCCCTCGACCCAGACCATCACGGGCGTCAAGAACGACTTCCTGAACGCCCTTTTCGATACGTCGGTCCTCGCGCTGGGCACCGACCTCAACGTCCTGATCCAGGCGCTCAACGAGAAGACAGACGTCAACATCCTGAGCGAGCCCCGCGTCTTCACCAGCGACAACCAGGAAGCCCAGTTCTTCGACGGACAGGACATCCCCTTCGTCACCGACTCGCAGGTCAACACCCAGGGCAACCTCACCCAGTCCTTCGACTACCGCGCCGTGGGCATCCAGCTCCGCTGCCGCCCCCGCATCACCGTCAACCGCGACGTGGACCTGAACGTCAACGTCCAGCTCGCCTCGATCGTCCCCGGCAGCCAGACCAACGCCGGAGGCTTCATCGTGGACCGGCGCGAGACGACGACCCAGCTCATCGTCAAGGACGGGCAGACCATCGTGATCTCCGGCATCCTGCGCAAGGAGAACACCGACATCGTGCGCAAGGTCCCGCTGCTGGGCGACATCCCGCTCCTGGGTCTGCTCTTCCGCTCGACCGAGAAAGAGCTGCGCGACATCGAGCTTCTGATGTTCATCACGCCGGTCGTCGTCGAGAACGACGTGGACCGCGACCGGATGAACGACCCCTACAAGCAGCGACTCCAGGAGCTCCGGAACCAGCTCCAGGACCCCGACACCGAGTCCATGCGGATGTTCGATTCCAAGCCGAAGCAGAAGGAAGCCGGCGAGACCCCGCCCGAGAGCGCGCCGCAGTCGCCCGCCGAGCAGAGCGCCGCCGCGACGCCCGACCCCGCACTCGCCCGGTCGGCCCGATGAAGCGAGCCACCCGCAACCCCGCGCTCCGCGCGCTCGTTCTTGCCGGCGCGATGACCCTCGCCGCGTGCGTCACCGAGGAGCCCCGCCGCAGGGTTCCCGCCCCGGCACCCGACGGCGCCGCGACCGGGAAGTACTCCCTTCCCGACGGCCCGATCGCGACGCCCGCCGGGCGACGGACGACGACGCGCCTCAACTGCCGCGTGCTGCCCCTGGGCACCGTCGCATACGACGGGCAGGTCCTCCCGCTGCTCTCGCCCGACGGGCTCTTCATGGCCGTCGAGCAGGGCGATGCGCCGACCTGGCCCACCCTGCTCGCCCAGCCCGACGCCACCCCGACCCCCGGCACCCGCGTCGCCGCCTTCGACCTGCGCAGCGTGCCCATGCGCGAAATCTCTCCCGCCGAGCCGCCTCCTCGCGGCGTCATCCTCGGCCGCTCGTGCGACTCGCGCGGCTATCTCGTCGAATGGCCCCGCCCCGACGGCTCCCGCTGGATCGGGCGCATCGCGTGGCTCACGGGCGCGGTCGAGTGGCTCGCGCAGGGGGCCGAGGTCAACGCCCACGGCGTCCTCGCCGCGGACGGCACGCTCGCGTACACCCGGCGCGCCAACTCCGCCGACGCGTTGGCCTCCCTCGTGGTACGCCACGCCGACGGATCGCTCGCCACGTTCACGCCCGACTCCGGAGCGTGCGCGTTCCCGGTCTTTGCGCCCGGCGGCGGCGTCGTGTGCACCCTCGTGCTTTCCCCCGCCGGCCTCGAGCTCGTCGCGCTCCGCGGCCGGCTCGCCGACGGCACTCCCGTCAGGAACCTCGGCCCCCCGCTGGCGCGCCGCACGCTCACCACCTCCGCCGATCTCACCCTCGCCTACCAGGCCATGGCCGGCGCCAGCGCGACGGTGCCGGAGTTCGATGTCCCGGAAACGGCCGCCCGCGAGGCCGTCCTCTTCTTCCACCCCGGCGCCTCGCGCATGGCGGCCTTCTGGTGGCGCGACGGGAGCATCCTCACGCTGGCGCCCCGCTCGATCGCCGCGGCCCACTCGCCCCTCATCGACCCGCCGGGCTTCTTCCAGACCACGCCCGAGGGCCTGGTGTTCTCGCCCATGCCCGAGGACCTCAACGAGGGCGTCGCCGCCCCCCGCATCATGGAGGCCTCGCACGTGCCGCGTGCCACCTCCAACGCCGAGCGCCCGATCATCCTGATCGGCCCGGCCGGCCGGCGGGACCCGACGCGGCTCACCGTCATCGCGATGTCCGTCCTGACCCCGGACGCGTCCGAGTAGCCGTCACCCCGCCCAGCGCGCGTGCGCCACGGGCATGGCCGCCCGGGCCAGCAGCCTGACGTGCATGCCCACCGCGCGGACCGAGTCCACGACGGGCCGGAAGTGCGAGACCCGCTCGCCGGGAGCGAAGTAGCGCGACGTGATGGGGACCTCGACGATCTCGCACCCCGCCCACGCCGCGCGCGTCAGGATCTCGGTCTCGAAGCCGAAGCGGTCCGCGAACGAAAGCACCGAGTGCACCAGGCCCAGGGGGTAAACGCGGAACCCGCTCTGGCTGTCGGTGACCACCGCCCCGCTCTCGAGCTTCACGAAGAAGTTGGAGAGCCTGCGCCCGGTCATGCTCCGGGCCGGGTAGCCGTCGATCGAGGCGCTCCGGACGCCGAGCACCAAAGCCCGCGGGCTCGCCCGCGCGGCGTCGACGAGCCGCGTGATCTCCTCGGGGTCGTGCTGGCCGTCGGTGTCGATCGTCACCGCGTGCGTGCAGCCGCGCCCGCCGGCGCTCTCGAACCCCGTGCGGAGGGCGCCGGCCTTGCCGCGATTCACGCCGTGGGTGAGGACGATCCGCTCGCCGCCCCGTTCACTCCACGCGGCGAGGATCTCCTTCGAGGAGTCGGTGCACCCGTCGTTGACGACGATGACGGGGAACCCGGCCGCGTCGATCCGGTCGAGCACGCCGCCGAGCGTCCCCGCGTTGTTGTACGTCGGGGCGATGACCACGGGGCGGAACTCGCCGTGCCGGAATTCGCTCATGGCTTTCCTCCCCGCGCCACGCGCAGCACGAACGCCGAGCCGCGGGCCGATGACTCCCTGAGTTCGAGCTCGCCGCCCATGCGGCGAGCCAGCTCGCGCGAGAGCGCGAGCCCCAGCCCGAGGCCGGGGGTCGTGGCGTGGGCGAGGCTGCGCCCCCGCTCGAAGGGCTGGAAGAGCCGCGACCGCTGCTCGCGCGGGACGCCCGGCCCGCCGTCGGCGATCTCAAACTCAACGCCCCGCCCGGCGGCGCGGACCGTCAGGCGGACCGGCGAACCCGGGGCGTACTTGCAGGCGTTGTCCACGAGGTTGCCGAGGATCCGCTCCACGCTCACCGGGTCGACCTCGACGCTCGCGGACCGCAGGCCGGCGTCAATCTCGCCCGGCCCCTCGATCGCGGTGCCCGCGCGCTCCGCCCGGGCCCGCAGCAAAGGCACGACCCGCTCGATCAGCGCCGGCACGCTCACCGTCTCGCGCTTCGCCGCCCCGTTCGAGCGGCCCACCCGCGCGTACTCGAGCACGCTCTCGACGATGCGCGTCAGGCGCTCCGACTCGCTCCGAAGCGTGCCCAGGTACTCGCGCTTCGACGGCTCGTCGGGCACCATGCCGTCGGCGAGCATCTGCGAGTAGAGGCAGAACGTGGTGAGGGGCGTCCTCAGCTCGTGGGTCACCGCCGACACGAACTGCCCGCGCCGCTCGGCGAGCTCGCGCGCCGCCAGCAGCGCCGCGCCGATCGCGCCGAAGGAGAGCACCACGGCGCCCCACGTCAGGACGAGCGTCGTCCGCATCGGCGTCCAGCCCGCCGCCGCGACCGGGGACATGGGACCGGCTTCGAGTTCGGCCGAAATCCCCGCCAGACGCCGGCCGAGCGCCTCGGGATCGGCCTGCGCGTAGGGCTC
>CAZCPB010000263.1:0-5701 GCA_964500365.1 uncultured Phycisphaeraceae bacterium
ACACCGTCTTGCCCACCGACTGGAAGATCGCCGCGATGCCCACCGCCACCAGCGCCATCGCCCCGATCGCCACCAGCGCCTCGATCATCGTGAACGCGCGCGTCGCCCGCCGCGCGCGCCCGGCGCGCTTCAGGAGGTCCCGCAGGATGGGTCGCGTCGTCGTCATGCGCGTCCTACTCCCGGAGCGTGATCACTTCCACCGCCGCCGGCACCTGCGGCGTCATCAGGAACTGGACCCGGCCGTCCACGATGTCGTCCCGCTGGAGGTCGGTCAGGGGCCGCTCCAGGATCACGCCGTCGGTCGTGTCGTCCGCCGCGCGCGACACCGTGTGCACCACGCCCGCGTTGTCCACCAGCTTCTGCCCCGGCTGGCGCGCCTGCGCCAGCAGCGCGAGGTCCGCGTCGTCCAGCCGCAGCAGGTTCAGGGGGTCGCTCTGCTGCGGGTCGGCCGGGAGGATCGTGCGCGCCAGCGCGTACGCGTTCTCGTTCGTCCCCCGGTCGTTCAGGCCCGTCAGCGTCGCCCGGCCGTTGCGGTCCACCGCGACCGGGACCCGCCGGTTGATCGCCGGCACGTTCGGCTCGCCCGTCAGGACGTGCGACAGCGTGTACCGCTTGATGCCCCCGCTCGTCGCCGTCGGCAGCCGGATCCCCGGGTCGATGCGACGCGTGAAGATCGCCACCTGCACCTGGCGCGGCCCGGGCACGCGCAGCGCGATGTCCCACACGAACTGCGGCCCCCCCGAGCCCGTGAACGGCGCGGGGGCGAGGCGGTCGTGCAGGCCGATGAACTGCTGCGTGGACGAGGGGCCGACGGTGAACAGACCACTCGTCGGGTGGGTATCGAACGCGAGACCGCCGCCCAGATTCGACGACTCAGTCAACCAGTCACCGTTGTAGAGGGACCCGTCGTGGCCGTCACTCTTGTACCATTCGGCACCGACCTGCAGCAGGACGTCGACGAGCCTTTCCCGCGCCTGCAGGTACTCCGCCGCCGAGCGCGCCGCCGACAATCCCTGGATCGAGTCCTGCGCCTGACGCTGCTGACGCACGACCACCGGGAAGACCATGCCCAGACCCAGGAGGCCAAGGGACAGCACGACCACGGCGATCAGGATCTCGATGAGCGAGAACCCGCGCCGGCGGACGGGATGGAACGCGCCCCGGGTCATGGCAGCACCTCGCGCGGGCGCCCGAGGAAGCGGTCGATCGTGAAGATCCGCGCATCGGACGCGACCGACGAGTCGCCCGTGCCCTGGATCCAGTCGCCGATCTCGGCCGCCAGCGCCGCGCCCGTGTTCTTCACCAGCGACGAGTCGATGCTCGGACGGTCCGGGATCGAGCGCGGATCGGCCGCGCTGCCGTACAGGCTCCCCGTCGCGCCGTTGATCGACCGCGCCCCCACCGCCGACGCCAGCCTCCGCTCGTCGTAGAACGCCAGTTCCGCCACCGGCCGGGCCAGCACCGTGTCCGTCGCCTCGTCGCCCAGCAGTTGCTGACGCTCGCGCGCCGTCAGGTTCGCCCCCGGCGAGAGCATCCGCCGCACCCGGGCCGCCAGGTCCTCCGGCGTGTCGAGGCGGTACGGGGCCTTGCCGAAAGTCCCGGTCCGGAACTCCTTGGACTCGCTCGGATCGACCACCAGCGCCAGCCCGCGGTTCGATGTGCTCAGGATCCCCGTCCCGGCCTCGAACCGCACCATGAACGTCTGCCGGTTGTCCCCGGAGTCCGCCCGGTCGGGGTCATAGAAACCCGTCTCGGGGAACACCCAGTTCCCCGTCGTCTCGTCGTACGCCCGGCCGTTGACCTCCTCGTACCACCCGTTCAGCGCGCCCGCGCTGCCCGTGTCGATCGACCCCGGCGGCGCGTATGCCCGGACCATCCAGTTGCGCGGCATCTGCAGCGGCTGGTACGCCGGCATCGGCACGAAGACATCGCGCGCGATCGTCTTCGTGGAGTCGTTCGGATCGACGTCGTTCAATTGCCCCGCCACCGAGTACACGCCGATCCGCGTCCGCTGCGTCTCGGGGTCGTAGAAGAAGACCGCCGCGCAGTCGCCCAGACCCTCGCTCGACATCGCCGCCGCGCGCGCCGACCCCAGCGCGATCCCGATCTGGTTCTCCGCTTGCGAGCGCTCCGTCGAGTAGATCAGCGAGCTGAACGCCGGCACCGCGATCGCCAGCACCAGCACGAAGATCGAAATCACGACCAGCAGTTCGGCCAGCGTGTACGCGCGTCGGCGGGGATGGAGGGTGGCGCGGGTCATGTCCCGATCACCTCCGTCACGTTGTCGCTGATCGCCGTGTCCCGGGCCTTGCGCTCGAGGTCGAGCGTGTCCACGGGCAGGCCCAGCCTGCCCCCGACCTCGTCGCGCGGTTCGTCGCCGTACAGGCCGTCGGGCCCGCACCAGACCACCGCCGCGGTCGCGCCGCGCAGCCCCGGGTCCTTGTCGGGGTCGCCGACGACCTTGGGCACGTTCATGTCCGCGGGGGTCTCGACCCTGTACTTGGGGGTGCTGTTGGGGTTGCCCTGCAGCCAGCGGTAGTAGCGGATCGGAATGTCACGCGCATCGCGGATCTCGAAGCGCTCGCCCTTGGTCCCCGAACGCACGACCTTGGCCCCGCGGGCGCTCGTGTCCATGAACGGGCCGAACGTCTGGCCCGCGCGGGTCACCTTCGCCCCGGGCTTCTTGGAGTTCTCGGGGATCTGGAACGTGCCGTCCTCGTTCGCTCGCAGCATCCCCGGGCCCGGCGCCCCGTCGATCGGCACGGCCGAGTCGGCGAACAGCGGGGTCTCGTCGATCCCGGCCAGGTATACCGGAAGCGACGCCAGGCTGAAACGCCGGTCCCAGTAGTCCGTCGCCTGGCCCCAGTTCGCGGGCGGGTTGCGGGCGGGGTCGTCCTTGGGCGTGCCGCTCTCGCGCCGCAGGGCCCGGGCGTCGTCCCCCCCGACCGGCGACGGCACGTACACCGGGAACTTCCGCTCCCCCGACTGCGCCTTGGCCAGGTCGTAGTCCTTGATCAGGGGCGGCACGAAGCCGAACTCGCGCACGAACTCCGCGGCGCTGATCCTGATCGACGCCGCCGTCGACGCCCCGGCGTTCCCCGCCGCGGCACGCCGGCCCACCGTGAGCCCCACGACCAGCAGGCCGATCAGGACGCCCACCACCGCGATGGCGAAGAGCACCTCGACGAGGGTGAAGGCCGGTGCCGAGCGGGATGTCGTTCGTGCGCTCACGGTGGCCTCCGGTCAGTTCTGGCCGCCCTGCAGCGAGTTGATCATCGCCACCAGGGGCAGGAACATGGCGACGACGATGGTGCCGACGATGCCGCCCAGCACCACGACCATCAGCGGCTCGAGCAGGCTCACGAGGCTGGCGACCGCGACGTCCACCTCCTCGTCGTAGTTGTCGGCGATCTTGAGGAGCATGACGTCCATCTCGCCGGTCTCCTCGCCGACGTCGATCATGTTCACCACGATCGCGTCGCAGGTCTTGCTCTCGCGCAGGGGGCCGGCGAAGCTCTCGCCCTCGCGGATCGAGTCGTGCACCTTCTTGAGCGCCTTCTCGAAGACGTAGTTGCCGCTCGTCTCGGCCGTGATCATGATCGCCTCGAGGATCGGCACGCCCGCCGAGATCAGCGTGCCCAGCGTCCGCGTGAAGCGCGCGATCGTGGTCTTGCGGATCAGCTTGCCGAAGATCGGCGACCACAGCAGCATCGTGTCGGTCGCCGCCTTGCCCGGCCCCGCCTTGCGGATCATCTTCCAGAAGATCACCGCCGCGAACGGCGCGATCGCGACGAAGATGAACCCCGGGATCTGCTGGCCCGGGCGCGTGCCCGCCACCCACCGGCTCGTGTCGATCAGCCACACCGTCAGGAACGGCAGCTTCACGCCGAAGTCGCGGAAGATCTCCTCGAACTTCGGGATGATGAACACCATGATCGCCGTCAGGATCAGGCCCGCGATCAGGATCACGACGATCGGGTAGACCATCGCGCCCTTGATCTTCCTCTTCAGGCGCTGGCTCTTCTCCATGAACTCCGCGAGCCGCTGCAGGATGATGTCCAGCACGCCGCCGATCTCGCCCGCGTTCACCATCTTCACGAACAGCCGGTCGAACGCCTTGGGGTACTTCGCCATCGCCTCCGAAAGGCTCGACCCGCCCTCGACCTCCTCGCACACACCCGTCAGGATGTTCTTCAGCAGGCCCGGCTTGAGCTGCCCCTCCAGGATCTGCAGCGAACGCAGGAGCGGCAGCCCCGCGTCCTGGAGCGTCGAGAGCTGGCGCGTGAACGTCGTCAGCTGCTTCTGCCCCACCCCGCCTATGGCAAAGCCGCCGCCGGCCTTGGCCTTCTTCTTCATCTTGGCGCCGTCGCCCGCCGCCGCCGCCTTCTTCACCTTCTGCTCGCGCACCGACGTCGGGAAAAAGCCCTGCGACTTGATCCGCTGCACCGCTTCCTCGCTGGACGCGGCGTCGATCGTCCCCTTCTGGGGCTTGCCCGCGGCGTTCAGCGCTTCGTACGCAAAGGTCGGCATGGGTTATCTCCGCCGGGCCGGCGTGCCCCGTGGGCACCCGCCCGGGCACCGGGCGCTCCGCCCGGTCTCACTCTTCCGAGATGGTCTCGCGCACCACCTCGTCGATCGTCGTCAGCCCCTCGTAGATCGCGAGCAGCCCGCTCTCGCGCAGCGTCCGCATCCCGCGCTTCCGCGCGTGCGCCCGCAGCACGCCCGTCGAGGCCTGCTTCATGATCATGTCCCGCAACTCGTCGTCCACCGTCATGATCTCGTAGATCGCCGAGCGGCCCTTGTACCCCGAGCCGTTGCAGCGGTCGCACCCCTTGCCCCGCATGAACCGCTTGCCCCGCACGTCCTCGGGCCTGAGCTGCAGTTCCATCAGCTCCTCTTCCGTCGGCTGGTACGACTCCTTGCACTTGGTGCACACCGTCCGCACCAGCCGCTGCGCGACCACGCCCTCCAGCGTCGCCGTCAGCAGGAACGACTCGAGCCCGAGGTCGAGCATGCGCACCACCGAGCTCGGCGCGTCGTTGGTGTGCAGCGTCGAGAGCACCAGGTGGCCCGTCAGCGACGCCTGCACCGCGATCTGCGCCGTCTCCAGGTCGCGGATCTCGCCCACCAGGATGATGTCCGGGTCCTGCCGCAGGAAGCTCCGCAGCAGCTTCGCAAACGTCAGCTCCGCGTCGGCGTTCACCTGGCACTGGCACAGCCCGTCGATGTCGTACTCGACCGGGTCCTCGGCCGTCAGGATCTTGGTGTCGATCGTGTTCAGCTCCGCCAGCGCCGCGTACAGCGTCGTCGTCTTCCCCGAGCCCGTCGGGCCCGTCACGATCACGATCCCGTTGGGCTTGTTGATCAGCCGGCGCGTCGTCTCGAGGTCGTCGGCGCGCAGCCCCAGCCGGTCCAGCGCCAGCTCCACGTTGCTCCGGTCCAGCACGCGCATCACCACGCTCTCGCCGTGCATCGTCGGCAGCACCGCGATGCGCAGGTCCACGGGGTTGCCCTGCAGCGTCAGCTCGATGCGCCCGTCCTGCGGCAGCCGCCGCTCCGCGATGTCCAGCCCCGCCATCACCTTGATGCGGCTCGTGATCGCCGGGCCCAGGTGCTTCGGCGGCGGAACCATCTCGTACAGCACGCCGTCGATGCGGTACCGCATCTTGAACTCGTTCTCGAACGGCTCGAAGTGGATGTC
>CAZCPB010000264.1:0-5698 GCA_964500365.1 uncultured Phycisphaeraceae bacterium
AGGGCCGCGCCCACCTGGGCGACAAGCGCGTCGATGTTGTCGGCCTCGTTGTGGGCCGGGGCGACAACCGAGACGACGGGCCCGATGGAACTGGCGCCGGTGGGGTGGGGCACGGGGAAACCTAGTCTAGAGCAGGATTCGGAGCCCGGCCTGAGTGAAGTGCCGGTCGTGCGTGAAGACGCGCGAGATGCTCCGGCGCTGGCACGCGAGGATGGAGGCGCACTCAACGAACGACCATGATTTGTCGGGCCGGGATCTCATCAATTCGAATGCCTCAACCCGGTCCCGGTGCGTCGCCGGGAGCACGAGGGACCTCACCGGTGGAACGGCCAGCCGGGCGTACTCGATCGCGACAGCCCTGCCGGGTCGAGCCGCCAAGAAACCCGGCGAGGACCCAGTCCGAGGTGGTGGGGCGCTTTCTGTATTCAACGCCGCCAGTTCCGAGACGGCGCGGTCGCCCCGGAGCGTCATGCTGAAATCCTATCACGCGGCGGGGTCATTCTCGTGCCAGCGGCGTCGCGGCCCAGTTGAGCTTGCTCGAGAGGATCGACCAGAAGCTGCCGTCGGGGTTGGTGACGAAGGTGGCGCTGCGCGCATCGCGGGTGAGGACGACGCGGTCGTCGCGCCGGAGGGGGACCTGCACCTGGCCGTCCATGACCAGCGTCGTGCCGGCGCCGCCGGGGCCGGTGTTGGGGTGCTCGACGCTGACCTCGACCGTACTGGTGAGCGGGACGACGATGGGGCGGAACGAGAGCGAGTGGGCGGCGATGGGCGTGATGGTCGCGGCGTCAACGCCCGGGGCGACGATCGGCCCGCCGGCCGAGACGTTGTAGGCGGTCGAGCCGATGGGCGTGCAGACGATGATGCCGTCGCCGCTGAGGGTCGGCCCGGGCTTGCCGTCGATCGCCAGGGTCAGGGTGATCATCCGGAAGGGCGGGCCGGCGGTGATCACGGCCTCGTTGAGGCAGAGGCCCGAGGCGCGGGGGGCCGCCTGGGAGGCGGCGAAGACCTCGGCGCGCAGCAGGGGCAGGTCGCGGGTCGGGAGCGGGGCGTGGTCGAAGATGCGGGCGGCGCGGCGCTCGAGCGAGGCCATGTCGTACTCGGCCATGAAGCCGAGCTTGCCGAAGTTCACTCCCAGGAGCGGGACGCCCGTGCCCGCCAGGCGCCGCGCGGCGGAGAGCAGCGTCCCGTCGCCGCCGAGCACCACCGCGAGGTCCGCGCGCCCGGGGGGGAGGGGCGAGTCGTCGGTGGCGTCGCGCTCGGCGATCACCTCCGCACGGCCGCGGAGCAGCGAGCGCAGGGCGGGGAGGGCGCCGACCGCGTCGGGCTTCAGGCGGTTGAAGAGGACCAGGACCGAGCGGGCCATCGGCGATCTCTCGTCACGGGGTCGGGCTTCGGCGGACGCGTCGCGGCGGTCAGCGGACGGCGGGCTCGTGGGGCGCGGAGGGGGCGGCGCCGGATTTCGCGGGCCCGGTGGGCCCCGCGGCGCCGGCGGCGCGTTCGCAGAGCGCCCGGACCGCGCGGGCGATCGCGCCGGCGTCGAGTCCGGCCTCGGCCAGCTGCGCGGTCCTGGAGTCCTGCATGATGAACGAGTCGGGGAGGCCGAGTCGGGCGATCGGCGGGGCGGGCAGGCCGAGTTCCTGGAACGCTTCGAGCACGGCGGCGCCGAAGCCGCCGACGATCGAGTGGTCCTCGAGGGTGAGGATGGGGATGCGTCCCGCGCCGAGCGATCGGAGGAGATTAGTATCGACGGGCTTGGCGAAGCGGGCGTCGTAGACGGCGACGCGATACTCGCGGTCGAGGAGTGCCGCGGCATCGAGGGCCTGGACCGCCAGCGCGCCGAAGACGAGAACGACCGCGTCCACCGGCGCGGCGCCGGGCACGGGCCCGGCGAGGTGGCGCGCCTTCCCGAGTTCGAACGGGGGGCAGGGGTCGGCGAGGAAGCGGTCGGTGACGGTGTCGCGCGGGTAGCGGACGGCGGTGATGCCGTCGTCGCGGGTGCGCATGAACTCGAGCGCGGCCTTGAGGGAGGGCTCGTCGATCGCGGCGGTGATGACGGCGCCCGGGAGCGTGCGCAGCAGGGCCACATCGCAGAAGCCGTGGTGGACCGCTCCGTCGCCGCCCACGAGGCCGGCGCGGTCGAGGCAGAGGCGCACCGCGAGCCCCTGGAGCGAGGCCTCCTGGAACGCCTGGTCGAAGGCGCGCTGGAAGAAGGTCGAGTAGACCGCGAGGAAGGGGCGGTAGCCGGTGCGGGCGAGGCCGGCCATCATGTCGAGGGCGTGGCTCTCACAGATGCCCGTGTCCCACGCGCGGTGCGGGAACTGCGCGAGGACCTTGCTCAGGCCCGTGCCGTCGGGCATCGCGGCGGTGCAGGTGACGATTTTTTCGTCGCGCTGCATGAGGTCGGCCATGGCGTCGCCGAACGCGGCGGTGAACGACCGTCCCTCGCTCTTGAGCTCGACGCGGCAGCCCTCGTCGTCGAACTGCCCCTCGACGCGGAAGGCGGGGGGCGAGTGGAACTTGGAGCTCTCGCCCTCGCTGAAGCCGAACCCCTTGCCCTTGATGGTCTTGACGTGCAGGACCATGGGACGGTCGAAGTCGCGGGCCTCGGAGAGGAAGTCGATGAGCGTGGGCAGGTCGTGCCCGTCGATCGGGCCGACCGTGACGAGCCCGAAGTGCTCGAACCACCCGCCCTCGCTGAGCATGGCCTTGGTAACTTCGCCCGCGCGGTGGTAGGCCTCTTCGACCAGCGAGCCTCCGGGGACGTGCCGGAGGATGCCGCGTGCGGACTTCTTCAGGCCGCTGTAGAGGTGCGAGAGGCGCACGCGGTCGAAGTACTGGGCGAGCGCCCCCTGCGGGCGGCTGATCGACATGCCGTTGTCGTTGAGAACGACGAGGAACTGTCGGTTGAGCGTGCCGGCGTTGTTGAGGCCTTCCATGGCGACGCCGTTGACGATCGAGGCGTCGCCGATGAGCGTCACGACGCGCCGGCCGGAGGCGTTCTTCGCGGGGTCGAAGGCCTCGCCGTTGAGGGTGTCGCCGCGGGCCATGCCGACGGCGGTCGAGATGCCGGTGCCGGCGTGTCCGACGCGGAAGAGGTCGTAGGAGGATTCGCCGGGCTCCGGGAAGCCGGCCATGCCGCGGCGCGTGCGCAGGCCTTCGAGAAGGCCGAGGCGCCCTGTCAGCAGCTTGTGGGGATAGCACTGGTGGCCGACGTCGAAGAGCAGGCGGTCGCGGGCGAAGTCGAAGACGTAGTGGAGAGCGATCGTGAGCTCGACGACGCCGAGGTTTGGCGCCAGGTGCCCGCCCGACCTGGCGACCTGCGTGCAGATCGCTTCACGGATTTCGCGGGCCAGTTCGGGGAGCCTCTCGACGGGCAGGGCGCGGAGGTCGGCCGGGGAGTGGATCGTGGGGAGGATGGCCATGGGTTCGGGGAAGGGTATCGGCCGAGTTTTCAGTCAGGAGTGAAAGTCTATGCGCGGCCGGCACGGTGAGTACGGGGGCCGGGCTCACTTTGTGCGTTCGGAAAGCTCGCGGCAGAGGTCGATCAAGCCCGCGGCGGGTGGGCCGAGAACTTCGATGGAGGCGAGCGCCTCGGCGCGGAGACGGGAGAGCTCGGCGCGGGAGCCCTCGACGCCAAGGACCGAGGGGTAGGTGGCCTTGCCGGCACGCTGATCTTTGCCGGTGCGCTTGCCGGCGTGCTCGGAGGTCTGTTCGACGTCGAGAAGGTCGTCCACGATCTGGAACATGAGTCCGACCGCGCGGCCGTACGCGGAGATCGAGTCGAGCGCGCGGCGCGCCGCGGGCGTCGTGGTGTCGGCGCGGAGCGCGCAGAGCGCGCCCATGCGCGCGGCGGCGAGGATCAGGGCGCCGGTCTTGCTGGCGTGGATCGTGCGGACGCGCTCGACGGGCGGCGAGGCCTCGTCGAGCCCGCCGAGCGTGTCGTAGACCTGCCCCTCGATCATGGCCATCGTGCCCGAGGCGAGCTCGCGCGTCAGCGAGGCGGGCAGGGAACCGTCGCCGGGGAGCGACGCCAGGGCGGTGAAGGCCATCGCCATCATCGCGTCGCCGGCCAGGATCGCGGTTGCCTCGCCGGCGTGGCGGTGAAGGGTGGGCTTGCCGCGGCGGAGGTCGTCGTTGTCGAGGGCGGGGAGGTCGTCGTGGACGAGGCTGAAGGCGTGGATGAGTTCGACCGCGGCGGCGGCGGGGAGGGCGTCGCTCCCTGTCCCGCCGCAGGCGACGCTCGCGTGCCAGGCGATAAGGGGGCGGATCCGCTTGCCGCCGCCGAGGAGCGCGTATTCGACGGCGTCGCGGAGCGCTCCCGGGAGTCCCAGCGAACGCGAGAATTCTGCGAGGTGGGATTCGATCCGTGGCAGGGGCTCGTAGAGCGCCGGGCGGGGCATGGGCGTTCGGCCGGGCGATCGGAGCACGGGACCGGGAGTTGCGGCCGGGGTCACGGCTTCTCGTGGGTCTTGAGCAGGTCGAAGATCTCGGCGGGCCCGGGCGCGGCGTAGATCTTCTCGCGGAAGTCGTTCATCGAGATGAGCTTGCTGATGCGGGCGAGGGCCTGGATATGGTCGGTGGTCCTGTCGGGGGGGCTGGCGAGGAGCACCACGAGCCGGACGGGCTGTCCGTCGATCGCCTCGAAGTCCATCGGTCGGGGCGGGCGGCCGATGGCCATGGCGACGGCGGACATCGCGGGGCTCTTGCCGTGCGGGATCGCCAGGCCGTTGCCGATGCCGGTGGTTCGGGTCTGCTCGCGGGCCCAGACGGCGTCCTTGAGGCCTTTGGAGTCGTTCACATTACCGGAAGCGGCCAGACAGTACACGAGTTCATAGATCACCGCGCGCTTTTAGGTGGATGCCAGCGGCGAGATGATTCACTACGGGCTGAGAATGTCGAGTAGGTTCATGCACTGACTCGGAGGGAACCGGGATGTCGCGAGCGCCGTCATCGGGGACCGACAGTGTACCCGACCGGGCCGGCGCGGGCAGGCACGGCGTTCAGGCGCGAAAGACGGCCGTATACGCGCCGTCACGGTACGACCGCGGGTCGTGTCCGGGGATGCCCGCGGGGAGAGTCAGGCGCTCGGCTTTGAGGGCAAGTCCGAGGTCGCGCGCGAAACCGATGACCCCCGAGTTCTCCTCGGCTTCGAGGCTGCACGTGGAGTAAAGCGCGATCCCGCCCGGGGCGAGCAGGGGACGGGCGTCGCGGAGGATCGACCGCTGGATCGACGCGAGGCGCTCGAGCTGGGCGGGGGAGGCACGGTGGCGGGCGGCGAGGCGGCGCGCCAGGACGCCGGAGTTGGAGCAGGGAACGTCCAGAAGGACGAGGTCGGCGCGGCCGAGCGCCGATTGGTGCGCCCGCTCGGGCGTGACGACCTGCACGTTGGGGTAGTGGCGTGGGAGTCCTGCCAGCACACGGGCGCGTTCGGGGTCGGGATCGCAGGCGACGATTTGAGCGTCGGGGAAGGTCATCGCCAGTTGGCGAGTCTTCGTGCCGCGGCCAGCGCAGAGGTCGAGGACGAGCCCCGGCCTCACGTCGGCGACGGTGGCGACGGCCAGGGCGGAGGCGGCGTCCTGCACCCAGATGTCGGCGCGGGAGGCGAGGAGGGGGACGAGTTCACCGCGCGGCATGGAAACGACGGCTGCGCCGGCCAACTCGTGCGGAATCAGGGCCTGCGATGGGGGGAGTGGAT
>CAZCPB010000265.1:0-5620 GCA_964500365.1 uncultured Phycisphaeraceae bacterium
GCGGCGCGCCCAAGACGTTCAACGTTTCCACCCTCGCCGCAATCGTCGCCGCGGCGGCCGCGCCCGGCCGGGTGCTGGTCGCCAAGCACGGCAACCGCAGCCGCACGGGGCGTGGCTCGGCGGAATTGCTCGCGGCGCTCGGCGTGAACGTGGACGCGACGCCCGAGGTTCAGGCGGCGTGCCTGCGCGAGGCGGGCGTCTGCTTCTGCTTCGCGATCCACCACCACCCGGCCATGAAGCACGCGGCCCCGGTGCGTAAGTCGCTGGGTTTCCCCACGATCTTCAACCTGCTGGGGCCCCTGACCAACCCGGCCGGGGCGAGGCGCCAGTTGATCGGCGTGTCAAGCGGACGGGCCCTCGATGTGATCGCCGGCGCGGTCGCGGCGCTCGGTTCCGAGCGCGCCCTCGTCGTTCACGGCGACGACGGGCTCGACGAACTGACAACGACCACGACGACACACGCTCTGCTGGTCGAGTCCGGCCGGGTCGAACGGCGGACCATCGACCCGCGCGAGACCGGGCTGCACGTCTCGACGCTCGCCGACCTCGGCGCCGCCGATCTCGACCACGCCGTGCGCATCGCGCGCGACGTCCTCGACGGCCGCCCGGGCCCGCACGCGGACATGGCCGCGCTCAACGCCGGCGCAGCTCTGCTGGTCGGCGGGGCGTGCGCGGACCTGAGCGACGGGATCACGCGGGCACGCCGAGCGCTCGAAACCCGCGCCGCGGGCGACACGTTGAAGAGGCTGGCGACGTGCTCGCGGGCCGGGGCGTAGCACCCGGACCCGTCTCGGGAGAATCAGCGCAGCGCGCTCACGCCCGCCTTGAACCGCTTCGCGGCCGCCTCGAACGCCTCGTTCGACTTGTCGAGCGTGGGCCCGGAGATGAAGCACTGGACCGGCGAGCCAGGCTCCGAACCGTCGTACCGGAACCACGCGATCAGGTCGGCCTTGTCCGGGTTGTCGGTCAGCCATCGCGCGAGTCGGTCGCGGATGGCCGGAGTGTCGGTCGCGATCCCGGCGCACGAGGCGAGCACCTCGGCCGTGGTCGAGAGCTGGCTCGCGATCGCCTCGGAGTCCGCGGGATTGCCGGGGAAGTCGCCGAGGAGCGAAAAGCCTGCGCCCGAGAGCCGTGCGGCGATGCGCTCCACCGAGCCGCGGTGCTCGGGCGACAGCGGCTTGGGCAGGTCAACCACGAGGAGCACTCTGCCGTCCACGGGCTCGGCGGGGACTTCGGGCAGCGAAGGCGCGGTGGTCTGGCCGGCCCGCGGCCCGCCGATCTCGATCACGGTCGCGCGAGCCGGCGCGGACGCGTGCGCGGCGCGCGGCGCCTCGGGCGGGGCGGGGACCGCGAAGACGTCGTTCTCGTCCGAAGCCCGCCCCGGCTCAACCACGGCCTGGGCCCACAGCGAGCCGTCGTCGGCGATCGTCACAGCCGACGGGAAAACCGGCGCGGGGAACGACGGACGGTTCGCGCGCGACACCGCGAAGATGATCCCGGCGAGCGCCGCGGGCACGGCGAGGACCGCGACCCACACGCCGGGGTTGATGCCGTTGCTGTAGCGCGGGCGCGAGCGAACGCCGCGGCGCTCGAGGCGCTCGGCGACGCGCCGGCGGGCCGCGTCGGCGCGGGCGCGGGCCCGCGCAAGCTGCTCGGTGGCGGGCCGGCGCTCGACCCCGGCTTTCACGCGGACAAACGCCTTGCCGACCGCCATGCCCCCCACGAACGGTGCCGCGCGGGGCGGGACGGGCGTCGCGGCGCGGGCGACCGAGACCGGCGCCTCGGGCGCCTCGCCTTCGGGCGCGTAGCCGCCGGTCCACCAGTTCACCACGCGCAGGCGCGGGGCGCGCCGGTCGGCGGCGCCGATCCGGACCCCCGCCACCACGCCTTCGGGGCGCTGCTTGTTCATTGCGCTCTGCAACGCCTCCGCGGCAAGGCGCGACGCGTCCGCGGCGACCTTGCGGGCCTGCTGCGCGACCGACGTCCATCCAGGGTTCCCGCCCGCCGCGCCGGCCGCCATGGCGGCGCCGACCGCGGGCACCGCGGCGTGCACCGTCTCGGGCTCGTCGGTCGACGGCTCGGGTTCGAGCGGCGCCGCGCCGGCCCGCATGCTCGGCAGTTCGATCGGCTTGACTGCGAAGGGGTCGGTCGCGAAGCGCACGAACTCGAGATCCGCGCCCATCTCCGACGCCGTCGCGTAGCGCTTGTCGTAGTCGGTCATGGCCCGGCGCACGATCCAGCGCAGCGCCTCGGGGCACTTCCTGGTGATCTGCGAAAGGACGCCGTGTGCCGGGAAGGAGTTCTCGATCACCGAGTAGAGCACGGCGCCCGCGGCGTAGATGTCGAAGCGCGTCCCGTCCACCTCGTGCACCTTGGCGCCCTTGAGGGCCATGCGCACCAGTTCGGGGTCGCGGAAGTACTCGGTGCCGTGCGTGGTCAGCGTCATCGCCGAGCGCAGGGGCGTGACCAGGCCGAAATCGACGAGGTGGGCTCGCCGCCCGTCCACGATGATGTTGTCGGGCTTGACGTCCTTGTGCCACAGCCCGCCCCGGTGGTACTGCTCGAGCGTGCGGACCAGGTCCATGGCGTACCCGATCGCGGCGCGGAGGTTGTCGCCCTCGAGGCCGTCGGCGCCGCTGGCGCCGTGAAGCTGCTGGGTCACGAGCGAGAGCGACTGGCCGGGCACGTACTCCATCACGTAGAAGAACCGCTCGGGCGTCAGCTCGTGGTCGAGAACCAGGCCGAGCTTGCGGGCGGCGTCGAGCGCGCGGCTCTCGCGGACGATCTGCGGAAGGCTGCTCCCGTCCTTGAGGCTGAAGACCTTGATGACGACCTGGTCCACGTCGGGCCGGCCGGCCCGCGCGTACGCCGCGAGCTTCACCGCGTCGGGCTCGGCGACGTAGAGCTTGGCGCCCGAGCCGCCGGTGGCGAGCGACCCCACGATCTTGTACCCCGGGAACTGGCCGACCCGCTTCGAGGGCGCATCGGCCCCCGGCGCGTTGGCGACGACGGCGGGGAGCCGCTTCTCGATCCCCTCGGTCAGCGCCGTCAACCCCAGCAGCCGCGCCGGGTGCCCCACCACCATGCGGTAGATGCACAGTGCGCCGTTCTTGACCTCCCCGGTGAACCCGCGCCCGTAGTGGGCGGCGCTCGACCAGCGTCCGATGATGACGTTTGCCAGCGTGAGGGGGACCATCACGATCCCCGTGATGATCGAACCCACCAGCCGCAGGGCGTCGACGACCTCGCCGCCCACGAACTTTGAAACATGCACCACGACCTTCCAGAGGAGCTTGCAGACCGGCACGAGCAGGTAGATGACCGCGAAGACGCCCAGGATGACCGCGAGGATCACCAGGACGATCAGTGCGATGGGTGAGACTGTTCCCACGGGTTCCTCCTGTCCGCGTCGGCGGACGGGCGCCGGTCAGACGAGCCGCTCGGCCTGGTCGCGCCGGCGGAGTTCCATCTGCCGGTGATAAATCTCCGCGATCGCGTCGTCGAACATCGCGTCGTCGGAGCCGTCGGGGTTTGATTTGGGATTCAGCTCCAGTCCGTTTCGCGCGGCCTCGCGCTGTTCGTCCTCCGTAAAGCTGTACGTCATGATCACGTCCACCAGGCGCGACCTGAGCATCGAGCGGATCTTCGCCAGGCGCCGGCTCACCGTCGGTTCGCTGGTGCCCAGCGCCGCCGCGACGTCCTTGCCGCTCTGCCCGTCGAGGACGCGCATGCGGTAAATCGAGAAGTCGGTGAACTCGGCGTCCTTCTCGACCAGGCGGATGGCGGCCTCGACCTTGGCGTAGAAGATCGAGGTCTCGTACGCGGCATCGGCGCCGACGTTGGCCGCGGCCTTCATCCACGACTCGTCCAGCTCGAGCGCCTTTTTCGACCCGCCCCGCTTCTGGGCGTTGCGCCGGTCCATCTCGTCGCCCAGGACGTGCTTGGCGATGGCCAGGAGCCAGGTCGAAAAGCGGGCGCCGCGGGCCGGGTCGTAGCGGTTGATTGACTCCGAGAGCGCCGTGAGCGTCTCCTGCGAAAGGTCGCGGACGGTCTCGCTGCCGATGCGGCCCTTGCCCCATTTGGAGAGCTGGGCGCGGACCACGGGACCGAAGGTCTCCCAGAGCTCGAACCATGCGCCCTGGTCGTTGGCCTTCAACCGCCCGATGAAATTGGTGGTGAGCTGCGTCAGCATCCGTCTCCCCGGGGGACGCTCCGGCCTCGCGCGGACCTGCAAGGAACACACGATGCCAGTCGCCCCTTGTTCGGCGGCAAATCCCTGCCTTTTCACATTCTACAGCGGCACCCTGACAGAAGCCGCCCTTTCTTCGTGGTTCCGGCGGATTTTCTCGCGCATGTACGGCGATTTGCGCCACAGGGCGGACATTCAGGCGGGCGCCCGCGCGGTAGCTCGCAATTGCTTCCGCGCAGCGAAGCGCGAAATCCGCGGCGCGACCCTCCCAATCACCGTTCACGCAAGCCTCGCCGGACCGTGCCCGCCAGGAGTGGAGGCCCGGCACATTCAGGAGTGAATGGTCATGGGAATCTGCAAGGGACTCGTCCGAACCGCAGTGATCGTGGGCCTCGCGGGCGGCGCGGCGGTGCTGATCGCCGGCCCCGAGAGACTCGGCGCGATCCTCACCCAAACCCGCAACAGCGTGAACTGCCAGATCGACAAGGTCATCGATGACCCGGTCGCGCTGCGCGAACAGCTCCGCGATCTCGAGGGGCAGTACCCCAAGCGCATCGCGGACGTGCGCGGCGACCTGGCCGAGCTCCGCGAGCAGGTCGCTCAGCTCAACCGCGACCGCGCCGTCAGCGTTCGCGTGGTGGAGCTGGCCGACGGCGACCTCGCGACGCTTCAGCCGATGATCCAGAAGGCCGAGGCAATGACGCAGTCAAGCTCGGGCGTCTACACGAGCACGAGCTACGCGCCGCCGGTCGTCCGCATCGCTTTCGGGCACGAGCACCTCGACCTCAAGCAGGCGTACACCCGCGCCGAGCAGGCCGAGCAGGTCCGGGCGGTGTACACCAGCCGCGTCGCCGAGATCGACAAGGACCTCGGGTACCTGTCGGAGCAGGAGTCGCGCCTGGCGGACCTGGTGACGACGCTGGAGACCGAGCAGGCGCAGTTCCAGAGCCAGCTCTGGCAGCTCGACCACCAGATCGACGCGATCGGGCGCAACGACCGCATGATCAACGTCATGCAGAAGCGCCAGGAGACGATCGAGGAGCACAGCCGCTACCGGGTGGCCAGCCTCGACCAGCTCACGTCGCGTTTCGCGGAGATCCGGACGCGCCAGGAGGCCAAGCTCCAGGCGCTCAGCAAGTCGCACGGGCGGATGAACTACGAGGACCGGGCCAAGTACGAGCTCGACGCCCGCACGACCTCGAAGGCCCCCGACGCGGGCTTCAGCCGGCCGGTGACGCCGACGGTGACGGTGATCCGGCCCGAGAGCGAGAAGGCGCCGGCACGGATCGACTGAGCGGTTCTCCTCACGATTGATTCAGGACCCGGGGCCCGCGGAGTTCACCTCCGCGGGCCTTTTTCGTTCGCTGTCCGGAGGAATCCGGAGACAGCCGGGGCGAGCGAGGTGCCGCGAGGAGAAGACAACGTCGCGTC
>CAZCPB010000266.1:0-5558 GCA_964500365.1 uncultured Phycisphaeraceae bacterium
GGCGTGGCCGAGCTCGCGGCGGAGGAGTTCGATCCGGGCAAGGGCGACTTCAACGAGCGGCAGATGCGGCGGTACGCGCTGCGCCGGGGGGTGGCGCCGTGGGAGCAGATCTCGGATTACAAGACGTGCGAGCAGCCCCTCAAGCACCTGGCGTACGTGCAGGGGCACCATTTCATGGGGTACGTGTCGGACCGGTTCGGGCGGGAGAAGCGGAACGAATGGCTGCGGGCGCTCTCGGCGGGGGCGACGGTGGAGGAAGGGACGAGGGAGGTGCTGGGGATCGAGTTCGAGGCGTTGAGCGAGGCGTGGGAACTGACGTTGCCGGCGCCGGCGGAGGGGAAGCCGGCGGGGGTGAGAGGGGAATGACGTGGCGGCAGGTTGGCCTGAGACACCCGAGACGCGGCTATTCTGGGCGGACGGTCTCTGTTGACGGATGCGCGCCGGGAGCGCATCGGCGTTCGTGAGGGAAACAAGCTGGAGTTCTGACATGCGTGGGTGTTCCGTGAATCCCCGGCGCGTCGCGGCCGCGAGGCTCCTGGCGGCGATCGCGAGTCTGCTGCTCGTCGCCCTGCCGGTTCGCGCCGACGAGGCGGCGGAGGTGCGGGAGGTGATGGACCGCATGACCGCGGCGGTGCTGGCCGGCGACAAGGACGGCTACCTGGCGTGCGTGGACGGTTCGGACGAGGTCTTCCACGTCGAGCAGGCGAACTGGGCGGCGGATTTCGATCATCACAAGGTTGCCGCGTTTTCGATCGAGTGGGAGGGAGAGGGGCCGCGGATTGACGGGGACGAGGCGTCGGGGGAATTGCGGACGCGCTGGCGCACCGCGGGCGAAGGCCGGCGCGAGCGGTCGGTGAGCTTCCCGGCGCGCTTCGTCAAGCGCGACGGGGCGTGGCGGTACGCGGGCGAGAAGTGGCACGAGGTCGGCGCGCCGGGGCTGCGGATCTGCTTCGCGGAGGGGCTGGACGTGGTGGCCGGCCGGGTGGCGGAGATGCTCCCCGAGATCCGCGACCACGTCCACGAGGGGTTCGAGCTGACGGTGGAAGGCGTGGTGGTGGTGAAGCTGTACCCGTCGATGAACCACCTGCAGCACTCGATCTACCTGAGCTACGACGACGGGTTGTCGGGGTGGAACGAGCCGCGCGAGTCGGTGAAGATCCTGCCGGGGCGGCGGGCGTCGGCGCGGGACTTGAAGCCGCTGCTGGCGCACGAGTACGGGCACGTCTGCACGTTCGCGATGGGGCCGAAGGCCAACGAGATGGCGTGGTGGATCCTCGAGGGCGTGGCGGAGCTGTCGGCGGAGCGGTACCAGGGGCGCGGGTTCGCGCGGATGGTGCGGCGCTGGGCGGCCAACGACACGCTCGCCGACTGGTCGCGCCTGGCGGACTTCCGGAACTGCGCGCCGGAGGATCAGTCGCGGGTGTACAGCCAGGGGCACCACATGGTGGCGTACATCTCGGAGCGGTTCGGGCGGGGGCCGCGGAACGCGTGGCTGCGGGCGATGGCGGAGGGGACCGCGCTGGACGAGGCGACGCGCCGGGTGCTGGGACTGGAGTTCGCGGCGGTGGACCAGGAATGGCGGCGGGCGCTGCGCGAGGAAATCGACGCGGAAACGCGGAAGGAAGCGCCGGCGCCGGCGGGAACGTGATCGGCGCGGCTGGGCGCGGCGGGGTCGGGGATCAGGAGGCCGAGTCGCCCGGCTTGGGGACGGCCGGGAACGGTTCTTCCTCGGGCGCGTCGTCGGCGTCGGGGATGCGCGTGTCGATCACGGTCGCAAGTTCTTCGACGAGTTCGCGCGGCAGGCCGAGGTCCGCGACGACGACCTCGCCGAGGTATTCCTGGGCTTCGAGCTCGAGGAAGCCGCGCTTGAGCGCGCCGAAGGTCACCGTGAGGTCGGCCCGTGCCGCGACGCCCAGGGGCCGGCCGGAGTCGCAGTCGAGGCCGGAGGGGGTGTCCACGGCCAGGACGCGCGTGCCTGAGCCGTGCCGGTCGGCGATCCACTCGATGAGCGCCGCGGCGCCGCCGGTGACGGGCCGGTCGAGGCCGGTGCCGAAGAGAGCATCGATGACGGCGTCGGCGCCGTCGAGGAGATCAAGGGCTCTCTGCGCCGCGTCGCGCGGCTCGGTCCCGTCCGCGACCTCGATGAACGTGAGGCCCATCGAACGGACGATTTCGAGCTGGATGGAGGCATCGCCGCGAACGCGATCGGCGGGCGAGGCGAGCACCACCGCGACGGCGGCGCCGGCGTTGTGGAGGTGGCGTGCCGCGCCGAGGCCGTCGCCGCCGTTGTTGCCCGGCCCGCAGAGGACGAGGACGCGCGGGCGCTGGGAGTCTCCGGCGAGGGCGAGGGCGAGGGCCTCATCGGCGACGGCTCGAGCGGCGTTCTCCATAAGGAGGATGGAGGGGATGCGGTAGCGTGACGTGGCCCGGGCGTCGAGGTCGCGGGCGGCGGCGCGGTCGAGGACCAGCACGGCGTGCTCGGCGCGGGGGGCGCGGTCGGGGTCGGGGCCCGGCGTGGCCGAGTGGGAGGGCACGGGGGAGTGTACGACGGCGAGGCATCGCGGGCGGCCGGCCGCTACCCTCGGATCCGAAATCGGACGCATGGAGATCGCGCGCATCATCCTCGTGGTCGTGTTGGTGGCCGGGTGCGTCGTGCTGGTGCTGCACTGGGTGGTGGCGCTCGCGCGCATCGCGCGCACGATGGCGGCGGTGCCGACGGCGCGGGCGGGGCTGCGGCTTCCCGTCCCCACGCCGGCGCCGCGTGTGTGCGTGGTGATCCCCGCGCACAACGAGGAGCAGGTCATCGCGGGGCTCGTCCGGTCGCTGCGCGGGCAGGACTACCCGGACCTTCGGGTGCTGCTGGCGCTCGACCGGTGCACCGACCGCACGCTGGAGATCGCGCGACGGGCGATCGATGGGGACGGGCGGTTCGAGGTGCTGGAGATCTCGGAGTGCCCGCCGGACTGGGCGGGGAAGGTGAACGCGCTGCGTCTGGGCGGGGAGTCCGACGCCGCGAAGGGGGCGGACCTTCTGCTGTTCGCGGACGCCGACACCACGTTCGACCCCGCGTGCGTGCGGGCCACGGTGGCGATGCTGGAGGACCGGCGGCTGGACCTTCTGAGCCTGGTGAGCACGCTGACGGCGACGCGGTGGCACGAGATCGTCGCGCAGCCCGCGGCGGGGTTCGAGCTGATGCGGCAGTACCCGCTGATGAGCGCCAACCGTGACGAGGATCGCCGGGCGTTCGCCAACGGGCAGTTCATGCTCTTTCGCGCGGCGGCCTACCGGGCCATGGGCGGGTACGGGGCGGTCCGGAGCGAGGTGCTGGAGGACATGGCGATGGCGCGCCTGGCGGCGCGGGAGCGTCGCCCCGTGGGCGTGTACCTGGCCGACCGGCTGCTGACGTGCCGGATGTATGCGGACTGGGGGGAGTTCCGTCGGGGGTGGCAGCGGATCTACACCGAGGCGGCGAACTGCAAGCCGTCGCGCCTGGTGGACGCATCGTGGTGGGTGCGGGTGTGCGGCGGGCTGCTGCCCCTGTGCCCGTGGGCGCTCCTGGGGGTGCTGGCGACGGCGGATTCCGAGGACCCGTGGCGGGTCCCCCTGGGAGGCCTGGCGCTGCTGGGCGTGGGGCTGTGGGCGGTCGGGGTGGGGTGGGTGTACAGGCTCAGCCGAGCGCCGCTGTGGGCTTTCCCGGGGCACGTCGTGGGGAGTTGGCTGGTGGCGGGGGTCCTGTCGCGCGCAGCGCTCGACCTGCGTCGCGGCACGCCGATAAAGTGGGGGGGCCGGGAGTACGTGCGCGCGGCGCGCTGAATTCAGTGCGGGGCGACGGCGGCGGATTCGTATTCGCGCAGGCGCTCGGTGAACTCTTCCTTCAGGAACTCCTCGGTGGTGAGTTCCACCGCCCGCTTCTGCGTCTCGACCGCCTTCGAAAACTCGGCACGCCGGAAGTGCGTGCGGGCGAGCGTGTCGAGGACGTCGGCGTCGCGCCGGCGGGTGATTTCGGCCGCGCGTTCGACGGCGACGAGCGCGAGGTCAAGGTCGCGCCGGGCCAGGCCGGGCGCTTCGAGGATGCTCCAGGCCATCGACTTGAGCCGCTCGGCGTCGTCGCGGAGGACCCCCTCGGCGGCCCGGCGGCCGAAGCGGAAGGCCTCGTCGAGCAGGTCGGGCGTCGCGAGGAGCACGTCGAATCTCCGGGCCGCGTAGATCGCGGCGCCGTCGGGGTTGAGTTCGAGGAGCACGTCGAGCAGGCGCAGCGCCCGGGCGGGCTGGTCGAGACCGATGTCCTCGAACTCGCGCTCGGCGCGCGCGATGCGGTCGCGCTTCTCGAGGTTCGCGAGGCGCAGGGCGTGGCGGTCGGCGTGCGTGAAGGGGCCGGCGAGCACGCGGCGCGTGGCCTCGGCCAGTTCGCCGGGCGGCCAGAGCGGGTTGCCGATCCACGCGATCTCGCCCTCGCGGTCGATCAGGAAGGCGGTGGGGATGTTCCGGACGTCGAAGGCGTCCAGCCATTCGCGCGCCGTGCGGCGGCGGTCGTCGAACGCGACGCGGTATCCGATTTCCTGGGCGCCGCGGCTGACGAGCTCGGTGACGCGGTCGAGCGACTCGCCGTGGGAGTCGGGGCTGCTGACGGCGATGACCACGAGGTCGTCGGGGTGGGCACGCTGCAGCGCGGTGAGCCTGGGGATCGCGCGCTGGCTGGCGGCGCACCAACTGGCCCAGAACTGGACCACGTAGACCTTCCCGCGTTCGAACCGGGCGACCGGTTCGCCCCGGACCCACGCCCCGATGCGCAGCGGCGGCGCGGCCTCGCCCTCTCCGAAGACCAGCGGTGACTGGGCGCCGACCCGCGCCGGCAGTACCGAAAGCAAGGCAAACATGAGAACCCGAAGCATGATTTCTCCTGAACCGGGGGCGTTCTGACCCTCCGGTCGCAACGCCGCCGGCCCCCGACGTGCCTTTGAAGACTACGCTTCAATGCTCGGGCGGATCGCCTGAAAGCGCGGACTGCGGTCATGGCAGGCTCCCTGGGATCATCCCGCTCCTTCTCGTTCGGGCTGCTGGCGAGCGTCACGCTCCACGTGGCGGGGGTTGTCGGGTTTTCGCGCTTTGCGCTGCACGGCGCCGACCACCTGCCCAGCCCAAGCGCGCGGTCGCGTGCGCTCGAGCCCCTCGAGATCCCGCCGGTCGAAGAGCCGCGGCGCCTGGTGCTCGGGGTTGAGGACTCGCCCCACCAGACCGAGACCTGGCTGGGCTTCAAGGACCCGACGGAACATCGAGCCCCCCTCGCGCCCGTCGAGCAGGCCGCGATGGACCCGGCCGCCGGCGCGCCGAACAAGCCGGTCCCGCCCCCGGCCTCATCGCCGGGCGAAGCGCCGACGCCGGCCGCTCCGCCGGCGCGGGAACGGGTCGAAGTTCCGGTCTCGCCCGATCCGGCCGAGGCCGTCGCCGCGTCCGCGCCCTCTGAAGCCCAAGACGCAGAGGCCCCCCGGGCGATCGATGACTCGGCGCGTCCGAACGAGGCATCGCCGCCGCCGCTGGCGGTGAGCGAACGCGAAGAT
>CAZCPB010000267.1:0-5493 GCA_964500365.1 uncultured Phycisphaeraceae bacterium
CCCTGGCTTGGGTGCGTGCGTGAGTCCGCGCCGCGCGGCATAATAGCGGAACCGATGCGTTCTCCGCACCATTACCCGGGAGCAGCCCATGGCCGGTGAGCCCAGCCGATCGACGGGAACGAGCGCACGCGGGGAGCGAGCCAGCGCACTCGCCAAGCCCATCACGCTGTCGGACCTGACGGAGGAACTTCTTTGGCCGCACCTGTTCCGTGCGGTGCCACTGGCGCTGAGACCGGAGCGCCTGGGGCTGGCGTTCTTCACGCTGGTCGTTCTGGGGATGCTCGGACGGATCGTGGCCCCGGCGCCCGGCTCCCCGGTGCGCTTGACGCAGGTCATGCACAACTTTGCGCAGTCGGTGCAGGCGCACAGCGTGGAGGGCTGCGTCTCGGCCTACACCACGGTGTTCCTGGGCATCTCGTGGGATCAGATCGAGGCGCGCCCGTGGGTGTCGGCGGCGGTCGCGGTCCCGGCGGTGCTGGTCCTGATCCTCGGGGTCGGGGCGATCTCACGCATGGCCGCCTGCGAGTTCGCCCAGAGCGTGATGGTCCCGTGGACGCGCGGCCTGGCGTTTTCGATTTCCAAACTGGCATCCATGGCCGGCGCGGTGGTCGGTCCGCTGCTGGTCGCGGCGCTGATGCTCGTGATCGTCGCCCTGGGAGGCGGCGCCCTGTTCAACTGGTCGGGTTCCGCGGTGATCGGCGCGCTCCTGTACCCCATCGCCCTCGTGCTGGGGGCGGTCGCGGTGCTCCTGATGCTGGGCTTTGCCCTCGGCAACCCGATGCTCGTGCCGGCGGTGACGTGCGAGGGAACCGACGCGATCGACGCGGCCCAGCGGGCGTACGCGTACGTGGTGGGCAGGCCGCTGCGGCTGCTCGTGTACATGGCCATCCTGTTCGCGGTGCTGATCGTCGGGGTCACGCTGCTGGAAATCCTCGTGTTCCGCACCATCGAGGTCACCAGGGCCGCGGCGGCGTCCCTGGCCGGCGAGAGCGCGGCCCGGGCGCTGAGCGGGCCGGGGGACGAAGTTCCCGGCGCCTGGGGATGGGCCGAGAGAATCGTGACGTTCTGGACGATGATCCCGCGCATGCTCGTGGGGGCCTTCATCCTCAGCTACGGCGCCTGCGCTTCGACCATCCTGTACTTGCTCATGCGGAAGCTCAACGACGGCCAGGACACGAGTGAAGTCTGGATGCCGGGCATGGTCGGGGGCACGCTGGCCCCGATCGAGACACCCGGAAACGGCGAGGCCGATGAAGAATGAGCCCGCACCGGTCGCCGGGCGGACCAAGTATGAGCAGGCCGTCCGGCTGGCGGGGGTGCTTGCCGAGATCGGCGTAACCCGCGTGCAGGCCAACGCACCGGACGGCTCTGATTTCGAACTCGTGGCGCGGCGGACGGATCTCCCGGGTCTGATCCAGTCCGGCCGCGTGGCCGCCCTGCGGTGCGAGCAGATCGGGCTCACAGCAGAAATCAGCGACGTGATCCTCGTGCGGTGCGACCGGGCCGAGGTTCTCTCGAACTTGACGGGTGATCGACGTGGCGGCGCTCGCGGGTAGAGGGCTTCCGGCCCGGGAACCGATTTATGATCGGGGGAGACTCACGAGAGCACCATGCCGCGCCCGAGCCAATCGACGTACTTCGCTCGACTCTTGCCGACCATGTTCCAGCGTCGGCTCGCGCTGCTCCTGGCCATCACCGCGGCGGGGATGCTGGTGCTCGGGGCGAAGGTCACGCACTTGACGGTGGTGCGCGGCGCCGACCTTCGCGATCAGGCCGAGGCGAGGCTGGTGCGGCACCTCTGGATGCCCACGGTGCGGGGGAAGATCCTCGACCGCAAGGGGCGCGTTCTGGCGCGGGACCGGGCCGGGTACGACCTGGGGATCGAGTACCCGGTCTTGTCGGGGGAGTGGGCAGCGGACTGCGCTCGAGACTTTGTTCGAAGGGCATACCGCGAAGAGTGGACGGAGCTTGAGGACGGGCGCCGGAGCGCGCTGATCGAAACGGCCCGTGCGGCGTTCCAGTCGCACGCGGACGCCTCGCGCGAGGAACTCGCCCTGCTCGCGGGGATATCCGGGACGGCGCTGGCGAAGGAGTGTGACGCGGTGGTCGAGCGCGTCCGGCGGATGGCCGACGCCCAGCGGCGCCGCAACCGTGACCGCCAGCTGGCCGAGGCGAGCGAGCGGAACGAAGTGGTGACGGCTGAGTTGTACCGGTCGATCGAGAGCCGCGCGGCCGAGCCGATCCGCGAAGAACGGTCGGCGCACCGGCTCGGGATCCGCGTCCCGGACGAGACCGCGTTCCGGGCCCAGCACCTGCTGGCGGAAGAGGCGACGATCTTCCCGATCCCCGGCGAGACCGACGCCCGGTTCGAGGCCCGCGTGCCGAGACTGCCCGGCGTGAGGCTTTTCGACACGGGAGAGCGCGAGTACCCGTTGGAGCGGATCGCGGTCGAAATCAACCGGTCGACGTTCCCCTCGGCGATGACGGAGCGGTCCACGCTCCCCGTCCTCGCCGAGGGGGTGGGCGCTCGCCTGATCGGGTGGATGCGTGACGATGCGCTCAGGGAGGACACCGACGCGCGGGCCGCGTTCCTGGCGGGATACGTCGCCGAGCGTGAGGAGGCCGAAGTCCGCCCCGCCGGCGGCGACGCGATCGACCGAGGGGAGTACCGGCCCGGTGACCGGGTTGGCGGCGCGGGCCTCGAGCGAGGGATGGAACACGGCCTTCGCGGACTTCGAGGCTTCACGACGCGCCACATCGACACGGGGGAGGCCACGGCGATCGCGCCGCGTGCGGGGCGCGACGTGACCACCACGCTCGACATCATGCTCCAGGCCCGCGTCCAGGCGATCATGTCGCCGGAGGCGGGGCTGGCGCGTGTCCACCCGTGGCACCGGGGCTTCCACGACGGGGCCTTCGATCCGCCCGCGCCGACCATGCCCGACGGGACGCCGATCCACGGCGCGGCGGTGGTGCTCGACATCGACTCGGGCGAAGTCCTGGCAATGGTCTCGACGCCCGAGGTGCGCCGGTCGGATCTTGATGCACTCCTCCCGGGCGAGTCACTTCTCTGGGACCCGGTTGCCATGCCCATGCGGAACCGGTGTATCGAGCGGCCGTACCCGCCGGGCTCGATCGTCAAGCCGTTGATCCTGGCGGGCGCGGTGACGGCGGGCGTGCACACCCTCGAGCAGCCCATCGCGTGCAACGGGCATCTGCTCCCCGGCAACGAGAACCTGTTCCGCTGCTGGATCTTCAAACGGACCCAGCAGGGGGAGCGGCTGACGCACTCGCAGGTACTAGGGCGGGACCTGGCTGGCCCGGAGGCGATCGAGGTCTCGTGCAACGTCTACTTTTTCACGCTGGGGAAAAAGCTCGGGTTCGATGGCATCACGGACGTGTACCGGGCCTTCGGTTTGGGAAGCCGATGGAACCTCGGGGTGGGGAGGGAGTTCGCGGGCGACCTCGGGGAGCGGGTGGCGCCGGACGAACTCGCCGGGCACGCGATTCTTATGGGGATCGGTCAGGGCGCGGTGTCGTGGACGCCCCTGCACGCGGCCGCGGCATACGCCACGCTGGCCAGGTACGGGTACGTGGTCGCCCCGACGGTCGTGAAGGGCACGCGCGCGCCCGAGCCGCGCGACCTGCGGCTGGACTCCCGGGCGGTCGCCGCGGCGATCGAGGGGCTGCGGCGGTCGGTCAACGAACAGGCCGGGACGGGGCACCACCTTACGTTCGCGGGCGGGGTCCGTGAGCCGATCTTCAATGCGCCGGGGGTCGAGGTGTGGGGGAAGACGGGGACGGCCCAGGCTCCCAACATCTACGCCTCGGCGGCGCCGACGAGCGAGCCGCCTGACGAGAAACCTACGCCGTCGGACTCCGACGGTGAGAACCCGACTCCGCCGGCCCGGGCCCGCCGGGGGGACCTCCTGCGTGAGGGAGACCACTCGTGGTTCGTGGTGCTGGTCGGGCCGGAGGGCGACCGGCCGCGTTTCGCGATCTCGGTGATGATGGAGTACGCCGGGAGCGGCGGGAAGGTGTCGGGGCCGGTGTGCAACCAGATCATCCACGCGCTGATCGCGGAGGGGTATCTCTGACGTGCCGATCCCCTCGGAGATCTTCGCGACCAGCCGGCAGAGCCGGTGGCACGCGCTGGCCGATGCGCGCGGCGCCTGGCTGACCGTGCTGGCGTCGCTGGCACTGTCGCTCGTAGGGATCATGGCGATCGACCAGGGCGACGCGGTTCGCTGGGCGCAGGAGGGCCTCGGGCCGACCGCGGTGAAACAGGCCCTGTTCCTGGGCATCGGCGTGAGCGCCGCGGCCTTGATCGCCCTCCCGCACTACCGGCTGCTCGGGTACCTCGCGACGCCGTTCATGATCGCCGTCATCGCCGCGCTGGTGTTTCTGCTCATTCCCGCGGTGCCCACCTGGCTGGTCAAGCCGCGGAACGGCGCGCGGAGCTGGATCGACATCGGCCCCGTGGACGTTCAGCCCTCCGAACTGGCGAAGGTCGCATTCGTGCTTGTGCTGGCGCGGTACCTGCGGTTCCGCGCGAACCACCGGACGCTGGCGGGGCTCGTCCCGCCGGCGTTCATCGCCGTCATTCCCATCGCCCTGATCACGCTCCAACCGGACCTGGGCACCGCGCTGCTGTTCGTGCCGGCGCTCTTCGCGATCCTGGTTGCCGCGGGGATGAGGCTCAAGCACCTGGCGGTGATCGTGCTCGCGGCGGCGCTCGCGGCGCCGGCGGTATACCCCCTGCTGCGTCCTCACCAGAAGGCGCGGATCACGGGCTTGGTCCGGCAGTTCCGGGGCGACACAAGCGCCGACCGCGACATCAACATGCAGAGCGTGGCGGCGCAGCGGCTGATCGGGGCGGGGGGTATCGCCGGGCCCGGGTCCGAGCGGGCGGCGGTGCTGCTCAAGTACAACCACCTGCCCGAGCGGCACAACGACATGATCTTCGCGGTGATCGTCGGGCGGTACGGGCTGCTGGGAGGGGCCGGGGTGATGGCGTGCTACCTAGCGTGGATGGCCGGGGCGTTCATCACGGCAGCGTCGACGCGCGAGCCGTTCGGACGGCTGGTCGCGGTGGGGCTGGCGGCGTTCGTCGGAGCGCAGGCGTTCATCAACATCGGGATGAACGTGGGGCTTCTGCCGATCATCGGCGTGACGCTTCCGTTCGTGAGCTACGGGGGCTCGAGCCTGGTCACGATGTGGGTGATGACGGGCCTGGTGTTCAGCATCGCGCTGCGGCGGCCGCGCCCGCCGGCGCGGCACTCCTTCGAGTTCAATGATGATGAGGCCTGAATGCCCCCGCACGCGGACGGACGCTCGCCAACGATCACCCCGATGAAACGCCGCAGCAACAACCCGACGGGCCACGACTCCGCGCCGCACGAGGAGACCGCTCGTGCTCCGGCGTGGCGGGCGCCGGGAACGCCGTACTCGTACGGGCCGCCGACCACCTGCGGGATCTCGTCGAAGTTGAAC